>JAHCHX010000001.1:0-242500 GCA_026129545.1 Saprospiraceae bacterium
ATCCAAAATACAAAAATCAAAGACGCAAAAAAAAAAATCCTCCACGACAAAATCAGAACGTTTGTGCAGAAGAGCACTAGGTTCTCACTGATCGCTTTTTAGAAAAAAAAATCTCTTGGAACAAAGCACTTCCACCACCAGAAAATAAATAAAATAAAGTGCGCTCTCTTCTTTTTTGCAACTTGAACAAAAAAAAGAGAATCAAGCAAAAGTGAGTAGGGTGACAACAACGGAATCTTTGTAGGTTCCAGCGTGAAAGTGAGAGAGAAAACAAAGTCTCCAAAAAGTAAAAAAAGATTCGGGGACCCGTTCTTCTCAGCATTCGTAGGGGCTCACAACGTCTCGGGGCCCTTCTCTCGAATTTTCTTTCTTCTGCTCGTTTTTTTGTTAGTATCTTCATTTTTTAATTTTTTTTTATTTTTTTTGTTGTTGGGGTGGTGGGTTTCCCCTTCGCCGATGCCCCCCCCCCCAACAACTCTATTAATTGCGTAGAGAGCGAACGCCCTAAACATGTGTCATCCCGAGTTTTGAAAAACAGATTTTGGCTCACTATTTTGCTAAAAATCAAGTCTTCTAACTGCCCCAACGGGGCGGAATGTTGACACGAGCGTTCTATGTTTCGCCCAGCCACTCTTGGTTTGTAATGAGGTGTCATCTTTTGAGGAACGAAAAAGGTGACATCTCGGCTTGTTTTTGAGATGTCACCCCTCCATGCTTCCGAGATGACACCTCAGAACCCGCCAACGCGAGAATGGCTGTATTAACACGACCTCGGAGAGGTCAAATGCCTATCGCAGCAAACAGGTCACCAACATTCGACCCCGCTGGGGTCGTAAACATCGCGAAAATGGGGCGTTTCTACCAACATTTGACCTCTCCGAGGTCGGTTGTATTTTGATGCGTTTGCCTTGAAGGTGGAGGCGCCCGGGAAGCCAGTCGCAAGAAGGGCATTGCCTTTGGCAGGGGCCTCCGCCATAACAAGTCTCGTGCAAACAGGCTCCAATATCGCTCGGCCTTTATCGCTTCAGCACGGGCAATATCACGCCTGAGGCGTGGGCACCCGAACGATGCACCTGAATGTTGGCAGGCACAAAATCCTCGTCTTTGGCCCGATAGATATTGATGAACTGCTGCGGGTTGCGGTCGGCCAGAGGGAACCAACTGCTCTGCACTTGCACCATGATTTTGTGGCCGGGCAGGAAGGTGTGTGCCACATCGGGCAAATCAAAGCGAACCTGTGTCGGCTTGCCGGGTTGGAATGGCTCGGGTTTTTCGAAGCTGTTGCGGTAGCGCCCTCGCATGATTTCACCGCGCACGAGCATTTGGTAGCCGCCGAGCGGGACGCCGTTTTCCCTTTCTTTGAGTGTGTCGGGGAACACGTCTATCAGTTTCACCACAAAATCCGCGTCTGTTGTGCTGAGGCTCACCCATAGGTCGGCGGTGATGGTGCCAGTCACGGTGGTTGGCTCGGTCAGCGTTGCTGTCTGATACACCAGCACGTCGGGTCGGCGGGCCGCGAAACGCTGGTCGTCGGTCATGTATTCGCGGGTGCGGCGCAGGTGCACGTCTTGTGTGTAAGGCACGGGTTTGGCTGGGTCGCTGCGATATTCGTCGTATTGGGGAGGGCTTGGTTTTTGGGCGGCGGACGGCGGGGCGGCGCTCAATTTTCCACCCTGCTGAAAATAGTACTTCGCAGGTTTGGCTTCGCGTGGCGGCCAAGTGTCGTATTGAGTCCACTGATTGCTGCCCGTTTCAAAAATGAGTGCTTCGGGCAGGTTCATCTCGCATTTGTCTTTGAGGTAAAATTCGAAGAACGGCAATTCGATGTGCTGCTCGTACCACGGGCTGGTGGCTTGGCCAAAGGAGATGTTGCCCAATCGCTCGCCGGTGCCGCGCGCCCAGCCGCCATGCACCCAAGGCCCCATCACGATGCGGTTGCTCATGGAGGGGGGATTTTGTTTTTCGATGGCCTCATAGACGCGCCATGCGCCGAAGCAATCTTCGGCATCGAACAAACCTCCGACGGTCATCACGGCGGGTTTTAGGTTTTTCAAATGGGGGCGCGGGTTGCGGGCTTTCCACCAGTCGTCGTAGTCTGGGTGGGCCATGAGTTCCTGCCAGAAGGGGATGTCTTTCATGCCGTATTTTTCCGAGAAATTGGGCAAGGCGCCTGCGCGTAGGAAAAACTCGTAGTTGTCGGGCGTGTTCCAATCGGAAAAGCCCGGGTTGCTTTTGGTGGTGGGTTCGGGGCGCGGTTTGCCAAAGCCCGAATAGAAGGAAAAACCGTCCATCAGCATGAATGCCCCGTTGTGGTGAAAATCGTCGCCGATGAACCAATCGGTCACGGGGGCTTGCGGCGACACGGCTCGAATGGCCGGGTGGCCAGCCAAAGCGGCCATGGTGGCGTAGAAGCCGGGATAGGATATGCCCATCACCCCGACCCTGCCGTTGTGGTTGGGCACATATTGGAGGAGCCATTCCACCGCGTCGTAGGTGTCGGAGGCTTCATCCGTGTCTTTGGGCGATTTTTTGTTGGGGTTGAAAGGCCGCACGTCCACGAATTCGCCCTCGCTCATGTAGCGCCCTCTCACGTCCTGAAAAACAAAGATGTAGCCAGCGCGAGCGAGGTGCATGTTTTGAAATCGGGTGGAGTATGCGTCGGCTCCGTAAGGCGAGCAGGAATAAGGCGTGCGCCGCATGATGATGGGGTAGTCGCGCGACTGGTCTTTGGGCGAATAGATGGAGGTGAACAGTTGCGTGCCGTCGCGCATCGGAATCATTACCTCGCGTTTGGTGTAGTGGTCGCGGATAAACGCGGAATCGGCGGCAGCGTCTTGTGCGGGCAAGGCTGCCGAACAGCAAATAGCGACAAAAAGAAAGAGGTAAAATTGCTTGGACATATCTTGGACACAGAGATTTTTGCGGCGCAAAATGGCGTTTTTTTAAACCGCGATGTCGGTTTTTCGTTAGCAATGTGTAATATCTACAGCAAATAACCATTGTCGTGCGGCAAACGACATTCAAAAACACTTACTTGCTTATGGATTTTTCCAACGCTTTCATGTTCGATTTTTTGTTGTCTGTCGGGGGCATTGCCCTTGGCTTGCTTTTAGGCTGGATGCTGGATAGGTATGTGGTGCGGAAGTGGTTCAGCGACCACTATGTTTTTGGGGCGCTGAAAGGCGCGGGCGTGTTTGTGGGCTTGTGGGTGGGGGTGCGTCTTGTGCTGCGCTACCATCAGTTGCCCGAATCATGGCAGCAGACGATTGCCGTGACTTGGCAATCGGTGCTTATCCTTGCGGTCACCATTTATTTGGCTAGACTGATTGGGCGCTTCATTGGGCAAAAAATGTCGGACATGAACGGTTTGCTGCCGACGGCGAGCCTGCTGCAAAACGTGGCTCGTGTCGTGGTGTTTGTCATCGGCATTTTGGTGCTGCTTCAGACGTTCGGCATCTCCATCACGCCCGTGCTCACGGCATTGGGGGTGGGTGGTCTGGCGGTGGCCTTGGCTTTGCAGCCCACGTTGAGCAATCTTTTTTCCGGCATACAAATCATTGCTTCCCGAAAAATCCGCATCGGCGACTTCATTCGCCTCGAAAATGGGATGGAGGGCTATGTGGACGATATCAACTGGCGCAGCACCACCATCAAATCATTGGTCAATCAGACGGTCATCATGCCCAATTCCAAGTTGGCGGATTCGATTGTGACCAACACTTGGCTGCCGGAGCCGGAGGTTTCGATTCCGATTCAGGTGGGCATCAGCTACGACAGCGACCTTGAACACGTGGAGCGTGTCACGCTTGAGGTGGCGCAAAGTATCCAAACCACGCACCCCAATGCGGTGGAGGGTTTTGAGCCGCCTTTCCGATTTGTTGAGTTCGGGGATTCGAGCATCAATTTTAGGGTCTCGCTGCGGGCCAAAGACTATGGCCAACAATTTCTACTGCGCCACGATTTCATCAAGGCACTGCACGCTCGCTACAAGCAGGAGGGCATCAATATCCCCTTCCCGATTCGCACATTGCAGCTCGACGATGCCACGCAGGCGCTTTTGCGGAAACGGGATTGACGTGCTTGCCCGGCCAAGCGAAGCGGACGGGGGAGGGAGGAAATGATTTTTGGCGGTGTTCGTCGAAGGATTTGTGTTGTCAATCGGTTAATTGGCATCAACTGCAACCATTCTGGAACGGATGTTGTCTATTGAAACCAAATTATCTTTCACGACATCATCCTTTCTGCTATGAATACGAAATTATTATTGGCTGCACTTGTTGGCCTTGTCATTGGCCTCCAGCCCATCAGCGCGAACGCTAACCCAAACACACTACACAATGGCCCGGACATCAAAGTGGTCGTCGGCTCCAAACGCATTTGGCTTATGACAGACGAAGTGTCGGTGAAAAGCCTCACGGTGCAGGTGACGAACGAACAGGGCCAACCAATCATGGAAAAACACCTTTCATCCAAAACGACCGATTGGTCGCTGAACATCGAATCGCTGCCGAAAGGCAAGTATTCGGTGAATATCGGCGGGAAAACAATGACCCAATTCGACCGTTAGCCCTTTTTTGCCACGCTTCTGAAAACCCTCGGGCGGTTCCTTGTGCAAGGGACTGCCCGTTTTTGTTGGTGCGGTTCGCAAAAATTCCCGTCTTTCGCCGGGTGAATTTCTCCAATCAAATTTTCAACCAAGACTGCATCGCGGGCATGGCCGCCCGCCTGCCCGACCAATCGGTGGATTTGGTGCTGACCGACCCGCCGTTTGGCATCGAATTTCAGGCTAAAAAGGCAAACTATAACCGCAAAGGCAGCCGCGTGTTGGAGGGCTACAACGAAGTGAAAGGCTCGGATTATCTGGAATTTACGCGCCAATGGCTCTCGCAGGTGCGGCGGGTGCTAAAACCCTCCGGCAGCCTCTACATCTTCTCCGGCTGGAACTATCTCAAGGACTTGCTCATCGCGCTCGACGAGCTGGATTTCACGCTCGTCAACCACCTGATTTGGAAATACCAGTTCGGGCTTGTCACCAAGCGAAAGTATGTCACCTCGCACTATCACGTCCTTTTTTGCAGCCTCGACGAGAAACAGCGCAAGTTTTTTCCCTACGCCCGCTTCGACAAGGAAGAGCGACACGCCGACGGCGGCAGCGCCCACTACAAAGACAAGGAGGACGTGTGGGTGATTCCGCGCGAATATTGGAACGGCGATGTGAAAACGCCTACCAAATTGCCCGCCGAGCTGATTCGGAAAATCTTGGCGTACAGCAGCGAACCGGGCGACCTTGTGCTCGACCCGTTTCTCGGTTCGGGCCAAACGGCGGTGGTGAGCCACTTGGAGGGGCGGCGCTATGTGGGTTTCGAAATCGTGCCGGAGTATTTTGAGTTTGCAAAAAAACGGCTGGATAGCGGGGAGTATCGCATCAAGGCTGAGTGATGCTCATCTCGCGCCGCACCTTTGGGGCTTCAACACACAACGCATCCTTTATCTTTGCCCCATGAACACTCGCCAGCAAAAACTCGATGCCTTCGGTCGCCTGCTCACCATCATGGACGAACTCCGCGAGCAATGCCCCTGGGACCGCAAACAGACCCTCGAATCGCTCCGCAACCTCACCATCGAAGAAACCTACGAACTCGCCGACGCGATTTTGAATAACGACCTGCCCGGCATCAAAGAGGAAATCGGCGACCTCATGTTGCACATGGTTTTTTATGCCAAAATCGGCGACGAAAAAGGCGCGTTCGACATCGCCGATGCGCTTCACGCGATTTGCGACAAACTCATCGCCCGCCACCCCCACATCTACGGCGACGTAAAAGTGAAAGACGAGGAAGAGGTGAAACAAAACTGGGAGCAACTCAAACTCAAAGAAGGCAAAAAATCGCTGCTTGCCGGCGTACCCAACGGCCTGCCCGCCATGGTGAAAGCCTACCGGATGCAGGAAAAGACCAAGCAAGTTGGCTTCGAGTGGGAAAATGCCGAACAAGTGTGGGCCAAAGTGGAAGAAGAACTCGGCGAATTGCAAGAGAACATTCAGAACAACGCTCCGCAAAAAGACATCGAAGAGGAGTTCGGCGACGTGCTGTTCGCCCTCGTCAACTACGCCCGCTTCATCGGCGTGGACCCCGAAACGGCGCTGGAGCGCGTCAACCGCAAGTTCAAATCCCGCTTCGAGTACATCGAGGCGCAAGCGCCCAAACCCTTGAAAGAGATGACGTTGGCGGAGATGGACGTGCTGTGGGAGGAGGCGAAGGAGGGAGAGCGGGCACAAATTTGACAACTTTCAAAAATTGCCGAATTGTTTACATTTGCCACAAAACCAAACGCCTATGCTCTCCGCTACTGTCAGCCCCGCCCAAATCGCCTGGAAAGACATTCTCCGCGCCCTGCGCGACCAAAAATGCGTCCTCCTCCTCGGTCCGGACTTGCTGCCCGACGAAAATTGCTTCCTTTCCCTGTGCCAACACCTCGGCATTGACTTCGCCGACTTGCCCGGCTCGCTCCCACGCGACGTGGCTATGGTCTATCCCAAAGACGAACTATTCCTCTTCCCCAACGATGCCGCCCGCACCCGCACGTGGCGCCGCTTTGAGGAATTTTACGACGACTGGCAACATCGCGTTGCGCCGATGTACGCATCCATCGCCGCGCTGCCTTTCCCCGTCGTCATCAGCACCCTGCCCGACTTGGGGCTGCGCCGCGTCTTTGAGCAACGCGGCATCCTTCACCAGTTCAGTTATTACGACTACGCCGGCACCCCCGAACCGCACGACCGCATCAGCGCCTCCCCGCGCGACACGCGCCTCGTCTTCAATATGTTCGGCATCCTCAGCGACCACAACTCGCTCGTGCTGACCCACGAAGACCTGTTTCGTTTCTTTTGCCAGATACTCGGCGACAAAAAACTCACCAGCGACCTCTACATCGAACTCTCCCAAACCCTAAAATACGCCACCGACTTCATCTTTGTCGGCTTTCAGTTCGACCAGTGGCCGATGCAAATGCTCCTGCGCCTGCTCAACCCCGAACGCAACAAAGGCCGCCAGTACGCCCTCAACCCCGCCGTCGCCGAAGAAACCCGCGTCTTTTTTGCCGACCAGTTTGAAGTCGAGTTCGTCGGCGAAATCACTCCCGCCCAATTCCTCGACGAACTCGCCGCGCGCTGGGATGCTGAAGAACAACAGCGCGCCGACGCAGGCGCTCCCCTCCAGCAAACCCTCCGCGACTGGCTCAAACAAGGGCACTTGGCCCGCATCCTCGAAAAACTCGAGGGCACACCCGCTGCTCAAGACGCCGCTTTCCAACTTGGCCGCCTTAGCGAACTCCGCCGCTCCATCCATGAAGGCGTGGTGAGCAGCGACAACGCCCAACTGGAAATGAACAAAATCCGAAAAGCCGTGCAACATTTAATCGAAGGACTGACATGAACAGATACCCCGGCATACGACCTTTTCGCACCGAAGAACAAAGCCTGTTCTTCGGGCGCGATGCCGACATCGAGCGCCTGCACCGACTGCTCGACCTGGAGCAGATTGTCATCCTCTACGGCAAATCCGGCTACGGCAAAAGCTCGCTCCTCTCTGCGGGCATCTATCCCAAACTCGAAGCGGAGCAGCAGTATCGCCACTTCGAAATCCGGCTCGGCCCTTATAAAAACGCCGAGTCGGCAGCCCCCGCCCAGAACACCATAAACACCCTCAAATCTGCCGTCGCGCCGCCCGATGCCTTCGTCGCCGATGCGCTTTTTCCTGCCGAATCCTCGCTTTGGCTCGCCATCAAACGCCTCCAATCGCCCGCCAATAAACGATTTATCCTTTTTTTCGACCAATTTGAAGAACTCTTCACCTACCCCCCGGAGCAAATACTCGAATTCAAAAAACAACTCGCCGAGGCGCTTTACAGCCGCGTGCCAAATCGCCTCGAAAAAAACATCGCCGCCGCCGCCCTCGACCCCCAAACTGAAGATGCCCTCTACACGCCCTTCGAACTCAAAGTCCTCTTCAGCATCCGCTCCGACCGCATGAGCCTGCTCAACGGCCTCAAAGACTACCTCCCCAACCTCCTCCAGCACACTTGCGAACTCGACGCCCTCGACGAGCAGCAAGCCGAGCGGGCCATGGCCGAACCCGCCGCTTTGCCGCAGACCGTCACCCGCCACTCGGAAACCATCCGTTTCGACACGCCGCCCTTCAAATACGCCCCCGAAACCATCGCCGCCATCTTCAACGCCCTGCGCGACGAGCGCGGCCGCATCGAAACCTCCGCCCTCCAAATCGTGTGCAAACACGTCGAAGACAACATCGTAACCAGTGGACGGTGGACGGCAGACGGTGGACGGCCCAATCAACCTATCACCATCGGCACCGCCGACCTCGGCGACCTCCGCTCCGTCTTTCGCAACTTCTACGAAAACACCCTCGACGGCCTGCCCGCCCACGAACAAGATGCCGCCCGCCGCCTTTGCGAAGACGTGCTCATCAGCCGCGAAGGCATCCGCCTGCCCTTCGCCGAGCAGGCCCTCGTCGCCCAGGGATTCGCCCCCGACCTGCTCGAGCGCCTCGCCCGAGCCTCCCTCCTGCGCGTGGAGCGCGACGACCAGGGGCGTATGCTCTACGAAATCGGCCACGATACCCTCGTGGGCCCCATTGCCGAATCCGCCCTCGCTCGCCGCGAACGCGAAGAAAAAGAACGCCTCCGCCGCGAAGCCGAAGAGCAGCGCCGCGAAAAAGAACTAGCCATCGCCGCGCGTCGCCGCGCCCGCCTCGTGGCCGCAGGCGCCATCCTGCTCTCCCTCGTAGCCATCGGCGCATCTTTTCTCGCCTATTTGAAGTCCGAGCAAGCCAGCGAGGCCGCCGCCCTCGTGCTGCAAAAAGAACAACAGGTTGCCCAAAAAACGGCCGAGGCCGACAGCCTCTTCGTCTCCGTGCGCAAGGCCGAAGCAGGCGTGGACACCGCCAAAGCCCGGCTTGCCCTTGCCGAAACCCAAACCCAAACCGAACGACAACTCGCCCGGCAAAACCTCGCCGAGGCCGAACGCGCCTCCGCCGACGTGGTGCGGCTGCTCATGGAAAACGCCCATCGCTCCATGCTCCTGCTCAACTATGAGCGCGCGCTCCAACTCCTCCGCTCCGCTGCTGACCTCGCCGCCAAAGCCACCCCCGGCAGCCCCCTCCACGATACCCGCAGCGCCGTGCTCGACGCACTCCTCGAACCCATCTATTTCTACAACGAAACAGGACAAGGCGCGCTCATCCAGGAAGACCTGCGCCGCATCGCTCGCCTCGGCAGCTTCAACTTGTCGGCCAGCGGCAACACGCAGCGTCAAGCCCTGCGCGACGCGCTCAACAAACTGCGCCCCGCCCGCTTCGCCTTCCTCGAAGCCCGCTACTACCCCTTCATGCTGCCCGTGAAAGGCGGCGAGTTCCGACCCGGCTGCGTCAAACCAGCCGACTGCCTGCAGGACGACGATGACGGCTATCGCGTTCGCCTCTCCGATTTCCATATAGCCGAATCGGAAACCACCGTGTGGCAGTACAACCTCTTCCTCGCCGCGCAGGGCAAAAACATATTCGACGACAAAAACACCATGCCCCGACCATCGTGGGGATGGGAAGGCAACAACCCCATCGTGTACGTAAGCTGGTACGATGCCTGCCTCTACGCCAACTGGGCAAGCAGACAGCACGGCCTCGACACCGTGTACGCGATGACCAACCGGCAGGAGCGAAATGAAACATACTATACCGACACTTACGACGTGACGGAAGATTCCACGGCCAACGGCTTCCGCCTGCCCACCGAAGCACAGTGGGAATACGCCGCCCGGGGCGGCGCCCGTCAGGATACTTTCCTGTACGCAGGCTCCGACACGCTCGAACGGGTCGGATGGTATGCCCTCAACAGCGGCAACCGCACCAACCCTGTGAAACAACTGCGCCCCAACGCGCTCGGCCTCTACGACATGAGCGGCAACGTGTGGGAATGGTGTCAGGATTGGTACGACAGTTATCCGAACGGCGTTTTCACAGACCGGCGCGGCCCTGTCTCAGGCTCCTACCGCGTCCCACGCGGCGGGTCGTGGGGCAACAGCGCGGACTACGCGCACGTCGCCGACCGCTACATCTACACGCCTGACCTCCGCGGCGTCGACTACGGTTTCCGCCTCTCCAGGGCACGTTAATTTTTAGATTTTTTACCTTTTTACCTTCTAAAAATGTCGCACAGCGGTCAAGTATGGAAGTATGGCATTGCTATTGGTATGGCGAGGCCATCATCTCATATATGACCGAAGGTCTTTAAAGATATATGCGAAGCATAAGAGGTTACCGGACTTGGGCGCATATATGAGCGCATGAAAAATCGGATATATGCCAGTCAGAATAATGACCTTGCCGTTCAGCGGCGACACGGAGATGTTTCACGACGACCCGGTGGCTCAATTTTGCTCTAACAAGCGTCCGGCATCCCGCGGCAGTCGGGGTCGAATACAACATATTCCGTCCGGTCGGTAGCTTAGCCGAAGACCGGGCGGTTTTTGTTCACGGGCGTTAAAAAACGGAAATGGACGTGCTGTGGGAAGAAGCGAAGGGGGAGGAGCGGGCAGGACAGATGCATTGAAAATTGTCTTTCTCGATATTTTGATTTCCAATTTTTGAAATTTTGAACACTCTGCGGGACATCTAAAATCAACAATCATGTAATCGGCATTCGGAAATCAAATCACCCTCCCCTCCCACAAATTATATTCTGAAAACGCCCCTTTCCTTCCCGCTTTTTCAAAACTTTCGTAAACAATTCCTTTGCCTCCTCGTTTTCTCGCCTTACTTTTGCCCGCGCTAAACCCGGATGGATAGGCAAAAACTGCCGTTTGACCCTCTGAAATTCGGGCTTGGCGAACGCATCTCTCATTCACACACTCACACATTCTCTCATTAAAAAATGGCAGTTTACTATTCCAAGGAAAAAATCGCCTCCATCGTCAAGGAATATGGCGGCGACGAGAAAAACACCGGCAACACCGAAGCGCAAGTCGCCCTGTTGACCTACCGCATCGAAAGCCTGTCGGCGCATTTGCGCGCCAACCCGAAAGACCACTCCACGCGCCGCGCCCTGCTCACCATGGTCGGCCAGCGCAAGAGCCTGCTCTCGTACTACGCGAAAAAAGACATTTACAAATACCGCGCGCTCATCGAGAAACTCGGTCTTCGTAAATAAAAAAATCACGTCCGGCTGCCCCTCCTCATTGGGGCAGCCGGATATTTTTATGCCCGCGTTATAGAGGATTTGAGAGTGCTCTTGATTGATTCGCGTAATTGTCTGAGGATTGTAAGAGTTGTTTGTTCAAAACTATTTCGCGTTGACTACGATACACCCGACAAACTCCCCAGCCACGCTCGCCAACACCGCTGCCCTCGCTTTCATGGGGCATCCCGATATACTGGAACCTGTAACAAACCATCCCCGATAAAACCCGCTTGATTTTTTCACACGCTCCGGCAACTATAAACAAGGCAAATTGACGAGGCAAACCCTGCGGACGTTCGAGGGAAGATTGTCAAAAACGGGGATGTTTTTCCCCCACACAAAGACACAGGTGTATTTGGGAAACAAAAATTGGAAATTTGAAGCGACACATCTGCCTTTCCCGATTTCCAAATTTTCTCAACCCCCAATGTAGGCCCTGCATCTTTGTGTGATTTTTTCGGTTTTTGAACTGCTTCTCGCCATTCCTCAGCGGCATCGCTCGATGTCAATTCCTGCTTAGAGCACGGTTGCCGGCGCACAAACTCATTTTTAGATATGGGAAAGCAAATCCCGTTGCGCACCGCCTTCAACCTGCCGGATGGACGCGAAATCGTGCTTGAAACCGGCAAACTCGCCTCTTTGGCCGACGGCTCCGTGCTTGTCCGCGAAGGCGACACCATGCTGCTCTGCACCGTCGTGAGCGCCAAAAAAGCAAAGGAAGGCCAACCCTTCTTCCCACTTTCGGTGGACTACCAAGAAAAGTTCGCCGCCGCAGGCCGCATCCCCGGCAACTTCTTCCGCCGCGAAGGCCGCCTTTCCGACTATGAAATCCTCATCAGCCGCCTCGTGGACCGCGCCCTGCGCCCGCTCTTCCCCGACGGCTACATGAACGAGACGCAGGTCATCATCACCCTCATCAGCGCCGACAAGGATGCCATGCCCGACGCACTCGCGGGACTCGCCTGCTCGGCGGCTGTGGCCACCAGCGACATCCCCGTAGAGGCGCTTTTCAGCGAAGTCCGGGTCGCCCGGATTGACGGCCAATTCGTCATCAACCCCGGCCGTGCCGCCCTCGAACGCGCCGACATGGACTTCATCGTGGCAGCCACCAAAAACGACATCACCATGGTGGAAGGCGAAGCCAACGAATGTTCGGAAACCGACCTCGTGGCCGCGCTGAAAGTGGCCCACGAAGCCATCAAAGACCAAATCGCCGCGCAGGAACGCCTCGCCGAAATGGTCGGCGAAAGCGCCCTGACAAAACGCCCGCTGCCGGAAATCCCCGAAAACGAGGAATTGAAAAAACGCATCGAGGCGCTCGTCAGCGAGCCGCTCTACCAAATGGCACGCAGCGCCAGCGACAAGCACACCCGTCGGGAGTTCACCGAAAACCTCAAAGACCAAATCATGGAAACCCTCGAGGCCGAACTCGGCGAAGAGGCTTGGGAAGAATGGGCAGCGACCGCCGACCGCTATTTTGAAAAAATCAAAAAACACATCATCCGCGATGTGATTCTCACCGACGGCCTCCGCCTCGACGGACGCAAAGCCGACCATGTGCGCCCGATTTGGTGCGAGGTGGACTACCTGCCCTCAGCACATGGCTCGTCCATCTTCAACCGCGGCGAAACCCAATCGCTCACCTCGCTCACGCTTGGCACCAAACAAGACCAAGTGCTGATTGACAATGCGTTGAAATCGTACGACGACGACTTCATCCTACACTACAACTTCCCGCCCTTCTCGGTGGGCGAAGCTCGGCCACAGCGTGGCCCCGGCCGCCGGGAGGTAGGTCACGCCAACCTCGCCGCCCGCTCCATCCGCAAAGTGATGCCCGACGAGTTTGCCTACACCGTGCGCATCGTCTCCGACATTTTGGAATCGAATGGTTCGTCCTCGATGGCGACGGTGTGCGCCGGCTCGCTCGCGCTCATGGATGGCGGCGTGCCCATCAAATCGGCCATCGCTGGCATCGCAATGGGAGCCATTGCCGACGACAAAGGCCGCATCGCCATCCTCTCCGACATTCTCGGCGACGAGGACGCCCTCGGCGACATGGACTTCAAAGTGACTGGCACGGAAAAAGGCATCACCGGCACCCAAATGGACATCAAAATTGACGGGATGCCCTACGAGCTGCTCGAAAAGGCGCTCATGCAAGCCCGCGACGGCCGCCTGCACATCCTCTCAAAAATGGCCGAAGCCATCGCCAAGCCCAACGATGACCTCAAGCCACACGCGCCGCGTGTCATCGAGTTCCGCATCGGGCGCGACTACATCGGAGCGGTCATCGGGCCGGGTGGCAAAATCATTCAGGAAATGCAGCGCCAGACAGGTACCACCATCTCCATTGACGAGGACGAAATCGGCGGCAAAGTCGCCATCTTCGGCCCCGACAAGGCTTCGCTCGACGCGGCCTACGCCAAAATCATGGACATTGTGTTCATGCCGGAAGTCGGTGCCATTTATGAAGGCGTGGTGGAAGAACTGGCCGAATACGGGGCCTTCATAAAATTCAAGGGCAAAACCGGCCTGCTCCATGTATCCGAATACGACCATCGGCGCATCGAAAACCTCGCTGAGGTGCTCAAACCCGGCGACCCGATTACGTTCAAAATCCTTGACGTGGACCCAAAAACGGGCAAGATGAAACTCTCGCGCCGGGCTATCGTGCCCAAGCCCGACGGCACCATGCCGACCGACGAAGAAAACGCTGCCCGCGCTCAGCGAGGCGGTGGCGGCGGTCGCGACGGTGGCAGGGGCGGTGGCCGTGACGACCGCCGCGGCGGCGGTGGTGGCCGCGACGACCGCAGAGGCGGCGGCGGCGGCGGAGACCGTCGCGGTGGTGGCGGTTTTGGCGGTGGACGTGGGAGGTGATTTGATTAAAACGTCGGAAGGGTTCTGAACCCTTCCGACGTTATCGAAATAGGAAGCCGGTCGGGTATTTCCCGGACCGGCTTTTTTTTATTCAAAAACTGTATTTTGTTCAAAATTTTCAACCATGACGGCAGCAGCACAAAGTCAGGAAAGCAAAAAAAGCGTCACGCTCGAAGAATATTTCGAGTTTGAACTCAAAGCGGAACGCCGCCACGAGTTTATTGACGGTAAAATCGAAGCAATGGCCTACACTTCGCCGGAACACGGCCAAGTAGCCAGCAACTTGGGCTTGGCACTCGGCGGCTGTTTGCGCGAAAAAGATTGCTCGGTTTACATAGGCGACCGGATGTTGTTCGTGCGCGAATGTCGGGATGTCTTTTACCCCGACTTGCTCATCGTGTGCGGCAAGCACGAGTTTTATCAGGCCACCAAAAACATGAAAGCCACTTTGAACCCCTCTGTCGTTATCGAAATCCTTTCCGATACAACTGAACACGTTGATAAAACTTCCAAGACTCGCTTTTACAAGAAAATTCCCAGTCTCCGCCAAATCGTCTTTGTTTCTCAAAAGGAAAAACACGTCCGCATCTTGGAGCGAGAAGGCGAGCGCTGGATTGACACGGAATTTTACGAAGAAGGCGACGTGCCGCGCATCAGCAATTGCGATGTGCCGTTGGCGGAGGTTTATCGGAAGGTGGCGTTTGGGGAGGGGGAGTAGTTTTTTTATTGCCGTAATTGCCCCTACCTTCAACCCCCAAAAAATCTCCCCCTCCCATGTACGGTTGGTACAAGAAGCCCCAACGCAAACCTCTCAATCCGAACCAAGGCATTCGCATCAACGCCCGCGCCGCCGGCAGCACTTGGTGGGGCAAGCAGTGGCTCGAAGCCTTCAACAACATCAGCGATGCCAACCGCCTCCCGCGCGGGCGCGCCTACGCGGGCAACGGCTCGGTGCTCGACATTCGTTTTTCGGGCAACAAAATAGCCGCAGAAGTGCAGGGCAGTCGGTACCACCCTTACGAAATCAACATCGCCATCCCCGCCTTCTCGGAAAAAGAAAAACAAGCCGTCGCCCAACTTGTCAGCGAAAACCCCGACCTGCTCTCCCGCCTGCTCAACCGCGAACTGCCGCCCGAACTGAACGATGCCTGCGCCAGAGAAGGCGTCCAGATTTTCCCCCGCCGCTGGGGCGACCTCAAGGCCTCCTGCTCCTGCCCCGACTGGGCCATGCCGTGCAAGCACCTCGCCGCCATCATCTACGTCGTCGCCAACGAGATAGACAAAAACCCCTTCCTCGTCTTCGATTTGCACCAATTCGACCTGCTCGCAGCCCTTGAAAAAGCAGGCTTTTCCGCGCAACAAACCCGCCAAATCGCTGCCACACCACTCGCGTCGCTGCGCACCCCCCTCTCCACCGGAAAAGGGCCGGGACACACTCCCCTCTCCCTTGGAAAGGGGCTGGGGGAGAGGCTCGATTCGCTCGACTTTTCCACCATCCCCGACTGCCGCGACGCGCTGCTCACCATTTTGGCCGACAAACCCGCCTTTTACCCCGATGGCGATTTCAAAACCATTTTGAAAAAAATGTACGCCGGCGTGGCAAAATTTGTCGGAAAAGAACTGGCCGCCGAACTCCCCTCTCCAAATGGAGAGGGACCGGGGGTGAGGCCCGAAATAGTTGCCCTCATGCTCGACCCCGACGGGCAGTTTCAAGGCTGCTTCGTCGGCGACGACGAGGGAAACAACCTGCTCGAAACGGCTGATTTGCAGGAACTCATTGCGTGGCTCACCAATGTTCCTGCGGGTCGCTTGGCTGCTTTGCCCGACGAACTGCGCGGCGCGTGGCTCACTTGGCGCTTCGCAGAAAGCCTCGCCCGCCACGGTGCTTTTGTGCCGCAATTGCTCGCCGCCGACGACGGCAGTTTGCTCGTGCGCTGGCTGCCCGCTCTGCTCAACGAGGCCGTGCGCGATACTTTTCAAAAAGTGACCGCGCTGTTGCCGCCGGGTCTGTTGCTCTACGAAATCGGCGACAACTTGGCCGAGCCTGCGGAAGCCGACTATCCGCAGGCGTTGCTCTCTGTTTTTCTCAATCACTACGTCCAGCAGGGCAACGGGCTGGATTACAAAGATTTGACAACGCCTGTCGGTCGCCTGTTTTTCACGGGCGAGGCAGTCAAATTTGAAAAATTCGAGACCCGCGAATACCCGGCGGTCATGGCCTTGTGGCTCAACCGTTTTTTTATTTCGGAAAAAAACACCGTGCCGGTGCTGGCGGTGGAAGAAGGCGCGGCGGGCGATTTCGAGGTGAGCGTGGCAGTGGAGGACAAAACCCGCCCGCTCGAAGCGCCCGTGTCGTTGAGCGAGATTTTTGTCAAAAAAGAATTTGCCGAAACGCGGCTCGACCTGCTGCGCGACCTTTCCACGCTGGCCGAGTTTTTCCCCGCCCTGCGGCAGTTGCTGGCCGACAAAGGGAGAAAGCCCCTGCGCTTCGATGCCCGCGTGTTCGCCGATGTGTTGTTCAAAACGCTGCCCGTCATCAACCTGTTCGGCATTCGGATGCTGTTGCCAAAAGCGTTGTCGCGCATCATTCGCCCGCAGTTGAGTTTGCGTTTGGAAAAAGGCGTGGGGCAGGTGTTGAACAATTCGCCCATCAGCCTGAAAAATATGCTGGCCTACCAATGGCAAGTCGCCATCGGCGAGCAAGACCTGACGGCGGCTGAATTTTTGGCAATGCTCGAGCGCTATGCCGGTTTGGTCAAAATCCGCGACGAGTACGTTTATTTTGATGAAAAAGAAATGAAGGCGCTGGCCGAAAAGCTCGCCAAACCGCCCGCCCTTTCCGGCCCCGAACTGCTGCAAATCGCCCTCAGCGAGGAATATGAAGGCACGCGCATCAGCCTCTCACCCGAAATCCGCGCCCTGATGAACGAGTTGCTCGCCACCGATTTGATGCCGCTGCCCACAGGCTTGAACGCCAACCTGCGCCCCTATCAGCATCGCGGCTACTCGTGGCTGCGCAAAAACGCTCGGCTCGGCTTCGGCAGCATCTTGGCCGACGACATGGGCCTGGGCAAAACCCTGCAAGTCATCGCCACGCTCTTGGGTTTGAAGGAAGAAGGACTGCTCACGCCCGAACACCGCGCCCTCGCCATCGTGCCTACCACGCTGCTCACCAACTGGCAACGCGAAATCGCCCGCTTCGCGCCGGGGCTGACGACGGCGGTGTATCACGGGCCTTCGCGCTCGTTGAAGGCGACGGAAGAGGCCGATTTGGTGCTGACCTCTTACGGCGTGGCGCGTTCGGATTTGGCAAAATTGGAAAAAGAAAAATGGCTCGCGCTGGTAATAGATGAGGCGCAGAACATCAAAAACCCCGGCGCGGAGCAATCGAAAGCTGTGAAGAAAATCGCCGCGCCCGTGCGCATCGCCATGAGCGGCACCCCTGTGGAAAACCGCCTGAGCGAGTATTGGAGCGTGTTCGATTTCAGCAACAAGGGCTACCTCGGCTCGCCGGAGCGGTTCAAGACCAACTTCGCCATTCCCATCGAGGGCGAGCGCGACCAACGAGCAGTGCGGCGTTTCCGAAAAGTGACACAGCCCTTCGTGCTGCGTCGCCTGAAAACCGACAAGACGATTATCAGCGACCTGCCCGACAAGGTGGAGCAAAACCAGTTCTGCCAACTCATGCCCGAACAGGCCGCGCTCTACCAAAACGTAGTGGACGCGACGATGAAAAAAATCGAGAACAGCGAAGGCATCGAGCGGCGCGGGCTGGTGCTGTCGCTCATCATGGCACTCAAACAAATCTGCAACCACCCGGCGCAGTACCTGAAAAAAGGCAAGCCCGACCCTGCGCTTAGCGGCAAGTGTCCCTTGTTGCTGGATTTGGTGGAACAGTTGCTGGCAAACGACGAAAAGGCGCTGGTTTTTACGCAGTTCCGCGAGATGGGCGATTTGCTTGTCCCCATGTTGCAAGAGCGGTTCGGCTTTGTAACGCCTTTCCTGCACGGCGGTGTGAGTCGCGTCGCCCGCGACCGCATGGTGGAGGATTTTCAGACAAAACCGAGCCATCGCCTGCTGCTGCTCTCGCTCAAGGCAGGCGGCACGGGACTCAACCTCACCGCCGCCAGTCAGGTCATCCACTTCGACCTTTGGTGGAACCCCGCCGTGGAAGCGCAGGCCACCGACCGGGCATTCCGCATTGGTCAGCAGCGCAATGTGCTGGTGCACCGCTTCATCACTTCGGCGACGTTTGAGGAGAAAATTGACAAGATGATTCAGCAGAAAAAAGAACTCGCCAACCTGACGGTGACGAGCGGCGAGACGTGGATAGGGGAATTGTCGGACAAGGAGTTGCGGGATTTGTTTCGGTTGGGGTGATGCGACATCTCAGGCACTATGCTGTTTTCCCGATTTCGCTGAAAATGGGTTCCAGTACTTCTCCTCGGAATACACCCGTAGAGTGCGCTTTGTCCAGCCGGATTTTGCTGGCGAGGAAATCCAACGTCGGGCGACTTTTTTCCCGCTCCAAAGCACAGAGCAATGCGCCGCCTTTCAGGCATAAGTTAGGCTTTTTGCGGTATGGTGTCGTCGCTAATCGCAGAAGCCAATCCCGCCCCCCTCAGGGCAAACGCATCAAAATAGCACAAACCTCGGAGAGGTCAAATGTTGGTAGAAACGCCCCATTTTCGCGGTGTGTACGACCCCAGCGGGTTCGAATATTGGTGACCTGTTTGCTGCGATAGACATTTGACCTCTCCGAGGTCGTGATAATTATCACAAAAACACAACATTTCTACCAACATTTGACCTCTCCGAGGCCGGTTGTATTTTGATGCGTTTGCCCTGCCCGTCCCCCCTCCCATCACCCCATTTTCACCACCTGCGTGGGCGCGAGCATTTCGTTGCGCACGGCCACTTGACGCAGGGTGTTTTTAGCCACGGTGAGGAAGGCCTCTGCCACCGCGCTGTCGTTTTGCAGCACGGCGGGTGTGCCGATGTCGCCGCCCTCCCGAATGCTTTGCACCAGTGGAATCTGTCCCAGCAGCACCGACTGGCTCTCTTTTGCCAGTTTTTTGCCGCCGCCCTGACCAAAGATAAAGTACTTGTTGTCGGGCAATTCGGCGGGGGTGAACCAAGCCATGTTTTCCACCACGCCGAGGATAGGCACGTTGATTTGCGGCAGCAGGAACATATTCATCGCTTTGAGGGCATCCGCCAGCGCCACTTCTTGGGGGGTCGTCACCAGCACCACACCCGTGACGGGCACGGTCTGCACAAGGGTGAGCTGCACG
This sequence comes from Saprospiraceae bacterium, assembly GCA_026129545.1. Classification (NCBI taxonomy): domain Bacteria; kingdom Pseudomonadati; phylum Bacteroidota; class Saprospiria; order Saprospirales; family Saprospiraceae; species Saprospiraceae bacterium. The sequence continues at coordinate 19,422 of JAHCHX010000001.1, forward strand.
TCGCCGGTGCCGGGCGGCAAATCCACGACGAGGAAGTCGAGTTCGTCCCAGAGGACATCGTTGAAAAATTGCTTGATGATGGCCGCCAGTCGGGGGCCGCGCAACACCACCGCTTGGTCGGGTTCTATGATGTTGCCGATGCTGATGACGGGCATGCCGTAGGCATCGAGCGGGAGCATTTTCATCGCGCCGGTCACTTCGCGCACCTTTGGGCGCAGATGGGTGAGCGCGAGCATGGTCGGGACGCTGGGGCCGTACACGTCGGCATCCATGAGGCCGACGCGGGCGCCGAGTTTGTGGAGGCCGAGGGCGAGGTTGACGGCGACGGTGCTCTTGCCTACGCCGCCTTTGCCGGAGGCCACGGCGATGATGTTTTTGATGTGGGGCACGATGCTGGTGCTTTCCTGACTGCCGGGGGTGCGGGCCACAAAATGCACGTTGACGTTGGCTTGTGGGTATGTGGCTGTGATGGCACCCATGCAGGCAAAGTTCAACTCCGCTTTGCCCTGCATTTGCAGTGAGGGTACGACGAGTTTAAAATTGATGTTGTGCCCCTCTGTTTCGAGGTCTTGCACCATGCCGGCCGTTACGATGTCGCGGCCCGTCTGGGGGTCGCGCACTTGGCGGAGGGCGGCGAGGATGTTGTCTTTTTCCATGTTTGAAAATTGCGCTCACCCATGTATGGAGGTGAATGAATCGTTTTTTTCCCAAAAACGTGCTGGCACCAGTCAAGTCTTACGCTAGCTGGGGCGATGAGACACTATTGGGGTGTATTTGTTCACCGATGTAACTCAAACGCGATGGTTTTCACGCGCTTCGTGGCTATTCCTTCTTTTGTTTTTTCTTCCAAAATCATCGCCTGTGCTTCCGGCATTTCAAATACTGATTTCATGTCGCGGATGCGGGCGGCTGGCACGCCGTTGGTTTTGAAAAGGAGCATTACTTCGTTCAAGGTTGTTTTTTCAAAAGTTTTTCTCAGTATGTCGTTTAGCCGCTCGCGGTTTTGCACACGGGCGGCATTTGTTTGAAAGTCGGGATTTTCCAATAGTTTTTCCAAACCCAGCACGGCGCAAAGTTGGCGAAACTGTCGCTCCGTGCCAACTGCCAGCAAAATCGGCTGCCCATCGGCGCAGGTGAAAACGTCGCCATAGGGCGCGATGTTGGGGTGTTGGGTGCCCATGCGCTGTGGGATGTGGCTGGTCATCAGGTAATTGCTGGCCTGATTGGCGAGCGAGGCGAGGGCGGATTCGAGTAGCGAGGTGCTGACGGTGCTGCCTTCGCCGGTGCGCTCGCGGTGGAGCAAGGCCACCAAGATGGCCTCTTTGAGCTGGTGCGCGGCCAAGATGTCAATGAGCGCGACGGGCATTTTCACTGGCGGGCGCTGCGGCTCTCCATTCATGTGGAGAAACCCGGCTTCGGCTTGCAACACCACGTCGAAGGCAGGGCTTTCGTCCTCTGGGTCGGCAAAGGCGTTGATTTGGGCGTAGATGAGGCGTGGGTTTTGGCGGCGAAGGCTCTCGGCATCCACGCCCAGCCGACGCGCGGAGGAGGGCTTGAAATTGGAGATGACCACATCGGCTTGCGCGGCGTGTTGGAGGGCGATGGAAAGGTCGGCGCGAACGTTGAGGTCGAGCAAATGGTGTTTTTTGCCCCAATTGACGCTGGCGAAATAGGCTGAGATTGGTGATGAGGGTGGTTCTGTGGGTAGTTTCCAGCCTCGCGTCACGTCGCCGTTGGTGGTTCGGTTCTCGATTTTGATGACCTCGGCGCCAAGCTCGGCGAAGAACATCCCGACTGCGGGGCCTGCCAACACGCTGGCGAACTCCACCACTTTGAGGCTGGCAAAGAAAGCGTGGAGCGAGTCAGTTGGGGTTGCTGTTCCAGGGTTCTTCATACATTTCTTGTTCGTCGTTCAGTTCGGTGAGTGGAAGTGCCGACACCCGCGAGCAATGTTCCACCTTGTTGGTTTGGAGGTTGGCGATGCTGAACACGCCCTTGTGGATGTTCATCAGATAGACAAAGGTGATGAGTCGCTCCTCGATGATGCAGGTGCCGTGTATCATGTTGAATTCTTTTGCCTTGAACATCATGGGGTTCACCAGCGCCACGGCTTCTTTTTGAAACAGCTGCTTGCCTATTTCGCCCATCATGGTGAGAATGATGGGCAGCCGTGTTTTTTTGCTGAGTTCGAGAAATGCCGGCTCGGTGCCGAAGTGGTCGAAGAAGTAGTTGATGGCTTGGTCCCAATCATCGGGATGCAGGAGTTTTTCTTCCAATGTCGCTAACTTTGCTTGTGTCATGGTGCTTACTTTGGAGGGTGAAAAGAGGCACTTCACTTTGTCGAGTTTTCAGCATGGTTGAAAATTCAATCCATTCAAAATCAAGAGTGTCAATCCTAGCCAAGAAATCTTGGCGAGTCATGGTAGAAAAAAACTGCGAGGTTGTTGCACCACATAATTCCTGCACGGCATGAAAATCTTCAACACAGCACAAATCCGGGCTTGGGATGCTTTCACCATTGAGCACGAACCCATCGCCTCGCTCGAACTGATGAACCGCGCCGCCAAAGCGTTTGCCGACTGGCTGATAGGGGAGTATCCCGATACACAACGCCCCATTGTCGTATTGGCGGGGACTGGCAACAATGGCGGCGACGGGGTGGCAGTGGCGAGGCTGCTGCACTGGCTCATGCGCGATGTAAAGGTATTTGTTTGTGACTTCAACGGGAAACCTTCCGACGACTTTCGGGCGCAATTAAAACTCATTCCAAAGGATATCGAGATTGTGTTTGTCAAGGCACCTGAACAGCTCCATCTCCTCGTTTTTCCCGAAAACGCGCTTTGGGTTGATGCGCTTTTTGGCTCTGGGCTTACTCGTCCTCTGGCGGGTGCGTGGGCGCAAGTGGTTGATTTCGTGAATGAGCTGCCTGTCGAGGTGGTTTCGATTGATGTGCCAAGCGGTTTGTTTGCCGACCGACACACGGAGGCGGGGGCTGTGGTGCGTGCCACGCGCACTTTTTCTTTTGAAACACCCAAACTCGCATTTTTTTTTCCCGAAAATGCCGAATACGTGGGCGAGTGGTCGTTTGGCGGCATTGGCCTTCATCCGACCTTCTGCTCCGACACAAAAACCCCCTTTCATTATCTGACGAAAAAGGACGCTGCCGTGCTGCTGCGGTCGCGTGCGAAATTCTCCCACAAAGGCACCTACGGCCACGCGCTGCTCGTGGCGGGGAGTTATGGCAAAATGGGGGCTGCTGTGTTGGCTGCCCGCGCTTGTCTGAGGGCTGGGGTAGGCTTGTTGAGCGTACACGCGCCGCGTTGTGGTTTTTTGGCTTTGCAGACCGCCGTGCCGGAAGCGATGTATAGCGCCGACGAGCGAGCGCGGGTTTGGACGACGGTGCCCGATTTGCGGCCCTACTCGGCGGTGTGTGTGGGCTGCGGCATCGGTCAGGCGGCCGAGACGGCTGCCGCGCTGGAACAGTTGCTCAAAAAATCTTCCACCATGCAAGGTGGGGTAGGAGGGGGCTTGGTGCTTGATGCGGACGCGCTCAACCTGTTGGCGCAGCATCCTGATTGGTGGCGTCTTGTGCCGCGCAACGCCATCCTCACGCCACATCCAAAGGAGTTTGAAAGGCTTTTTGGAAAAACCAAGCACGATTTCGAGCGCAATGCCTTGCAACGCCAAAAGGCTGAAGAGCATGGTGTGTTTATCGTGCTGAAAGGGGCGCATACGGCCATAGCGTGTCCTGATGGCGCTTGTTGGTTCAACTCGACGGGCAACCCGGGCATGGCCACCGGGGGGGTAGGCGATGTGCTCGCGGGTATGCTGACGGGTTTGTTGGCGCAAGGATATTCGCCCCGCGATGCTGCGCTGCTGGGGGTTTGCTTGCATGGGCTGGCGGGTGATTGGGCCTCGAAGTCGCTGGGGCAAGAAGCCCTCATCGCGGGTGATTTGACGGACTATCTGGGCAGGGCATGGATTGATATGCGCGATGAATTTGCGATGGTATCGCAAAGAGGGACTAAATTTGCCTAAAATTCAAATTCACATGAACGACAATTTGGTAATCGTGGGGGTCAACGCGCCAAGAGTCCATCAAGCAATTATCACAAAGTTGATTTACGGCCTAACAAGTCTATTGAAATCACACACACGCAAGGGGCGAAAAAAGGAGAGTGTTCAGAAAAGTGTGTCAAACCATACCGGGTGTTTTCTTTTTACGCAATACACGCCGCGCTTAAAGGAATGTAAATTATTGAAAACCAAAACTCTGTGCCCTTCGTGCCTCTGTGTTTTCTTATCGTCTCCATTGGGATGACACAGTTTTCTGAACACTCTCGAAAAAAGATACCGAAAAATTATTGAGTCTCATGCGTGATTGTGATGTTCGGGAAGGCTTCATTTACGATTACAAACTGGGGAATGTGGCATGAATTCGATTTGGAAAAAGGAGCAATCACCGACAATCCCTCTTGGTGCGATGCCGTGGGCGCAGACCTGCAATCTTTTTTTTTCGTAAAAACTTAGCGCGTCACGGTACGCGACGGCTCACCTCCCGCCTGCTGGCGGGGCGGGCCAGCGGCCATGTTTTTTACCTTCTTTTCTGAAAATACGCGCGTTTGGAGTTGAAACTACTGAAAATCAAACCCGAACGCTCCCCAAAAACTTGCTGAAGTTCGTGGCATCCATGCCGAGATAACTTGCCAGATACTTGTGCGGAACCAATTGAAGGATGTGTGGGCTGCGTTTCAGGAGTGCGCGGAACCGCTGCTCGGCGCTAAAGGACTGCAACTCGATTTGCCGTGTCAACACCCCTGCCAAAGTGTGGCTGATGGCCAAGCGCAACATCCGCTCGACGGTGTGGTGTTTCAGCATCACTTCATCCAGTTGCCGAAAAGTGGCGCGCAAGAACACGCTTGGTGTCAGGGTTTCAAAAAAATAGCGCGACGGCTGCTGCAACAAAAACGAATCCGCCACGCCTGAAAACGAGTAGGGGTAAGTGAACACGAGCGTCGCCTCGCGCCCGTCGTCGCCCACCGAATATGCGCGTTGCACGCCTTCCAGCACAAAATAGACGTATTTCTCCGTGTCGCCTTCAGCAGTCAGGATGCTCTTGCGCTTGGCCTCGAACGGCGACCATATCGCGGCGAAATCGTCCCAAGCCTCGCCTTCGAGCGGAAGGATTTGTCGGACGGTGGTTTGGAGGTGGGAGAGGGCAGGGTGGAGCATCACTACGCAAATTTCTTTTCAACACCTAATTCAAGACCTTCAAGCGCGGCAGTTTTCAAGATGCCGGGTTCTTCTTGGTAGGCAGTCAGCTTGTATCGCTGTCCCGCCAATCCGTACACTACCACCACCGATTTGCGAGAGATGCGCTGAGGGTCGAAAGGAGGAGATTGTTTTTGCCCGAGCTCGCCATTTACGAGTTCGTACCGGTGGTGGGTATCGTTGTCGTCGAATTCCATCTCCGGAAACTTCAGGCAGGTCAATTTTTGCTGCAAAACTTCCATGCGTGGTCGAATTTTGATGCAAGTTACGCGGTTATGAGATTTTTCCCCAAGCCTTTGTTGCCGCGTCCGGGAGACCGACGCGCGTTTGTTGGCAAAATGGCTGAATCAAAATTTGAGCGGTGTTCACTGAGCGACCTTTTCTACCTTCGCCCCGTCATGAGCATGAAGATGTTTTTCACGCTGCTCCGCAAGGAAGTGCTGCTCGAGTTCCGCCAGCGATACGCCATCAGTGGCATTGTGTTGTATGTGTTCAGCATGGTGTTCGTGGTCTATATCGCCAGCGTCAAGGTGCAGCCGCCGGTGTGGAATGTGTTGTTCTGGCTCATCGTGCTTTTTGCGAGCATCAATGCGGTGGTGAAAAGTTTTGTGCAGGAGAGTGGGGCGCGGCAGTTGTACTACTATCAACTTGCCGACCCGTCCATGCTCTTGCTGGCGAAGATTGTTTACAATACGCTGCTTTTGCTGGTGCTGAGCGGTTTGGCATTCGGAGTGTACAGCGTCGTGGCGGGCAATCCGGTGAAAGATGCGGGTCTTTTTGCTTTGGTGTTGCTGTTGGGAGGCTTGGGTTTTTCCATCGCGTTCACCTTTATCGCCAGCATCGCGGCGAAGGCGAACAACGCGGCCACGCTCATGGCGATTTTGAGTTTCCCGGTCATCCTGCCCATTTTGCTCACGCTGATTCGGCTTTCCCAAATTGCCCTTCGCGTTATTCAGGACACTTCATATCAACGAGACATCATCAATCTTTTAGCGATTGATGCTATTTTGGTGACGCTCACTTTTGTGCTGTTCCCGTTCATCTGGCGTGATTGACTGCTGTGGCAATCCCGATGTTTCGGGACGGGTTGTGCTAAGTTGATGGTGAGAAGTCATCTTTTATTGAGCCAAATTCATTTTGCCGATGTCCTTAAATACATCAAAAATCGCATGGTGGAAAATTGCCTCCGTCGCCCTTGTCATCTACTCCATCGTGGCCGGTATGCTCGTGCCGCTCAAGCCCGGCATCACTTACGTCAGCCCCGAAACGGCCCAAACAGGCCAGACGCTGACGCTCCAAATGCACGGCTACAACTCTTTTTATACCCGTAGCGATGTGTCCGACATTCGGGTGTGGCTGCAATACGACTCGCTCCACGCGCTGCGGGGACAAAGCTTGCGCGTGTTGAGCGACACGGTGCTGGCCGCTACTTTTGTTTTCCCCAACGATTTGCCGCGCCCCTCGCCCTCTGTGATGCTCAATGCCATCATTGACCACCCGGCGGACGGTGTTTCGCTCCTGCCCGATGCTGTCGAACTTTCACGCGACACCACGGCAGTCGCCGTCACCGCTGCTGACTGGCGCCAGCATCCCGTCGGTCAACTCAACATCAAAAAGGATTTCTCTTTTCCCTATCGCAATGTGATTTACGAAAGCATCCGCAACACTTACTTCCATGTGCCGATGTGGTTTGCGCTGATGTTCTTGTTTGTCGCTTCCGTCGTGTATAGTGTTCGTTTTTTGCTCAATCCGCTTCCTCACTTCGACCGCAAGGCTGCCGCCTATGCCGAAACGGGCTTGCTTTTTGGCTTCATGGGGCTGGCAACCGGTATGCTGTGGGCGCACTACGCTTGGGGAGCAGCTTGGAGCAACGACATCAAACAATTGATGACGGCGGTCGCCTTGCTGATTTACATGGCCTATTTCATCCTGCGCAGCTCGTTCGACGAGCCTGAAAAAGGCGCCCGTCTGGCGGCGGTGTACAACATTTTCGCGTTTGCCTCGCTCATCCCCTTGCTCTATGTGGTGCCGCGAATGTTTGCCAGCCTCCACCCCGGCGCGACGGGCAACCCAGCCTTCGGCAGTCAGGACCTGGACAACACGATGCGCATGGTGTTCTATCCAGCCATTCTGGGATTTACGGGGCTGGGCTTCTGGATGGCCGAGTTGAGGGCGAGATATCAACGAGTGGCGGACAAGGCGTTGGGGTTGGACTGAGCAGGAGGTATGTGGAATGCCCCCAGATTGAAGAGGATTTGAGCCTGCCCTTTGGCAAGGCGGAATGCCTTCGATTTTCAAGGAATCGCAAGCATTGTTCGTTCAAAGCCGTCTTGTGTTGAACATATCCATGATTTTACCGGCGATTCTCGCTTTGTCGGGTTCTGAGGTGTCATCCCGTAAGGATGGAGGGGTGACACCTCAAAAACTGGTCGAGAGGTCACCTTTTTTGTTCCTCAAAAGATGACACCTCTTGCAAACCGAGAATATCTGTGATTTTACTGAAAATGCTCCGACTTCTCCGCTACTACGCTCCGTACAAAAAACACCTCGTCCTTGCTGTCGTGTGCAACCTGTTGATGTCCTTTTTCATGGTCGTCAGCATACCCGTGTTGCAGCCGTTTTTGCAAATTTTGTTCAATCCAAAAGAACTCAGCGAGCGAGCAGAAACAAGTCAGCCGCTGGCCGAGGTGACTGGCGTTCAATATATCGAACAGCATATCAACCATTTCTTTTCCAACCTCATTCAGGAACACGGACAGGAGCGGGCGCTGCTCATCGTGTGTGCGTTCTTGGTGTTCACCTTTTTCGGCAAAAACCTGTTTCGCTACCTCTCGCTCTATTTTTTGGCACCCGTGCGCAACGGCATCGTGCGCGATTTGCGGCAAAAATTGGTGGGCAAAATACTCGACCTGCCGCTCTCCTATTTTTCGGAAGAGCGAAAAGGCGACCTGATGAGCCGCATTTCGGCAGATGTGCAAGAGGTGGAATGGAGCATCGTCGGGGTGGTGGAGTCAATAGCACGCGAACCGCTCGTGATACTCGGCAGCTTGGTCTTCATGATTTATGTGTCGCCGGAGCTGTTGGTCTTCGTCTTTGGCCTCATGTTGTTTTCGGGCATCATCATTGGCGGGGTGGGTCGTTCGTTGCGCAAACAATCGGGACAGGCGCAAGGCATCTTGGGCTTGGTAGGCTCGCTGGTGGAGGAGACCTTGGGCGGGCTGCGCATCATCAAAGGCTTCAACGCGGAGCGGTGGCAATCCGAGCGTTTTGGCAGGGAAAATACCCGTTACGCCCGCACCCTTACCCGCCTCTATCGCCGCAAGGACTTGGCGGCCCCACTTTCCGAATTCTTGGGCATAGCGGCAGTATCGGTACTGCTGTGGTTCGGCGCGAAACAGGTGTTTGCGGGGGAAATCACCGCCGCCACGTTCATCACTTTCCTCTACGCATTTTACAACATCATCGAGCCTGCCAAACAGCTCAGCAGCGCCTCTTACAGCATTCGCAAAGGCATGGGCGCCCTGGAGCGCGTGGAGGCAGTGCTGAACGCACCCGTGAGCATCCGCGACGAGGGGCAGGCATTGGAGGTGGCTGACTTTAAGGATAAAATCGAGTTTCGGAACGTCTCTTTTCACTACAAAAACGCTGACCGCCCAGCACTTGAGCACATCAACCTCGTCATCCCGAAAGGTAAAATGGTGGCGCTCGTGGGCGCTTCGGGTGCCGGAAAAAGCACCATCGCAGACTTACTGCCCCGATTCTACGACGTGACGGAAGGGCAAATCCTGCTGGATGGCCACGACATTCGGCAGGTGCGCCTGCGCGATTTGCGCGGCCTCATGGGCATCGTGAGCCAAGAGGCCATTTTGTTCAACGATAGCGTTTGGAACAATATCGTGTTTTCGACCGATTTGCCCGAAGCAAGCGCCGCCGAGGCGGTCGAGGCCGCTGCCAAAGCAGCCAACGCACACGAATTTATCGAAAAACTGCCAGAAACATATCACACCAACATCGGCGACCGCGGCAACAAATTGAGCGGCGGGCAGCGCCAGCGACTCACCATCGCGCGGGCATTGCTCAAAAACCCGCCTATTTTAATTCTGGACGAGGCAACGTCGGCCCTCGATTCGGAGTCTGAGAAACTGGTGCAAGCCGCGCTCGACACTTTGTTGCAAAATCGCACCTCGCTCGTCATCGCGCACCGATTGAGTACCGTGCAACATGCCGACGAAATCATCGTGCTCGACCAAGGCCGCATCGTGGAGCGCGGCACACACGAGGGATTGATGAAAGAAGGAAAATACTATCGAAAATTAGTGGAATTGCAGGCGCTTTGAGCGAGTGCCGCCGTGCCTACTTTCACTTTTGCAATTATTATGACGTTTCGTTAAAAAATTAAAATCAACACAACAGGACGCTTAGCGGTTTCCACGAAAACCTGCGTACCTTTGATGCAGCCTTGCAAGCCATCAACAATGTACCACGAGCAAACTGTATTCATGCATAATCACCTCCTTCTTTTCAGTTTTCATACAAATCCGATGAGACGAATGTTACTGGCAGTTTTTTCCGCTTTGTGCTTCGGCGCCACCGCCCAGATTACCGTCACCTCCGCCACATTCCCAGCAGCTGGCGACACCCTTAGAATCGCGTTCGACACCACGCCCACCATCAACCCCGCCACCCCTCCCGGTGGCAACCAATTGTGGGACTTTTCCAACTTGAAGTTTGCGCTGACCGATGAGGTCGTTTACAGGCCAGCCAACGCTGGCATGGACTACCTCAAGTTTCCCGGTGCCGACCTGGTCGTCATCAATCAAGGAGGCGAGACCTACTTCAACCTCACGAACAACGTGACGGAAATACTCGGCTACGCAGGCAACGACCCCGCAGGCTTCAACCTCGACGTGGTGGCTAAATTCAGCCCTCCCCTCATCGAGCGACGCTCGCCCATGAATTTTTTCGACATCAACACCGCCGAGGCCAATCTCAACCTGACCTTCTCCACAAAGGAGCCGCCGCTGGACAGCATTTTTTCCAACATCCCGCTCAACATTGATTCGCTTCGAGTGCGCATCACGACCAACCGGCTGGACTTGGTGGACGGCTGGGGCAATTGCATCATACCAGGCGGACAGTACCCCGTGCTGCGCCAAAAACGCACCGACTACGTTACCACCGGGTTGGATGTGTTTATCCGCATCACCCCGACTTTTGGCCAATGGGTTGACCTCTCCACGCTCACAGGCGGTGGCGGTGGATTGGGCAATTTTATCGGCACCGACACCACCATCACCTATCGCTTTTACAGCGGCACGGAAAAAGAAGAAATCGCGGTAGCCACCATGAGCAACGACCTGACCACAGTGGAATCCGTTCGATTCAAAAATCAGGGCTTCACCAGTACGCCCGATTTGGAATCGCCCAGCACTGCCAACATTCAAGCCCAACCCAACCCGGCGGTGGAATTCGTCAATTTCAATTGTACCAACCTTCCCCGCGACATCTACACGCTCAAGATTTACAACTATGTGGGCAACGTGGTGTGGAAAAACGAGTATGCGCTCAGCGGAAACAGAGCCATACACCTCGAACTGGAAGATTTCAAAAAAGGCACCTACCTCTACAGCCTTTCAGATAGCAAGGGCAACATCATCAGCACCAAACGCTTGGTCATCCTGAAGCCTTGATTTTGTTCTGCCACCATGTTTTTGGAAACGACAAGGGGCATCGCCGAGAAATTGGGGTGCCCCTTGTCGTTTCCAAATCATGCGCGAATCAACGGGCGATTTTTATTGCTTTTTGAAAAAAAACGCACGCTATTCAGGCGGTGATTTCAAATCACCGCCTGAAGAAGGACATGAATATCGGATGCGCAAAAGCTTCAACTCCCGATAGGCACCAATCGTGGATTTTCGCTTCTCAGCCTTTGCGACCAAAAGGCAGACGATACGGCAAATGTTTTCAAGGAGACATTTGCGAATAGTCGAGCCAACGCGCCGTCAACTTTTTCGCCAGATTTTGTTTTTTGTAAATCTTCTGAACACGCATTTCGAATCAGAACATTTATCATGCACAACAACACTCAAAACTGGAACACCCTCACCCCCGAAGAGGAACACGTCATTGCCCGAAAAGGCACTGAACGCGCCTTTACGGGAGAATACTGGAATCACAAAGCGACGGGAACCTATATCTGTCGGCGTTGCAACGCGCCCCTTTATCGTTCTTCCGACAAGTTTGACAGCGGATGCGGATGGCCCTCCTTCGACGACGAATTGCCGGGCGCGGTCGAGCGCCATGCGGACTATTCTTTTGGCATGAAAAGGGTTGAAATCGTGTGTGCCAACTGCAAAGGCCACCTTGGCCACGTCTTCGAGGGCGAGCGGTTCACGCAAAAAAACACTCGGCACTGTGTCAACTCGCTTTCCATTCGGTTTGTGCCGAGCCAAGCGCAGTGAAGTGGTAAGGGTAGGGGAACAGCCCGTTGCCCCGCGAGGCCTTCCACGTTTTCACGAGACGAGGCTGTTTCACAAATATCACCGGTGAGACGGCCTCGTCTGGACGCAAATCACTTCCGTAGCGAGTTGATCCAAATCGCTATTTTTTCAATGTCCTTTTTCGGGACGTGCGCCATGGGCGCCATGGGCGTATAGCTCGGCCAGTTCTGCGGCTCAGGGTTGTGCACCAATTGCACGATGCGGGCGGTCGAGTATTTGCGCTTGGCAATATCGGTGAAGGATGGCCCCACAGCGCGTTCGTCTTTTTTGTGGCAAGCGATGCAAGTGTGTTTGGTGAGGAGGGCCATGGCATCTTTTTCGGTCACGACGGGCGCGGCGGGCTTGGGCGCGGCGGCGGCAGGCGTGGTGGCGGCGGCGGTTTCTTTGTTGCCAGCTGTTTTTGCTTTTTCTCCTTCGGTCGTCGGGCGTGCCTCTTTCATTTGTTGGTCGGGCGTGTTCACCGCGGCCCCCGCGTCCACGAACTCCGTCTCTTTGCGCTTGGGCTTCGCGGTCACCAGCGGGAAATCGGCCTTGGCTCCTGCGGGGATGTTGTTCAGTGTGTAATAGGCGGCTGGATGCAACAGCGGCAAGCTATCGCGTGCCGACAACACGCCCAGCGGCTGAATGTCGTGGACGTGGCCTTCGCGCAGGCTGTCCACCACGATACGCACCCGCATCCCATCGGCAGAAGCCCTTGCGCCGCGCACGGCGTTTTCCTTGTAGTCAATCAGCGGGCTGCCATACACGGGGTGGTATTTGTAATTGTATGACGCGACCGAGTAATTGTCAACGTCCTCTGCCGTCGCTTTCAAAACAGGTTGGGTAAACTCGATTTCAAACCCATCGGGCATGGCTCGCACGGCTTTCATCTCGAAAGGCACTTTACCTGTCCACACGAGGCGCTCCAGACCGAACGGCTCCTTGCCGGTGCTGCTCCAGCCGCGATTGGTGCCACCGACGTACATCGTGTGGTCGCTTCCCCAGCACATCCGCAGCACACCGGAGCGGAAACCATTGCGGAAATCAAAAGCCGCTCCTTGATAAGCCCCGTTCACTTTTTCGAGAAAAACACGGGCGATTTTCGACATCCCTTGGTCGCCCACCAACACCTGCCCAGCAAAAGGGCCAAACGCGCCTTGTGTGTCGTCGGTAATGATTTCAGAGGTGGATACCCCCAAAATACCGTGCGGCAACCACACTGCGGGCGCTTTGATTTTTTTGTCGGGATAAATTTTTCGGCTCATCTCGTAGATGGTGGTGTACGGCTCGTCGCGGATGTATTCGGGCTTGATGCGCGAGTCGCCGCGCGGCTCCACTTTCTGATAGACAAGTTCCTTGCGCATTTTCACGGGCGATTCGGGGCGGTCCGCCCAGTCAAGCGAGGCCGGGTGGCCAGCGAAATCGCCTTTCTCGATGTGCATCACGAAGCCCGAACCCATCCAGTCCCCCTGGTTGTCGCCGTAAAAGAAAGCGCCGTCCACCGTGCCGATGCCACAGGGCGAGCGCATTCCGGCAGCAAAAGGCTCCATCAGGCCATCCTCGCTGATTTTCATGGTCCAGCCGCGCCACGGCACGATGGATTTGCCCGACCACCAGTCGGATGAGCCGAAGCTGACATTGCCCGTGACGAGGAAAGAGCCGTCCGGCGCAAGTTTTGGCCCAAAACTGTATTCGTGGTAATGTCCCGAAATCGGCCACGCATAGACGGTCTCGTAGCGGTCGGCCTTGCCGTCGCCGTTGCGGTCCACGAGTTTCGTCAACTCGCCCCGCTGAGCGCAGTAGAGTGCCCCGTCCTTGTAGAGCAGGCCGAGAATCTCGTGCAGGCCTGAGGCAAACTTGCGATAATGAGGTCGTTCGGCAGTCGGGTTTTCCACTATCCACACCTCGCCCCGACGAGTGCTGACCGCGATGTTGCCATCAGGCAGGGCGCAAACTCCGCCTGCTTCCAACACGATGCCCTCCGGGATGGGGATTTTGATGATTTTGTAATAGTCGTCCTCCGTCGGAAGGGGGCGAGCGGGAAGGTCGTCCTGAGCGGAGAGGAAAAGGGTGTGTGTGGCAAACAACGCAAATGCGAGAAGGGTGTGGGCAGAGAATTTCATAAGTACATCGTTAAAAACGCTTTTTGAGTTTGCCGCAAAGGCTCTAAGGCATTGGTCTTGAAAACTTTTTGTCTTTGTGCCTTAGTGGCAAAATAGCATGTCACGGCAGAAAGGGGCAGGTCAAGAACAAGTTACCACAAAATAGCGTACTCCACTTTGCTTTTCAAGGGCACATAGAGCACCGCCAAATCGCCGGAGCGCTCCACGTTCGGTTTTTCGCCCTGTGGCAATCGCACATAGTAGCGCCGGTCGTCCACGAGATAAAGCGAATCGTCCACCTTGGTGATTTCTTTTCCAAGTGCCAGCCGACAAACGTAGGCATCCGTTGTGGAGGGATTGGCAACCGTGAGGGTGCGCGTCAGGTATTTGCCTTCGCTCACTCGGATTTGGTCTTCCACGTCCATGCCAAAACGCTGATAGCGGAAAGTCGGCTGGTCGTTGGCATCAAGGTCGTAGCCTTTTGGGCGAAAATCCGGCACAGGCTCGGTTTTCGAGGAAGTCGTGTCGAAAAGGGCGCTTCGCGGCACCACAGCGGAAATGTCGTGAAGCGTCAGCAGCGCCCCCATTGGGCGCGAGGAGCCGTCGCCGCGGTCGTCCCACATGGGCGAAGCATAGAGAAACTCGCCTTTCCATATTTGCGCCAACGCTCCATTGTCGAGGTCGTAAGTGTAGTGCAATTGTGCTGGGCTACCCACATGCACCGCATGTACGATGCGCTTTTTGAACTGCCCATCGGGGTAAAAATCCATAAATGAGCGGAACACTGTGTTTTTGGGTGCCTCCAGATAAATCGGGTCGCTTGGCTCCAAGGCCAACGTGGAGCTCAGCGAATGAAAAGCCACCTTGGGCGAGCCGGGGGCTTCCACCCAAAACGCGAGCATGGGTGGCATCCAATCGTCGGTTTTGTAGCAGACCCATTCGAGCGGGACATTGCCGGCAGCCAATTCGATGCTGGCTTGGCGCTTGTCGCCGGCCCAAGTCCAAGCATCGTCGAGTATTTCGCGGCCATTGACCTTGAGAATGGAGCGGCCACTCGTTTGGGTGGTGAAATGATACAGGCCTGCTCGCGGCGCTTTCATGTTGGCGCTGAACACGAGGGCGTAGCCATCCTTGTCACCAGCCAGCTCCCATGTCAAATATTCCGAAACGCCCTCTGCGTCGGGTTTTTTGCTCAAAAAATCTTCGGTGGCGCGGAAATCCCCCTGCCATGCCTTGTAAGCGATTTTGCCCAAAACGGGCGGCTCGCCCCGGCGGTCGTTCACCACAAAGTTGCGAAACGCCACTGGGCCATGGTCGCCCTGAATCATGAAAGGCCCCGTGGCTGCTTCCTGCTCGGAGATGGGGCCGCCCGTTGGGCCAGTCAGCTCGACGTTATCGTGAATCAAAACGCCATTCAGCACTACTTTCAACACGCGGGCATTGGCGATTTTTTTCCCGGCGGCATCGAATCGCGGTGCCTGAAACGAAATCTCCATTCGTTGCCAAAGACCGGGTGCAAGACAGGCGTTTTGGCGGGGCGGCGTGCCCTCAAACATCTGCTCCTGCGGCACGAACCGACGCCGGGCGTAAATGCCCCCGCAGTCGCCATATCGCGGATTTTTCACCCCCCAACTGTCGAGCAGCTGCACCTCGTAGCGGCCTTGCAGGTAAAAGCCGGAATTGGAACGCGCCGCCATCATAAAGTCGAACGACACGTCCACATCGCCGTATTCGTTGGCGGAGAGTAGGTTAGCGCGATTTTTGGCATCGGGCAGGTTGACCAGCACGCCCGTGCCTTTGCTAGCGGTCATGGCTTCAGGTTTGCTCAGGTCTGCGCTCACGCTGCCCGCGATTTGCCAGTTGCGCTGTGCATCGGCTTTCCAGAAAGAGAGGTCGGCGAGCGGAACGTTTGTCTGCGCGACGGGAAAAAACGGCGAGCAGAAAAGGCTGACGAGCAGCCCGGCTGCGGAGGGTATTTTTTTACACATTCGGTGTGAACTGTTTTTAGTCAAGGCCGCAAATGTTGAAAATTTCTTTCAACGCAGTCTTGAATTTTGAAGGCGCAAAGTAGAAAATCTTGGTTTTTACCAACAACTACCCCGACGAGAGGCCGGACTTTTGTGCCAACAAAAACAAAACTCGGCACATGGAACCCAATTGGCTCAACCGCGACCTATACCCGTTCGCTTCTCGCTTTGTCGAAATTGACGGCTATCGAATCCACTACATTGACGAAGGCGAGGGAACGCCCATCCTTTTTTCGCACGGCACCCCAGAATGGTCGTTCGGCTGGCGCGACTTGGTGCGAGGGCTGCGCGGCCAGTATCGCTGCATCGCGCTCGACCACCTCGGCTTTGGTCTTTCCGACAAGCCTGCCGATGCCGACTACTCGGTGCGGGCACACGCGGCGCGTTTAGAGAAATTTATCGAAAAACTCCAACTGCCTGACTTTCACATTGTCGCCAACGACTTTGGCCTCTCCATCTCGCTTGCCTACGCCGTCAACCACCCCGAACGAGCGCAAAGAATCAGCATCTTCAACGGCTGGATGTGGCCGCTTGGCAGCGACTCACACTACGCCAAGCCCGCGAAAATAATGCGCGGCTGGCTGGGAAGGATTTTATACAAATACTTCAATTTCCCGGTCAACATCGTCATGCCCGCCGCTTTTGGCAACAAGCGAAATTTGACCAAAGAAGTCCATCGTCACTATAAAATGGCTTTGCCAAACGCGGCCTCACGCACGGCAGCCTATGCCTTTGCGCACGAACTGCTTGATGCCGCACCTTTTTGGGCCGACCTCTGGCAACGCCGCGAACGCATTTCCGGCAAACCTTTTCTCGTGTTTTGGGGCATGAAAGACACCTTCGTGCCAACTTATGAGTTGGAAAAATGGGAAAAAGCCCTGACGAACGCCCGCATCGTTCGGCTCAAAAATGCCGGACATTTTGCCCAAGAGGAAGAACCAGAACAGATGCTCACCGAACTCAAACTATTTTTCAAATAAAAAATACGCTATGCAAACCACTCGCTTGCTCGAAAACCTGCACCAACAAACCGAACAATTTCTCCAAAAAGCCATCGGCGAATGGCAGATGCTGACCCCAGAAGTGTTGGCCGCCAAGCCTGCCCCCGAACAGTGGAGCGCCGCCCAATGCCTCGAACACCTGAACATCTACGGGCGCTACTACCTGCCCGCCATCGAAAAAGCCATTCAGGAGGCCGGGCGGAAAGGCATCGGCTCGGCGCAGCAGTTCAGCCCCGGCTGGCTCGGCGACTATTTTGCCCAACTCATGCGCCCCAAACCCGACGGGCATTTGAAATCAAAAATGAAATCGCCGAAAAACGCCGTGCCGTCCGCCTCGCCCGACCCTCGCGCCATGCTGGCAGAATTTATTGACCAGTTGGAAACCCTGCAGCGACTGCTCACGCTTGCCGCCGACACAAACCTCAATCGGGTGCGCATCCCCATTTCCATCGCCCCGTGGCTGCGCCTCAAACTTGGCGACACGTTTCTCTTTTTCACGGCGCACATCGAACGGCACCTGCTGCAAGCGGAGCGGGCGATGCAGCCGTCGCGGCAGGTGGCTTCGGGCGCGCTTTCCTTGTCTTGATAGGCAGGTGCTAGTGCTTCTGCTCATTCTTGTTTTTCCGTCATTCTTCCCATGAATTTCGGCAATCGTCCACGCTTTTTTTCAAAGCCGCGGAGAGGGGGGGCACATTTGTCCCAACACAAAAACAAAATCACATTTTTTCACCAAAAACAAACGCTTAAGCTATGAAATTGAGCATTTTGAAATCCAGCCTTCTCCTGTTGGCCATCTTTGCCACGGCCATCTTCACCTCTTGCGAAAAAGACGAGGACGACCGAACCGCGGAAGATTTGAAAAAAGAAATCGCGGGTGTTTGGGATGTCACCTCCTTCAAAGTCGGCGGCTCCGAGTACATCAACACCGTTGTGGAAGCGGCTTCCATCGAGTACAAAACGTTCACCGGCACACAAGGCGACTTCATCCAGACGATTAAGTATTTCGACGAAGACACGACCGAAACCAATAGGGGTAAATATGCGGTGCTCGACGGCAGTTCCGTAAAAATGACTGACGATGGCGAATCGTACACTCTGAAAGTCACTCTCAATGGCGACAATCTCCAACTCGAAGGCCAACAAGACGGCAAGCCTCTGGAGATAAAAGCCAAACGCCGCGACCCGAACGGCGCCGGCGCCGTGAAGACGAAGCTCGTCGGCATCTGGGATTTTTCATCCCTCAAAATCGGCGGTCAGGAGCACATTAACACGTCAGTCGAGAAGGGTTCGCTCCGCTTCGACGCTTACACCGGCGCGGAAGGCAATTTCCAGCAAAAACTGAAATTCAAAGACGAGACGTTGGAAGAAGTCACCGAAGGCAAGTATAAAGTGCTTGACAACAACCGCGTGGAAATGACTGCCAAGGGCGAAACGCACATTTTCCGGGTCGCTTTCAACGGCAACAACGTACAACTTGAAGGCGCGCAAGATGGCCTTTCTCTCGTGATAAAAGCCGGGAAACGCAATTGAGACACGCAGTTTTTATCTCCCCTCATTGCAAACGGAGAGGTGACATCAGAGCAGATGTCACCTCATTTTTATTTTTCTGAACCCTCTCCCCGGCGTTTTGTTTTTCTCGCCAAATGAAACAAACACTGCTCCCGCCCGATGTCGCCGCTCGCATCGTCCAAATGGCCTGGGAAGACCGCACGCCGTTTGAAGCGATTGAATATCAGTTTGGTCTGGCCGAAAAAGATGTCATCCAACTCATGCGCCGCGAACTCAAACGCAGCAGTTTCGAGCGCTGGCGCAAGCGCGTGCACGGTCGCGCCACCAAACACCTCGCCCTGCGCGATGCCTCCGTCTCGCGTTTCAAATGCAGCCGGCAGCGGCACATTTCCGCCAACAAAATTTCAAAACGATAAATGCAAAAAAACTACCTCCTCGCAGGCGCGTCGAGTGCCGTCGCACAAACCTTGCTGCACCTCCTGCAAGCCGACGGCCATCGTGTCGTCGGATTGAGCACCAAAGATTTGTCCGGTGCGGGATACGACGAGCACCATCAGGTGTCGGACTACGACAAAGGCAGCTTGCCCACCCTGTCGCAGCCGCTCGACGGCCTCGTTTATTTTCCCGGCACCATCAACCTCAAACCCGTGAGCCGCCTCAGCGAGGAAGAGTTTTTGCGGGATTTTAAAATCAATGCGCTTGGAGCCGTCGCCGTTGTGCAGCAGTATTTGCAAAATCTGAAAAACGCCGCCGCGCCGAGTTCGGTCGTGTTCATCAGCACCGTCGCCGTGTCGCAGGGCATGAATTTTCACAGCTCCGTCAGCATGGCCAAAGGCGCAGTCGAAGGTCTCACGCGCTCGTTGGCCGCCGAACTCGCGCCCTCCATCCGGGTGAACGCTGTCGCACCCTCGCTCACCGCCTCGCCGTTGGCCGAAAGACTCATCAACTCGCCCGAAAAACTGGACGCCAGCAACAAGCGCCACCCGCTTCGGCGCATCGGCCAACCCGACGATGTAGCCCAAGCGATTTACTTTTTGCTTGGCGAACAATCGGGCTGGATGACCGGGGCAATTTTGCCGGTTGACGGCGGCATGGCTTCGGTGCGGATGCTTTGATTTATGATGAATCAGGTCGCTACGCTCGTTTTTCCGCATCAACTTTTTGAGCAACATCCCGCCGTCGAACGGGGCAGACCCGTCGTGCTTGTCGAGGAATTTCTTTTTTTCAAACAATACCGTTTTCACAAACAAAAATTGGTGCTGCATCGGGCTACCATGCAGTTTTATCGGGATTTTTTGGAAGCAAAAGGGCTTGAGGTCGAATATGTCGAAGCCAACGCGCCCGCTGCCGACGTGCGGGCTTGTGTGAAAAACCTGGCCGAGCGAGGGGTCTCGGAAATTCATTTCGCAGATGTGGCCGACAACTGGCTGGAACGCCGCCTCTTGGCGTGTTGCGAGCGCCACGGGATAAAAACACAGCGACACGATTCGCCGAATTTCATCAACACTTTGCCAGAAATCGAACGCTATTACGAAGGCAAAAAGCGGTATTTTCAAACCGATTTTTACGTCCATCAGCGTAAAACACGCAGCATCCTGCTCGAAAAAAACGGCAAGCCGCTTGGCGGCAAATGGACGTTCGACACGGAGAACCGCGACAAATATCCCAAGGGCAAACAACCGCCTCCGCTGCATTTTCCCCATCCCAATCAATATGTCGCGGAGGCTTTCGAGTACGTCGAGCGACATTTTCCCGACAACTACGGCACGCCGTCGAAGGCGTTTTCGTATCCGGTTACTTTCGCTGACAGCGTTCGCTGGCTCGACGATTTTCTGGAATATCGGCTCGCCAGATTTGGCCCTTACGAGGACGCGATGGTGTCGCGCGAGCATTTTTTGCATCACAGCGTACTTACCCCCATGCTCAATGTCGGTTTGCTCCAACCCGATTTTATTTTGCAAAAAGCCATCGAATATGCAACGAAAAACGACATTCCGCTCAACTCACTCGAAGGTTTTGTGCGGCAGGTGCTGGGCTGGCGCGAGTTTGTTCGCGCCGTATATGTGCGCGAGGGCAGCCGCCAACGCACGACCAACTACTGGCGTTTCGGCCGGAGCATCCCGCCCTCGTTCTGGAATGGCACCACAGGCATCGAACCTGTGGATGCCGTGATTCGCAAGGTGTTGCGCACGGGCTATTGCCACCACATCGAGCGGCTGATGGTGCTGGGCAACTTCATGCTGCTTTGCGAGTTCGCTCCCGACGAGGTGTATCGCTGGTTCATGGAAATGTTCGTGGATGCCTACGACTGGGTGATGGTACCGAACGTGTATGGCATGACACAGTTTGCCGACGGCGGCCTGATGACCACCAAACCCTATATCAGCGGAAGCAATTATTTGCTAAAAATGGGCGACTTCGGCAAAGGCAACTGGCAAACGGCGTGGGACGGGCTGTTCTGGCGCTTCATGCACGTGCACCGCGATTTTTTCCAGCAAAACCCGCGCCTCGGGATGTTGGTCAAAGCCTTCGACAACATGGACGCGGCCAAACGGCAAGCGCATCTCGACGCGGCAGAAAGTTTTTTGCGGCGAATGGCATGAGCAGCTCGCGCACTCGCTCATCGGCCGTTTCAGGCATTCATCCGGCGACATTCGACATTGGTAAAGATAAAATGTGCGGCAAGCCCAACGCGGAAACACCTTTGCGCCAAAAGATAACTATTCAAAATGGCCTTCCGCTTCTCCATATGGGACAAACCGCTGCCAACTCTCGGCATGACATCCCGCTTGTTTCCGATGGTGTGCCTGCTGCTGCTGCTGTTTGTCGTTGGGTTGCCCAACAGGTCTTTGGCACAATCCAAAACGGATAGCCTGTGGGCAATATGGAGCGATGCGGGCCAACTCGACACCGTCCGGCTCAAGGCCATTCAGGAGCTGGCTTGGAGCATGATGTACAGCCATCCCGACTCCACCGAACTGTTGGCAAGGATGGAGCTGGAGTATGCGTGGAAAATCAACAGCAAAAAATGGCAAGGCAAAGCCCTGAACGTGCTCGGAGGCACCTACCATGTGCGTGGCGACTATCTGTCGGCACTCGGCGAATACAAAAAAGCCCTGAATGCGCTCATGGAAGCGGGCGAGCAGAGAAGCGTGGCAGCCATGTTCAACAACATCGGGCTGATATACCGCGAGCGTGGACACAACCGCATCGCTCTTGACCACTATGAAAAATACCTCCGCATCGGGGAATCATTGCGGGACAATGACATACTCGCGTCGGGATACAACAATCTCGGCACCATTTACAGCGACCAAGGCGATTTCAAAAAGGCATTGGAGTATTACGAACAAGCCCTCCAGTTGGCCCAGCAAATGGACGACAAAACAGGCGTGGCCATCGCCTACAACAACATCGGTTCCGTCCATGTGAAGCAGGAAAACTTTGCCAAGGCCCTCGAATGTTATCACGCCAGCCTCCGGCTTCGAGAGCAAATAGACGATGTGCGCGGCATTGGCTTGGTGCATCACAATATCGGCCTCATCCATAAAGACCAAAAGGACTACGCACAAGCCCATGAGCATTTCCAAATGGCGCTGCGGATTCAGGAAAAATTGGGCGACAAACCGGGGCTTGCCAATTTGTATTATGGCATAGGCACTTCTCTTATCGGGCAGAAATCGCACGCAAAAGCCATCGAGTGGTGTGCCAAAGGGCTGGCCGTGAGCGAACAAATCGGAGCCCTGCGCCATGCCCGAAACACCTGCAACTGTCTCTATGAAGCGCACAAAGCATTAGGACAAACAGAAAAAGCCCTGCGGTGGCACGAGCGATATGTGTCGTACAACGACAGCCTCCAACAAGAAGAAACCAGCAAGCGGCTGGAGCAAATGGAGTTTGCCAAACAAATTTTGGCCGACAGCCTCGGGCAAGAAGAAGAAAAACTGAAGATGGAAATCGCCTACCGGGGCGAGGTGCGCAAGCGAGACAAAATCACCAATATGCTGCTTGTGGGTGGGGCAATAGTGTTGGCCTTGGCGATTGGATTTTGGAGCCGGATGCTCTATTTCCGACGGTACTCGCAGATGTTTCAGCACAAAGCCGAAAACCTCGAAAAGCAACATCTGCTCAACGAAATCGCCCTGCTCAAGACCCAAGTGAATCCACATTTCCTGTTCAACAGCCTGAGCATACTTTCGTCGCTCGTGAAAAAAGACCCGGAGCTTTCTGAACAGTTCATTGACCAATTGGCACGCTCATACCGCTACATTCTGGAGCAAAAAGAGCAATCTTTGGTCAATTTGAGAACCGAGCTCGAATTCATCAAATCTTACGCTTTTTTGCTCAAAATTCGCTTCGAGAATAAGTTTAACCTCAAATTCATCCTCTCGGACGAAGTATTGGACAAACACAAAATCGCCCCCATGACGCTCCAGCTCCTCATCGAAAATGCCGTGAAACACAACCGGATGTCGCTCAAAGAACCACTCGTGGTGGAAGTGGCCTTTGATGAAAGCGGTCAAACCCTCTTGGTCAAAAACCGCCTGCAACCGCGCACCACGCCGGCCAGCTCCACAGGCGTGGGGCTCCAGAACATCGCCTACCGCTACGCGCTGCTCACCGACCGCCTCGTTTGGGCGGGCGAGCGGGAAGACGAGTTTGTGGTGAAAGTCCCATTGCTTCAATAGGTCTATAAGGCTTGACATAGACCTTGCTAAACAAGTTGACTATGCACAAAAACATCCTATCTCCCCACCGACGTTTACTAAACTTTCAAAGTTTGGTAAACGCAACGTCGCTCCTTTACCCCCTCCTGCTCGCTACCTCGCTCAGCGCACAGCAATGGCAGCAAGTCGCGGAAATTCCCGCTCTACAAATGACGGCGTTGTTCGCCACAGGCGACACACTTTACGTCGGAGGCCTGAACCGAATTTACCATACCTACGACGGCGGCAACACTTGGGATAGCACAGCCGCAATAAGCCCGACCCTTGATTTTATCTCGGCCATTCGCCCAAGCCAAGCACGCTTGTACGTCGCAACGGAGATTGAAGGCGTTTTCAGCAGCAACAACGGCGGCCAAACTTGGCAAGCCGACAATACTGGCCTTGTCGGATTGGGGGCAAAAAACATCTCGAGCCTCGCCATTCGCGGCGACAGCCTCTACGCAGGCACCTACGGCTCAGGCGTTTTTGTCAAAAAAATCTCCACCAACAGCAATTGGGCCGCCTACAAGGCAGGAATGGCTTGGGGCAATGTGGAAAGCCTTACCAACATTGACGGAAAATTATTCGCCGGGGCAGGTGGCAACGCGACGTTCTTCACCCATACTTATCCCGGCCACACCTGGACGGAAACACCCTTTGCAGCGTTCAACGGCGAGATTAATTCTTTCCTCGGCGTGGCGAAACAAGACGATGTACTCCTAGCCGCCGGAAATTTAGGGCTATACCGAAGCGACGACGACGGCGCGAACTGGACACCCTACAACCCCGGCACGGGTTTTCTGGGGCGAGCCAGTTTTGTTGACGACGGCCAACGTGTCATCGCCCTTTTGGCAAAACCCTCCGGCCTCAGTTTCTTGAAATTTACCGACGACGGAGGGCAGAATTGGCAGAATTTCGAGCCCGCCCCCCCTAACTCCCCAGCCCACAGCATTGCCCTTCTCAATGGCAAACTATACTCCGCCCGCAACAACGGCCTTTGGCGCATCGCCCTGACAACCAATGTGGAAAACCCCATCGGCAAACTTTCCGAACTCGGTCAGAACTTTCCGAACCCATTTTCCGGCAGCACCACGATACCCGTCACGCTGCTCCAACAAACTTGGTTCGAATTATCCATTTTCGTAAAAACTTAGCCAGCCTTAAAAACGATAGTTTTCCTATCAAAAGCGTTTGTCAGGTTCTGGAACACGTTCATTGAATGTTTGCGTAGAGTTGAGGTAAATGATTGTATGCGTGCATAGTGCTGCGCCCCTTTAAAGGTTTGGAAATTGGTGGCGACCTTTTGTTTGGTCTTCAGGCAACGGATGTCGCGCTCGGCTTGGTTGTTGGTGAACGGCACGTTTTGCTCAAAGGCAAAGGCAAGCCACTCGTCCCGGTGCTTGACCAGGCGATTGAGCAGGTTGCGTCCCTTCGAGTTTTTGGGCTTTCCTCTTTTGCCCTGTTTGGGGGGCGGCTCTTCCCTGTCGGCCGATTGGCAGATTTGCTCGAAGTGGTGCCGCCAGGTTTGAGGGTCGGCCACCGACCCGGTGCCCTTTTGGCTGGCTTGGTAGAGTTGCAGGACAAACTGGTGCATTTGGGAGGCCCATTTTGAGCCGTTTTCCGCCAGATTGGTCAGTTCCCGGAGCAGGTGCGCGCCACAGAGGGCGTGCTTGCACTGTTGAAAGTCAAAATAACTGGCCCAGCAGTCGTGCACGGCCCGCTTGGTGAAGTCCTTGAGCAGCGAGGCTTCGGATTCGAGCGCCTCCTTGCCCCGTTTTTTGTGGACGAACAGGTGGGTGAACAGCGCGGTCGAGGCGACGTGGAACCAGTGGAGTTTTTTCTCCACCCGCATGCCCGTTTCATCAAAATGAACCACATCGGAGGCCAAAACCGCCGTTTTGATTTGTTCCTCAATCGGCTCAAGGGCTTGGTACATGCCAGCGTTGGCCGTCAGGGCGGTGCTTTCGTTGAACGAACAGCCCCACAGGTCGCCCATGAGTTGCTCGATTTTCTCCAGCGGCAGTTTGTAGTCGTTGTTCAACAGGACGCTCAGCGCCTTGATCCGGGAACCGTACTGCACAGGCTGGCCTACCTCGGGCGGAAAACAGCCCCAATGCTGCCTGCCACAACAGACCGCCACGCCCAACTGGTGCTCCGTGACCTCCATGCGGGGTGCGGGAATATCGAACACCTGGCGCTTTTGGGCCACTTCAACCACGTCGGCAGTGGAAAAATCCTTCGAACAGCAGGAGCAGGATGTGGCATGGTGCACCACAACGTGGTCCACCGTGTCCACCATCTTGAGCGTCTTGCCTTTGTGGCCCAACTGGCCGCCGCTCTTTTTGGGCGGCTCTTTGGGAAGGCCCGGTTTCTTGGACAAACCATCTGACGACGGCGGCTTGTGACTGTTCTTGCTGTTCATCTTTAGGCGCGAACGCAATTCGGCAACTTCCGCCCGAAGGGCAGCATTCTCGGATTCCAGTGCCTCAACCTTGGCAAGCAAGACCATGACCAAATCCTTCAATACCGATATGTCATTCGATAACTCCATGAACCAGATGTATTCGCTAAAACAATTTTACATTGACTTGGGTTGGATGCCTAAGTTTTTACCCATTTTCAATGCTGCCGGTGCGTACATTCGCACGATTTGGCGTGGCGAAAAACTCGCCGGGGCGCATCAGATTGAAATGGAAGTGGGAGATTTGCCACCGGGCATTTACGTCGCTCGGCTGACGACGAAAACTGGGGTGGCCTCGCGGCTAATGACCGTCGTCAGATAATCGTTCCAACGCCCGAAGGGTTTCAAACCCTTCCGGCGTTGGAAAAAAACAACCAACTCATGCGCCAACTTTTCGTCCTGTGTCTCTTGCTCGGCTCAACCCACTTTTCAATTGCTCAAAGCAAGACCGACAGCCTCTGGGCTATTTGGGGCGATGCCCGGCAAGCCGACACGACGCGCCTGAAAGCCATTCAGGAATTGGCGTGGAGCCTTTTTTACAAAAATCCAGATTCGACAAGGCTCTTGGCGCAACTGGAATTTGAGTTTGCGCATAAAATCAACAACAAAAAATGGCAGGGGACGGCCCTGAATATGATTGGCGGAACCTACCACATGAAAGGAGATTTTGTGCCGGCGCTCAACGAATACAAAAAGGCGCTGAGCGCATTCCTCGAAGCGAACGAGCTGAAAGATGCGGCCGCCGTCTATAACAACATGGGCATGATTTACAGGGCGCAGGGCAACACGGGCAAGGCGTTCGAGTTCTATGAAAAATACCTTGACATCGGGGAAAACCTGCAAAACACCAGTATGTTGGCGACTGCCTACAACAACCTCGGAAACCTTTACAGAGACCTCGACAACTATCCCAAAGCCTTGGAATACTACGAGAGAGGGCTGCGATTGGCAGAAAAAAAAGACAACAAAGCAAGCATAGCCATCGGCTACAACAACATCGGCTCTATCTACCACGTCCAGAAAAAACACCCCGAAGCACTTGACTATTACAGGAAAAGCCTCGAAATCCGCAAACAAATTGACGACCAGCGTGGCATCGCCAGCGTGTTCATGAACATCGGTCTTGTGTTCAAAGACAAGAAAGATTATGACAAAGCCCTCGAATACCTGCAAAAAGCGATGGCCATTCGGGAAAAACTGAGCGACAAGGCTGGCCTTGCCGAATCATATTTCCAAATGGGCGAGACATTTGTGGCAAAAAAAGATTTTGCAAAAGCAGCCACATGGTGCGACAAAAGCCTGACCGTCAGTCAGCAAATCGGTGCTTTGGACGACGAACTCGATGCCTGCGACTGCCTCTACCAGGTTTACAAAGGCATGGGGCAAAGCGGCAAGGCGCTGGCCTGGCACGAACGGTTCGTGACCCTGAACGACAGCCTCCACAAAACGGAGACGGAAAAACGACTGGAGCAAATGGAGTTTGCGAAGCAGATAATGGCCGACAGCCTCGGTCAGGAAGAGGAAAAACTGAAAATGGAACTGACTTATCGCGGCGAAGTGCGCAAGCGCGACAAAATCATGAACATTATGCTCGTGGCAGGCTTGGTCGTGGCGGCGTTGGCGGTAGGCTTTTGGAGCCGGATGCTGTATTTCCAGAAATACTCCAAAATATTCCAGAACAAAGCCGAAAACCTTGAAAAACAGCAATTGCTCAACGAAATCGCTCTTTTGAAAACACAAGTGAACCCACATTTCCTGTTCAACAGCCTCAGCATCCTTTCGTCGCTCGTGCGCGTGAACGCCGATTTGTCGGAGCAGTTCATTGACCAACTTTCGCGCTCTTATCGCTACATTTTGGAGCAGAAAGAGCAATCGCTGGTAAGCCTAAAGACCGAACTCGAATTCATCAAATCATACTCTTTTTTGTTGAAAATCAGGTTTGAAAAAAAATTTGACCTGCGTTTCGACTTGCCCGACGACGTTCTGGAAAAATATAAAATCGCCCCTTTGACCCTTCAACTTTTGGTCGAAAACGCCGTAAAACATAACCGAATGTCGGTCAGAGAACCGCTCATCGTGGAAGTTACGCTGGGCGACAACGAGACTTTAATCGTCAAAAACCGCTTGCAACTGCGCCCCACGCCATCGGCCTCCACCGGCCTCGGCTTGCAAAATATCATCAACCGCTACGCGCTGCTAACCGCTCGCCCGGTTTGGGCGGGAGAGAGCGAAGAAGCGTTCATAGTGAGATTGCCATTGCTCTAACCGTACGACGGATTTGCAAATCCGCCGTACCACTTAAATCTTGAAAATCAAGCACATCAAGCATGAATACCATCATCATCGAAGACGAAAACCTCACCGCGCAGCGGCTGGAGGGAATGTTGAAAAAATACGATTCCAACATAAAAGTGCTGGCCATTTTGCCTTCCGTCGCCGAGTCGGTGGATTGGCTGCGCAAGCACGATGCGCCCGACCTTGTGTTTATGGACATCCACTTGGAAGACGATTTGTGTTTCAAAATCTTCGAACTCGCGCCGCTCACGTCGCCCGTTATTTTCACGACCGCCTACGACGAGTACATGATTAAAGCCTTCAAAGTCAACAGCATAGACTACTTGTTGAAACCCGTGAACCTGCTCGAACTCATGGCGGCTTTGGACAAATACAAGGCCCTGAAAGAGCAGTTTTCAAAACCGGACTTCGACACCTTGCTTCAGTACATCGGTCAGCGCGAGCCGGAGTACAAGACGCGGTTCATGATTACGGTAGGCAACAAAATCCGCAGTATCGAGACAGCGGACATCGCCTATTTTTATTCCGATGAAAAAATCACCTTCATGGTGACGAAGGAAGGTCAACACCTGCCGATTGATTTCAGCCTCGACAAACTCGCCACGTTGCTCGACCCGAAACAGTTTTTCCGCATCAGCCGCCAGTATTTGGTCGGTTTTTCGGCGATTCAGGCGGTTTTAACCCATTTTAAAGGCAAACTCAAACTCGACCTCGCCCCCAAGTCCAAACACGACGTGTTCGTCAGCGGCGACCGGATGACGGATTTTAAGGATTGGCTGGGGAGATAGTTGTTTGAAGGTTTGAGGTAATACAGAAAAACCGAGAGACTTCATGGGAATGGTTCAGGGGGAATGTTCAGAAACTTGTCGGGAATGTTCAGAAAAGTGTGTCAAACCCTCAAACCCCGAGCAACAATACCGCGTGGGCGACCAAGACTGGCGGCAGGGTTTTTCTTCTTTTGCATACCGACGATTTTTGGCGCGACTATCAAGCCATGCTTCAAAAAGGCATCCGATTCGTGCGCGAGCCAGTAAAAGAGCCTTGCGGCACCGTGGCCGTCTTTGAGGATTTGTATGGGACTTGGTAGAGCCATCAGTGGCAGTGTAAAAAAAAACGAGTCACTCTGCGTCCAGAGTGACTCGTATGGGAGGGGCAATCAAACACCTCCTGCCCCATTACCCGGCCTTCAATTTGAACCTCACTGCGACACTCGCCTGTTGTGCCACAGGTTGCCCATTTTTTGTGGCAGGAACCCACTTGGGCATCTTTTTAAGAAGGTTGGTCACAGCGCGGTCGCAAGACCACGACAGCCCCTGCACGATTTGCACATCTTTTACCGACCCGTCGGCTTCGATGAGGACCTTTGCCACCACCCGTCCTTCGGTACCAGACTCGATGGCCGCTATCGGGTATTTGAGATTTTCTTGGATGTACTGATGCAGGTTGGGGAAGCGGGCTTTGGCAAAAGAAACCGTTGCATCGGCAGCGGAGTGAAAGGCGTGGCTTGAGTGTTGGGCGCTGACAGACATGGATGACGTGAAGAGCGCGATAGCAAGCAAAATCATGGCTTTCATAGCAAAAGTGTTTTTATGTGAAAAAATTAGTGTGGCAAATGTGGAAGGGGCGAGGAGTCCGAAAGGATGGGCAAGCCCACCTCTCGAACTCCAAAAACAACTCAATCTATCGGTTTCAAATGTTGCTCCAGCGTCCATTGGCCGATTTGGTTGCCCAATGCTTGGCCTTTCTGGCAGGCAAAGCGGAAGTGAAGACCCGCCAGCACACGAGACTCGGCGTTCTCGTTGGCAGCCTCGAAAAAATTGCTGAAACTGCGTGTCAGGCCGGGTGTCGGTGCGGTGGTGGAGGTCATGGTAAAAGGAACATTGTTGCCCACGATGGCTGTCAGTACAGTGGCAGCGGCATTGCCGAGGGCGCTGTGAGTAGAAGGGTAGTCCTGCACGGGCGGGGTTGGCTCGGAAGGCTCCCAGCCGTAGTCGGCCACCGTGTCGTCGTTGCCGTCGAAATCAGCCGAGCGGATGGCTGTGTAAGGCCTCCAAAGGTTGTAATGGAACTTAGAGTCCCACCCTGCGGTGTAGGCATCTGCCAAAGCCATGTTGACAAGGGCGAAAAGACGTGCCGTGGCGAGCAGCCCCAACTTTTTGTCAGCAGCGGCGGTGCGGGTCACGCGGTTCCAGCCGATTTCAGAGAACTCATACCAATACTTTGCAATGACGGTCTGTTCGGCGCTGCGGTGCGGACTGTCCTTTTGGCCCATGCGCTTCACCTCGTGGAAATCCTGCGCGTACGCTTGGCTGTTGAGCGTCGGGTGGGGCGGCACACGGAACTGTTCGGGCTTTTGCAAAGAGAAAGTTTGCATCGTCGTCCAGAACGGTGCAAAAATGAAGTCGAACGGCGGCACCAATTGGTATTCGCCGGGCTGGCCGGTGCCTACCGGCACGCTAATCGGGTCTTGGAACGCGCCGTCATTCTGGCGCAGGGCGATGATAGCCGCCGCCGCTTTTTTGCCGATTTCGATGCCTTGTGTTTTGGCGCTGCCTTCCGGCACTTTTGTCAGCGACGCGGCCAAACAACTGTCGAGCATCGGCTTTTGGGCGGGGATTTGATTCGCCAATACCTCATAGGCTGCTGTCGCCGCTGCCGCGACGGGGTCGGCCTGTCTGTTTTTCTGGTGAAAGGCATAGGTTTGGTAGCGCGGCGCGATGGCGTTGAGCGCGTCGTGCATGGCGATGTGGGTCATGGCGTTGATGCGCGAAGCCAGATGCGTGTGCAGGTAAGTGCCGCTCGTCCCGCCCATCGTCTCGAAAGCCGCCAAGTTCCAGTCGAGGATGATTTGATTGGAGTACGGTTCGAGGCCATTCCCCGGGTCGGTATTTCCGATGCTGTTTGATTTGTTGCAAGCACTCAAAGCGAGCAACAGGCCCCAAAAGGCCAAGGCAAGTTTTTGTTTCATTGCTTAAAAATGTTTAAGTTTGAAGGAATGTAGAAAAATTGATTCGATTGGTTCGATTGTTCTGATTAGACCGAATGATTCGATTGGCACGACTAACCCAATCTCACTAATCGGCCCAATCGAATCAATCGAATCAATCGGCTCTGCTCACGTCTTTGAACAGCAGCATATCTACCACCCGGGCTGAAGCACCTGGGTAAAAGCCCGTGTCGTGTTCATAAGTCTTTGGATTGTGGAAAGTGCCGAACAAAAGGTCGAAAATCGGCAGGTCGGAATAGTTGTGTCGATGGATGTTCTGCGCGTGGTGGTGCGTGTGGCTTTCGGGTCGCTGGATGAGGTAGCCCAACCACTGCGGCGTGCGGATGTTGGCGTGCTGGAAGATGCTGAAGAAATTGGTTGTCAGCAGGATGATGGTCGTGGCTTGCGCGTCCAAGCCCATGATGACCGAGAAACACAGCGTGCCAAGCGCGGTGAAACCCGCCATGTCGAAAGGGCTGAAATAGAATGCCCCGTAGGTGTCGAGTCGTTCGGCGCTGTGGTGCATCTGGTGGAACACCCGCCACAAAAAGTTGCTGCTGTGCATGGCGCGATGCCACACATACATTCCGAACTCATAGAGCAAGATGCCTGCCACTGCACCCCAAAACACACCGATACCTGAGAGGTCGAACAACTGCTTTTCAGGCATGAGCGCCTCCCAAAGCAGCGGCAAGTAACTGGACAGATAGAAGAACATGAAGAAGAAAAGGATGCCACGCAGTTGCCAGTACTTGACGGGCGGCAGTGGTCGCGCTGGGAAAATGGCCTCATAGAGCATGAGCAAGGCGTACATCGCAATGATGACGAGCGAAATGGGGTCGAGCAGGATTTCCAATGGTGTTGGCATGACGGAATTGTTTTCGTGTTTAAAAGTCGTTATTGTCGCTGCAAAGAAGCAGGCGCTTCGCAGCGTGGCGCAAGTCTGTTTCGGCAAGGCGCGGGTGGTTTCGATACACAAAAAAATAACAAGTCGAACGCCGGAAAACGAGCGAAGCAGCCGTTGGGCGGTTGAAAAGCGCAGGTTGCACCCGTTGAACGAAGAAAACAAGTCGTTGACCGAAAGAGAACGGCTCCTGCGCTGCGGAAAAGCCTATTTTCGTCGCCGTGAACAAACAGAAATGGCATATCTACGCGGGGCATACGCTTTATTGGCTGCTCTTTTTCCTGTTCGATTGGCTCGCCACGAGCGGCAAGGTGGGGCGTGTGGAATCAGGGTTGTTGCTCAAGGAAGCATTTATCAACTTTGTGTCTGCCGCGCTGCTGGCGTATAGTTCGATTTATTGGTTTCGGGCCAATTGGTTCGATGGGCGTTATCGGCGGCTGGCGGTGGGCGTGTTGGTGTTCATAGTAGCGGCGGGTTTTTTCAAACACGCCCTCAAAACCCTATTTTTGTACCTGCCCATGCTCGGCACCCACCTTGCAGACGTGCCTTCGTGGCTCAACTACTGGAAGCCACGCTATGTGCTGGGCAGCATCGTGTCGCCTGTGTTGCAGGCGAGCATTGTGGTCATGGGCTATTTTTTTGCGTTGTGGACGCGGCAGCAGCGACTTATCGAAAAGGCCAAGCGGGAAAAAGTAGAGGCCGAACTGGAATTGTTGAAATCGCAAGTGGAGCCGCATTTTATTTTCAACACCCTGAACAACATATATTATCTGGCCCAAAACAACCACCCGCGCACGGGCGAGATGATTTACCGGCTGGCACAACTCCTGAGCTTTATGCTCTACGACAGCCGAAAATCGCTCATTCCGGTTGAAAAAGAGCTGGACTACATACGCGACTATGTCAACCTCGAACGCATCCGCTACGGCGAAAACCTCGACATTTCGGTCAATGTTTTTGGCGTGCTGAAAGACGCGCTCGTACCCCCGCTGTTACTTTTGCCTTTGGTTGAAAATGCTTTCAAGCACGGTATCGCCCCGGTAGGGAAAGGTTGGATCCGGGTGGACGTGTCGCGGCGCAACGGCTCCGTCGTGTGCAAAGTGGAGAACAGCGTACCGGAACAAATACTCGAGAAAGCGGAGAAAAACGAGGCTTCGGGGCTGGGATTGAAAAATTTGGGAAACCGCCTCGAGGCTTTGTTCCCTCAAAATCACGAACTCAAAATCCTGCGCGGCAAGGAGAGTTTTTTGTCTGTGCTCTCGATACCTCTTTAAGTTAAAAACACAGAGGCACAGAGTGCACAGAGGGCAAAAAACTCCGTGTCCTCCGTGCCTCCGTGTTTCAAATTCTTATGATTCACTGCTTAATAGTCGAAGACGAACCACTCGCGGCGGAACTCTTGAAATCTTACATCGAGAAAGTACCCGACCTGACGTTGGCCTCCCATTGCAGCTCCGCGGTGGATGCTTTTGGCACGCTCCAGCGCCAGCAGGTGGACCTCATGTTCCTCGACATTCGGATGCCGCGTCTCACCGGGTTGGAACTCTTGAAAACCCTCCAGCACCCGCCGCCCGTCATCCTCACGACGGCCTACCGCGACTACGCCGTGGAAAGTTACGACTACGACGTGCTCGATTATTTGGTGAAACCCATCCAGTTCGACCGTTTCCTGAAAGCCATCGGCAAATATTACCAACGCCAAACGGCACAAACGCCTGTGACGCAACAAATTCCCGACACCTTCGAGCAAGCCTACCTCTTTTTCCGCGTGGACAGGGAGCAGCAAAAAGTCTGGCTCAAAGACATTCTTTACATCGAAGGCTTGGGCGATTACGTCAAAATTTTCACCGCCAGCGGGCCGATTGTGACCTACGAGCGCCTCTCTTATTTGGAAGAAAAACTGCCAGAGGAGCATTTCCTGCGCGTCCACAAATCCTACATCATCTGCATGGACAAGGTGCAGTCCTTCTCCGGCTCGGCGGTGAAGGTTTTGGGTAAGCAGATTCCTGTCGGGCGGATGTATAAAGACAGGTTGGAGCGTTTTGGGCGATGACAGATGCGCGGTGTTGAATTAATGCAAACTTAACCGCCCAAACACGCAGTACCTCATACCGCTCGCATGAACTTCCCCCCAAAACGACGAGCATGAAATCGGAAGTTCTGTTGGTATGCAGCATCGTGTTGCTCTGTGGCATATCTTGCAAGCCACGCCCCCTCGCTTTTGCTCAAACTGGTGAGGTGCTTTCAAAAATTCATTGTGCCAGCTGTCATGCCTATCCTGAGCCTTCGTTGCTGGACAAGACAAGTTGGGAACGCTATGTCTTGCCGCGCATGGGGCAAATGCTCGGCGTGTTGCCGTTGGAGACGGGCGCGGGCAGTTTCATCGAGCCGGAGGCAAAGGACTTGGCTTTTCAAAATCCCTTAGTTTTTCGCAAAGAGTCCCCGTTGTCAGCTGCCGAATGGGAGGCTATCCGCGACTTCTATGTGCAGAACGCGCCAGCGAGCAGGGTGATGCCCTTGCCCGTGCTCGACATGGAGTTGAACCAGTTCGAGGTGGTGTTTCCCAATTATTTTCTCTCTCCCCCAAGCGTCACGATGGTCAAAATGGCGGACGGGCGATTGTATGTGGGAGATGCCAATTCCAAGCGGTTGTATGAGTTCGATATGGCGCTCCGATTGCAAAAATCAGCGTTGGTGGGGGAGGGCGCGATTGGATATCACCGGCTGCCACACGGCGAGGTCGTCGGCACGATGGGGTCTTTTTCACCTACCGACTTGCCAGCTGGCCAGCTGTTGTTCTTTCCGTCGGCGCGGGGCGAATTGCCGAAAGTCCTGATAGACAGTCTGAAACGCCCCGTGCATATCGAAGTGGCTGATTTGGATGGCGACGGGCGGCTCGACTTTGTGGTGTCGGAGTTTGCCAAATGGACAGGTTCGCTTTGCTGGTGGCAAAATGAAGGAACGGGGCATTTCACCCGGCATCTGCTGCGCGATATGCCTGGTGCCATACGAACCGCAGTGCATGACTTCGATGCCGATGGGCTTCCCGACATCGTGGCGCTCTTTGGGCAGGGCGACGAAGGCATATTCATCTATTACAATCGTGGCAATGGGCACTTCGATGAACAGCGAGTGCTTCGATTCCCGGCGAGTTACGGCTCCAGCCATTTCGCCCTTTTCGACTATGACGGCGACCCACATCCCGACATTGTTTACACATGTGGCGACAATGCGGACTTCCCTTCGGTTTACAAACCATATCACGGTATCCGTATTTTCCAAAACAATGGTCGAAATCAGTTTAAGGAAGTCTTTTTCTATCCAATGCCCGGCGCCTATGGAGCCATCCCGCACGATTTTGACATGGATGGCGATTTGGACATCGCGGCTATATCCTTTTTCCCCGATTTTCAAACAGCACCAGCGCAAGCTTTTGTCTTCTTGGAAAACAATGGCAACAACGATTTTAGAGCACACACCTTTCCAGCCGTGAACAAAGGCCGATGGCTTGTGATGGATGCTGGCGACCTTGATGGCGATGGCGACTGGGACATTGTGCTGGGGGCGCTGACGATGCAAACCATCCCAGAAACAGGGCTGGTGGCTCAATGGGTACGAGACGGCATCCCATTCGTGCTATTGCGCAACAAAGCCCGTTGAGGCCTCCGCCATTCTATTTCTTAACTTTGGTTTTACGCTAATTTTCAAGAGAGGCAACATAAAATTTACAATAGAGCAAGTCCAGATAGCAATAGTCGGGCAAAACGAGTATTTTATATTTAATCAAACGTTATGTGCTTAAAAATCAATCGTTTGCGACTTAACGATTTGTTATCGTGGAGGCAACATTAAAGGCATCTAAATTTGATAATTGCTTAATGGAACATCTCTTTCAAACGGTTTGAGGCGAGGGTAGCTTTGTCATCATTTTTTCAAACTTTCACAATTTCAACAACAATGAAAAAGACAAACTACCTGATGTTGGCGGCGCTGTTCTTTTGCGCAGCAAGCGTCAACGCACAAAAATTGTTTGACAACGAAATCCAAATCCCCGCAGGCTACCAGCCCACGGAAGTGGTGCTGCCGCCTTCGCCTTTGACCACGCAAATCCTTTTCATCGGTGGCACCGATTTGGTGCAAACGACACCGACTTACGGCAATCCCGCAGGCCAGCAAGTGGCAAAGGAATGGCACGACTTCATCGGCTTCACGCCCGACAACACTGGCCAAAGTCTTGGCTGGGTCACGGTGAATCACGAGATGATTTTCTCTGACGACAAACTCGGCGACGGCGGCGGCATGACCGTCTTCCGCGTGAAACGCGCCGCTGACGGTTCTTTGGAAATCGTTGACCAGACGTTGGCCGACGGTCGCTCCGGCAAATTCTTCAACGTTGATTTTGCCAATACCGTAGGCGAGACGGGCATGAACTGCGGCGGTATTTCCTCGCAAGTAGATGGCCGTATCTGGACTGCCGAGGAGTGGTTCCGCTCCAACAACGCCAGCATCGCTACTGGTGTGCGCGACACTACTGATTTCACGGTGAACTCCGACATCCCCGGCTGGAATGGCGTCAAACTCAAAAAGTTTCAGAACTTCAACTGGATGGTCGAGATTGACCCACGCGAAGCAAAGGCTATTCGCAAACAGTACAACTGGGGCCGTCAGCCCTTCGAGGGCGGCGTGATTGAGCCAAGCAACCGTTTGGTTTATCTTGGTCCCGACGACACGCCCGGCTTCTTGGGTATGTTCGTGTCCAATACGCCCGGCGATTTCAACAAAGGCACTTTGTTTGTGTACAAGCACGACAAGCCCGGCTACAACTGGGTACCCATCTGGGAAGATGGCTCCATGCTGGAGCACAAAAAATTTGCGACCGAAAAAGGAGCTACCATGTTCAACCGTATCGAGTGGGTGACAATGGACAAGCTCAACAACGTTTATTTCACAGAGACTGGCTTGGACAAACCGGGCAACGCTTGGTCCGACGAGAATGCTCTGGGAGCCGTGTACGACCCTTACCATGTGCAGCGCGCGCAGGCGCTTGGATTCGCCTCGCCCGGCGACCCGAACTACCCCGATTACTACGGTCGCATCTGGAAGTACGACCCTGTAAAGGATACTTGCACGGTTTATCTGGAAGGGGGGCCTGCGCTTTCGTCCAGCCCAAGCGAGGCGGACTATCCCGAGGTGCATCTCTCCAACCCGGATGGCTTGACCATCGTGAATATCGGAGACAAGCAGTATCTGCTTATTCAGGAAGACTTGAACGGCTCTTCTTTTGGCCGGATGCCTTCTGGCGCGCCTCTGATTATTTGCGAAGCTTTCCTGCTGGATTTGAGCATCCAGAACCCTACGCTCAGCGATTTGATTCGCTTGACTGCCACACCTGTAGGTGCAGAAATAACTGGTGCTATACAGACCCCCGATGGCAAATCTATCCTCGTCAACTCGCAGCACCCTAACACGAACAACCCGTTCCCTTTCAATCATTCGCTCACCTATGCCATTCACGGTCTCGACAAAATCAATCCGAACGATTTGAAAAACGAGCGTGTGTTCGACCGCGTGGCACCCGCTTCTGAGGCCAACGCCGATGCTTTTGCCGTGTATCCGAACCCGACGGCTCGCATGGTTTACATGAATCAGGTGACCGATGTGGCCATTTTTGATTCCAATGGCAAGCGCGTGATGGTGCGCCGCAACACCAGCGAAGTGGATGTGTCGGCGCTCACAGCAGGTGTCTATTACATCCAGAATGCTCAGGGTAGCATCCTCAAACTGGTCATACAGTAACGTTTCTTCAAACACCCAAAACCAGTGTCGGGGCGACCCTTGTGTGGTCGTCCCGACTTTTTCACATTATATCAAGACTGACACATGAAAAAGACAATAGCCTTTTCCGTTTTGCTCCTTATTTTTTTTGCTGGGTTGGCAAGCTTCAAGGATACGCCCGAAACCGAGGCGCTCGATACCGTGACGCGACAGTTCCACCTCGGCATGGAAGAGACCTCAGAAGCCATAGCCTTGTACTACGCGGCTGCGCAAAGCTTATCAAACAATGAAGCTTCGGTAAAAAAACTGCGCAAAGCGCACTCGGAGGCAAGGTTGGCGTTCAAAAAAATCGAGTTCTTGTTGGAATACAACGACCGCGCGGGCGTGAAACGCACCATCAACGGCCCGCCCTTGCCCTTTGTGGAACAAGGCATCCCGGATGTGATGCCCGTTGAGCCTGTTGGGCTGCAAGTGCTTGACGAGTTGGTGGCGGAGGAAAACCCATTTGCCGAAAAGGACGAAATCGTGCGGCTTACCCGCCAATTGGCACAAGATTTTGAGGTCATGCGCCAGTTCCAATCCAAATTGAAGATGACCCATCGGCACGTCTTTGAAGCCATGCAGCAAGAGGTGGTGCGCGTGTTCACGCTTGGCCTCACAGGATTCGATACTCCCGGCACGCTCCACGCATTGCCAGAAGCCAAAGCTGCCTTCGAAGGCATGGGTGCTGCCATAAGAGCCTATTTGCCCATCGTCGAATCGAAAGACAGAGGGCTGGCCATTATTCTGGATGCGCGTTTCGACCACACCATCAGGCACTTGGGCCAATCCAAGTCATTCGACACCTTCGACCGACTCGATTTCCTGACGAAACATATTGACCCGCTCTACGAGCTGATTTATCAAGTGCAGCGCGTGTTGGGCGTGGAAACCTCATCGGAGACCTCGCCAATGCCTCAACCCGTCAATCAGGCTGCTCGTGGGTTGTTCGACGAGCAATTCCTCAATGTCGGATTTTACGCCAAAGTGGACATGAAGCACCCTCAGTTTGAAAAAAGGGTCGCGCTGGGCAGAATGCTTTTCTTCGACCCCATTCTCTCGTCCAACCATCAACGCGCCTGCGCGTCCTGCCATCAGCCCGAAAAAGCCTTCACGGATGGGC
Organism: Saprospiraceae bacterium; assembly: GCA_026129545.1. NCBI lineage: Bacteria > Pseudomonadati > Bacteroidota > Saprospiria > Saprospirales > Saprospiraceae > Saprospiraceae bacterium. The sequence continues at coordinate 58,100 of JAHCHX010000001.1, forward strand.
TACCCAAAAGCCTCGCCGCCGAAGGGCAAGGCCATATCAAGCGCAATGCTCCCACCTTACTCAATTGCGTTTTTTCCGAAAGCTTCTTCTACGACCTGCGGGAGCGGCAGCTGTCGCGGCAAATCTTGCACGTCGTGGTGGATTCCCTCGAGTTTTCCACGACTTATCCTGTTATTATCGAGAAGCTCAATCAGAGTGCCCTATACAAAAAGATGTTTAGAGACGCTTACTCAGACAATCCGCAGTATAGCCTGTCCGCCTATTCCATCTCCGACGCATTGGCATCCTATGTGGCCAGCTTGAACGCTTTCAACAGCCCTTTCGACCGCTTCGTGCGGGGCGACACGGCCTATCTCGACCCGGCGGCTTATCGTGGGTTCAATCTGTTCATGGGCAAGGCCAATTGCGGCATCTGTCATTTTGCGCCCGTTTTCAACGGCACCGTGCCACCGCTCTACACCGAATCAGAATCGGAAGTGCTCGGCGTGCCGCTCCGCCCCGACACCCTGAATGCGCCGCTCGACCCGGATTTGGGGCGATTCGACAGCGGCAAGCCCCGCGACAAAGCACCTTTTTTCAAACACTCGTTCAAGACACCCACCGTGCGCAACGTGGCGCTTACCGCCCCTTACATGCACAATGGCGTTTATCAAACGCTGGAAGAAGTCATTGATTTTTACAATCGCGGCGGCGGCGCGGGCATCGGAATCGAACTACCCCACCAAACCCTGCCCGACGCGCCGCTCCAACTCAGCCCGCAGGAACAACGGGACTTGATAGCTTTTATGCATTCGCTCACGGACAACCCATCGCATCTGCAAGTAAGACCCGACTCGCTGCCTCGATTTGAGGGAAAGCCCGAATGGAACCGCAGAAAAGTTGGGGGCGAATACTGATTCTGCACTTTCGATTTTTATTCATAAACACAGCGGCACAGAGCGCGCGGAGCACAAAAAACTCCGTGCCCTCCGCGCCTCTGTGTTCGATAAAAAAGGGTGCATTTCAAATTGTCGCTTTTGTATGCCGGAACGCTGTTCCGATAGAGGTCGGAACAGCGTTCCGATTACTTGCGGCAATTTGAAATGCACCCGACTGAAAGCGTGTTTTGCGAGGTCAGTCAGCGTGTCATAAAAGTTCTTAGAAAATCGAATAGTCCTCTCAACGGCGAGTATTTATGATGAGCGGCAGTTCGTGGTTTCTCCATGTTTTTGCTGCCGTGTTGCGTATTGGCTACCGCGTCGCTGCTGTATGAACCGTGCTCAGGGTCAAGCTTGCCGTGAAATACCCACAAGCGGCGACACTGAGGACAGTATTCGGCCAGTGTCCCGTGCCTTTGGGACACCGTTAGAGCAGTATTGCATTTAGGACATTTACCCATGAGTCAATCAAAATTTTTGTCCCGGAGAAAAGCCCCGACTCTTGCGTCGGGGCTTACCGAAATGTGTGACTTCCGGGATGTAACAAACCTCATGCTCTATGTATGAATCGTAACTCTTTTTACATCAATTTAAATTCAAATAGGCGTTGACGATAAATCCTGAATTGCGCTGAAATACGTTGCGCCCGTTCGATTCGCCCGGCAATGTTATCTCGCGTGGCAATTGAAGAATTTGATTGAAATAGCCGCCTTCAATTCTAAGTTTTGGCCCAAAACGATAGCCGAAAAGCAGTCCAATGCGATTTTGGTCAAACACATTTTCATTCACGTTTTTCCCGAAACCGATGAAAATCTCGTCGTAAGCCGCCGCGTAAAACTCGCCGTCGTCCAACGTGTTGCCTTTCAGCGGATACTGCATCCTGAACATATATCGCAGGCGGTTGACAAAGAAATATTCGTCTTCGCGGGTGACTTCGGGGCTGGTGTAGCGGCCTATCCAGCGTTGCTCCAGCATGAAGCGGTGCACGAAATCCAGACGGCCCGGTTTATCAGTCAGTGTCAGCATTTGAAAAATGCGGTGCTCCGTAAAATCCCGCCCCAGCGCGTTGATGGGATAATCTCCGTATGGATATGTTTCAATCCAGGCGTAGCCAAGGCGAAGTTGAATTTTGGGATTTACCTGGTAGTTGGCTCCGAGACGCAGTAGGCTTTGCTGCCAGTCGGTCACAAAGTTTTCGCGTCTCCACTGATACTCTGCGTGAAGCCCCCATTTTTCAGAGAATTTGAATGTCCCGAAAGTAGCCCACCAACCGATGTTGTTGCGGTCATTGAGGCGGGTGTTTTGGGCAAAAAGGCTGGCGGAAAATATTGCGAGTAAAATCGTCGGAAGAAAAATGCGTACAGTCATGGACAAAATTTATGGCGACAACGGCTGTCCACTTCGCCCGTTTTGGGAAAACTGCCGGCCACCTATTGTAGCAGTGGAGGTGGCGCGGCAGCGAAGCGAGCGTCAGTGCCCTGTTTGTTTATAGAAACTCGACTTGGCCTGTTTCGAGACGGTAGTACGCTGGTATGATTTTTATTTTCCCTTCCTGCACATACTGCGACAAGATGGGGTTCAGCTTTTTCAGCGCTTCTACCTCGGCCAGCACATTGGCTCTACTCGCTTCTTCCAGTTTATCGGGCTTGCCGATGAAGTCTTTCACGCCTGGCCGGATAATGTTTACCAAATCCTCGATGTGGCCGGGAAGTTTGTCTGTGCCAATAGCGCCTTTTACTGCACCGCACTTCTCGTGACCCATCACGACAATCACTTTCACACCAAGCACAGCCACCGAAAATTCGAGTGAGCCGTATGAAGCAACAGCAGGAGCCTGCCCGGCTGTACGCACGATGAACAAATCACCCAAGCCTTGGTCGAAAACGATTTCGGATGGCACCCGGCTGTCGCTGCAACTCATAATGCTTGCAAAGGGCGTTTGCTGCTGGGCCTGTATGATTTTGCGCGTATCATCACGATTTGGATGTGCAGACTGGTCATTGACGAAGCGGGCGTTACCTTCTTTCAAGCGTGCGATGGCCTCGTCGGGCGTTTTTGGGTAAGGTGGCAGGACTACAGCGGTGGGAGCATTATAGGCCTCAGTGGCAGCAGGGGTGTTTTTGGCGGGTTTCTGCTCCGTGTTTTGACAGGATGAAACAGCCAGCAAAGCGATAAAAATCGCGGCAACAGTGAACGAATGTCTTAAAATCATGTGGTAAAATTTTGAGACAAAGGTCACTGCCGGGTTATTAGAAACTCATAAGAGCGGTGTTAGAAGGGAATTAGATTTTGGAAATGATTAAGTACCCGGACAGATTTATTTCACACAACGACACGGCGACACTACGATTTTATTTTTTCTGATAATCAATTCTTTGTGCCGTTGTGTCGTCGTGTGAAATGCTTGAATAATTTTGTCTCAGTACTTAGTACAGCGGATTGGCTAATCCGCTGTACTAAGTACCCGGGATAAATTTCGGCATAAAAAACCGCACCATCGTCCCTTTTCCCCATTGCGAATCCATGTACACGCCGCCGGCATATTTATCGGCGATGCTTTTCACTAGCGACAGCCCGACCCCGCTGCCTTGCAAATGCCGGGCGGTTTTGCTGCGGTAAAATGGCTCGAACAAGAGTTCTACTTCTTCCGGCGCAATGCCTTGCCCTTCGTCGGCTACTTCGAGGCATACATTTTTCCCTTGCAAAAAAAGTCGTACTCGTATGGGGCGTTTTTCGCCGTATTTTACTGCATTGTCGAGCAGATTGAAGAAGGTTGTTTGCAAAAGAGCGGGGTCGCACCACACTTGAAGTTCGTCGGCTTCGTCGGCTTCGATGTGCAGCCGAATTTGTTGCGCCGCGTCAGGGTGGCTCGTTTGCAAAGTTTTGACTGCTGAAAGGAGGATTTCGTCGGCAGGGCAGGTTTGCTCGTTGGGCAAGGGGATGTTGGCTTCGATTTTTGCCATGGTGAGCAGTTGCGACACGAGGTGATTGAGGTCTCTGGCGCGCTGGCCGATGTTTTCAAGCGATTGCCGGTAAGACTCGCCGTCGCGATTTTGTTGCAAGGCAAGTTCGGCTTCGGCGCTGATGGCCGTGAGCGGTGTGCGCATTTCGTGGGAGGCGTTGCGGATAAACTGCTGCTGCGCGTGGAAACCTTGTTCGATGCGGTCGAGCATGGCGTTGAAGGTCAGTGCCAGTTGGCCGAGCTCGTCGTAGTTGTTTTTGACGTTGAGGCGCAGATTGAGACTTTTGGTGCCGATAGCGCGGGCTTTTTTAATCTTGTCGGTGATGGGTTGCAGCATGTTTTTTATCCAAAACCAACTGATAAGCCCCAACAAGAAGGACCCCAGCAGGATGCCTGTGATGATGTTAGTGCGCAGGTTGGCAATTTTGGTATAGCCGTAGCGGTCAATGGCCGAGATGACCAGCGTGTGATGGCTCACCGAGTCGTGCAGGATGCCGTAGTCGCGCTGGCCGATATGCGTGAAGCAGATTTTACAGTTGTGAAATTGCGTCGTGTCGATAAGTTTCGACAAAATATCGTTGCCGTTAGGTGCTGTCATTTGGCGTGGGTCGGTGTAGTAGTGAATCTCCTCTTCGGGCAAATAGCCGGGCGGTATCTTGCCAATCATGTTGAAGGGGTGCAGGCGGTCGCGGCCAATGACAGAGTCGGCCAGCGCCAGCCGCTCTTCGATTCGTCCTCGGAATTCCCGTTCGCAAAATCGCACCGAGTAGCGGTAGATGAAATAGCCCACGAGGGATAAAATCAACAGCGAAGAGCCAGTGATGACGAACGTGAGCCGTTGGCGAATTGTCAATCGCAGCGATTTCATGGCCTATTCTTTTAAAATGAAACCCAAACCGACTTGGGTATGGATGAGTTTTTTTTCAAAGGGCTTGTCCACCTTGTTGCGCAAATAGTTGATGTACACATCCACGACGTTGGTATTGGGGTCGAAATGCACCCCCCACACTTCTTCCAGGATTTCCATACGGGTTTTCAGACGGCCTTTGTTGCGCAGGAGGAATTCGAGCAAGCGAAACTCGGTGGCCGTGAGTTTGAGGAGCTCGCCATTGCGCCGCACCTCTTTCGTCTCGTGGTCGAGTGTCAAGTCGGCCATTTTGCTCACGCGGTCCGATTCAGCTTGCGCGGCACGGCGCAATAAAGCCCTTACCCGGGCCAGCAGCTCGGGCAGACGAAAAGGCTTCACAAGATAATCGTCAGCCCCGGAGTCAAGCCCACGGACTACATCGTCCGTGCCGCCGATAGCCGTCAGCATCAGTATCGGGACAGTACTTTTGGAAGCGCGGATATGGCGGCACAACTCGTGCCCGTCCATCTCCGGCATCACGAGGTCGGTGACGACCAAGTGCGGGCGCAGGCGGTCGAACAGGGTCGCTCCCATCTTGCCGTCCAATGCGATGTAGGCATCATAATCCGCCTCTTGAAAAGCCCGGTGAAGGAGAGAGGCGATATGGCTTTCGTCTTCTATGATGAGTATCTTGTGCTTCATGACAGCAACGTGTGCAATCAAACTCGAACTAGGTTTGTTCTGTTCAAAAAACGCTTGTGTTTAGAACATCGGGAGGGTTCGCAATCCTTCCGGCGTGCGTCGCGGCAAAAAAAGTCCTTCCCTATTGTTCGTCATTCATCCACCCTTTTTCGTCATTCGGCAACTCGCTTTTGCATGGCTTTGCCTGTGGCGGCCACATTTGTCGCATCAACTAACAAACAACTATCCACACAAGCAATTAAGCATGAAAAACTACTTTTTCCTACCTGTTCTTTTCCTCTTGGCCGTCAGCCAATCCTTTGCCCAAAAAACGCTCGCCCCAAGCCTCAAGCCTTATGCAGACAATTGGTCGCACAACGTGAAGCGGATGCTCAACCACGCCGGCTTCGACCTTCAGGCTGCCGCCGTCAACAAAATCTCTTCGCGCGGCGACCTCCAGTTGGACTCCACCAAAACCTTTTATGCCTACAACCTGCCCGCGCCGGGCGACAGCACCCCGTTGTTCCGCACCATTTACCAATACCCTACGGCCATCGAAGCCATCGAAACCAACTACCAATTTGAGGGCAACGTCTGGCAGCCTATCAACCGCACCACCATCACGCGCGACGCTCAACAGCGTATCGTGTTGGTCACTGGCGAAGGCTATGACTGGGACAGCCAAAGCTTTGTGCCCGATTCGCGGCTCGAAAGCTACCCCCACGGCAATTCGCAAGACCTGCTCGACTCGTTTTTCGTGTACGCATGGAACACAGACTTGAAAGACTGGGAGCTCTTGCTGTCCACTCAAAACGTGTTTGACGACAACGACCGCCTGATGGAGCAGTACTCCATCTTCGACCTGTCCGGCACGGTGCTGGAGTTCAAAGACGTGTATCTCTACAATGATAACGGCGACAATCACGTCATCGAGACTTATGCGCTGTTCGATGGTTTTGAATTCAACACGGGTCGCACCGAAATCCAATACTTTGACCACCAGCCTATCGAAGTGACGGTGTTTGTGACCGATGGGGTTGAGTTTTTCCCACAAAGTCGCAGAAACTACGCCTACACACTCTTCGGCGCGGTTCGGCTGGAATTGGGTTTTGAATGGAACGTGGAAAAAGAAGACTGGCGAATGATTGAGCGGACGGAGTACGGCTACGACAATCAGCAGCGCGTTGCCAGCAAGGAAACCACATTCATCAACCAAGATGCTCCCAACGAGCGCGAGCTCCAAACTTTCGGCTACGTTCAGGACGATTATCTCTTAGTCGAATACCTTCTCTTCTGGGACGACAACCTGTTCGACTGGATGTTGGACAGCAAAAAGTTTTACTACTACGCCGGCCTCGTGTCCGTGCGGCCCACCCCGCGCCCAGCACTGGCGCTGCAAATCGCTCCGAACCCGACCACCGACGCGGTGCGCCTCAATCTCCAAGAAGAAACCACTGTGCAAGTGTTCAATACGGCTGGCAACCTCGTGCAGTCGCGCCTGATACAGCCCGGCCAATCGCTCAATCTGGTGGAGTTGCCCGCAGGCATCTATCAAGTCACTGCCCAGCAAGGCGCTGATTCTTACAGTGGAAAAATAGTGAAGCAGTAGTTTTTTTCAACCCAATCCGACACACGGGGCGGCCTGCTCGCCGCCTCGTGTGTTTCATCTCCCACGCCATGGCCTACACATTTTCCTTAGTGCTGATTTGCGGCGCGTCTTTTTTTGTCAAAAGACAAATTTTGAAAAAAAGACTTTTGGGAAAAACGGCTTGAACCATGCGAGCCACCTTTACGAAACCTGCGAGGTTTCGTAAATGTCACCCCAACAAACAACACACAAAAACACATTCGCTATGAAACCAACAACCATCATCGCCCTACTCGCCCTGACGAGCCTCATCGCTTGCCGAACGCCCGAAATCGCGCTCGACCCTGCGCTGAGCGCCGAAGCAATGCCCGTGAAAGGGCGCAACGGCCTGCAAATCGGCCAAGTCATCCGCTATGGCGAATACACCACCGACAAGGTGCGCCGCGGCTGGACAAAAGGGTACGACATCCCCTTTTTCCTTCGCTTCCAAGCTGCCAAGGAAAAACTCAGTTTCACCCAGTATGGCCCATCCAAGACACAGGCTGAAGTGGCTTGTGTCAGCAGGTTCAAAAGCACCGAAATCCCTTTGGTGAGAGACTTCTTCGGCATCCCGCTCGAATACAAAAACTACTTTGCGGGCAGCGTGGTGATGCGCAAGGGCCGCAACAGTTGGGACTTCATCGTGCACAACCCCAACGGAGACTTCCTGCGCCAGCGAGCATCGGCAGGCTTTGCGGAGAGCGGCTCGCAACGCATTGAGATAGAGGCCGTCAGAGGGCTGCAAGGCCAGCCGGATTGGCTCAAGGAATTGGCCGTGTATGGCCACGAGTTTCGCATGGACGGCAAGGTAGTGGGCGCGGTTTCGACCGTCAACAGGGGTACGGTATGGATTGACCAGCGCCTCGAAGCGGAGACGCGCACCGTCATCGCCGCCATCGCCACAGGGCTGCTCTTGCGCACCGACGTGGAGGAGGCCGACTTGCGTGCCGTGCGCTGATACTCTGTTGGTTCGGAACAACAATCCATCCTTCGAAGCAAAAACACAACAACTACACTTTTAAAAGATTAAGCTATGAAACAAGATTCGTTCAAGTCAAGCCTGTTTGGGTTGGCAGTAATGCTTGCTGCCATTGGGTGCGAGAAAGACCCCAAAATCGAACCCAACCCCCACCCACTTCCGCCGCAGCAGGAACTGCCCAACCCACTGCCCCCCAACGCACTCGTCAAGCAACTGAAAAAAACCGATATTGACCACGAAAATTTCTCCTACAACACCAGAGGCCAAGTCGTGCAACTCCGGGCGCAATGGCAGTATGACCAGAGCGACCCGACCAAAATTCGCACCATCGTGTATGATTTTGAGTATGATACGCAAGACAGACCGGTTCGCGTGAGTACTCCCAGCAGCTATTTCAGTCGCTATTTCTACCACGATACATTGGTCGAGAGAAGCCAGGAACTTTATCCCGGAGGTGAGGTAGCCCGAGAAGTCACCTATATTTATTACAACAGCCGGATTATCAAGGAAATCTGGAGGGTAAGCAACCTGCCTTCAGAACCTGTCACGCTTTACAAGCACGAGTTTGAATATGACGCGAAGGGGAACCTTGCCGAAATAAAAGTCTATGAACAGGTCACTGACTCGACATCGGGTCAGCAACAGTACAGACTGCTCGAAACGCTGGAATACAGCAATTTCGACGACAAAATCAACCCCACGAGCTGGATGCTGCGATACCCCTTCCTGCCTCAAGTGCGCTGGCATTACAACAATCCGCGCCGCGAGGTGCGCCGTCTGCCCGGCGGTACTGTGCAGGTCACGACCCACGAATATCAATACAATGCCGAGGGCCTGCCCATCTCTCGGCGCACGACCAGCCCAGGCGGCATGCAGACAACGAATTATCAGTACTAATTCTCCCGCAACAGCGGCACTTTCACCACAAAATACCCATCAGCCGTCGTGCCTGCCTCCACCGGTCTATCGGTGAGCAGCGCATAACGGCTGATGATGTTTTTAAGGCCGGTGCCAGTGGATGCCTCTGGGTTGGGGCGCAATTGGAGCGCGTTGCGTACTATCAGGGTCTCACCTTCTGCCGCCACTTCCACAATTAAAGGCTCTTTTGCCGACATCCGGTTGTGTTTCACGGCGTTTTCAACCAACAATTGCAACGTCAGCGGGGCAATCTTGTATTGGTCGAGAGAAGTGTCTTCCAAGAGAATTTGCAAGTCAAACTTGTTCTCAAATCGAATTTTCAACAAAAAGGTGTACGAGCGTATGAATGCCAACTCCGTCCGCATGGTCACGAGCGATTGGTCTTTTTGCTCCAAAATATAGCGGTAGGAGCGCGAAAGCTGGTCAATGAACTGCTCTGACAAGTCTGCGTTTGTGTGGACGAGCGAGGAAAGTATGCTGAGGCTGTTGAACAGGAAATGCGGGTTGACCTGCGTTTTGAGCAATGCGATTTCGTTGAGCAGCTTTTGTTTCTCCAGCTCGTCCGAACGCGCTTTCATGGCCTCCATCCGAAGGCGCACCTGTCGCCGATAGAGCGAAACGCCCGCAATAATACCTGCCAATAGCAGCGCGAGCAGCGTGCGAAACCACCAAGTTTTGTAAAAAGGAGGCACCACCCGGAAGGGTATTTCCAGCGTTTCCTCGCTCCACACCCCGTCGCCATTGCGCGCGCGCACCTGCAATTTGTAGCGTCCGCCGTCGAGATTTGTGTAGGTAATCGTGTTTTGTTGGGTCTCTGTCCACTGTTCGTTGAAACCCTCCAAGCGATATGCAAGCACGGTTTTATCGGGTTGCGTGAAATGAATCGCGGCGATATCGAACGTCACCACCGCCTCTCCCGGACGCAAGGTAAGCGGTTGGCTGGGTGTCCAAGGCGTTTTGCGGTCAGGTATCAGGATATTGTTCAGTGCCAACCGAGGCGGGTGGATATTGCCAAACAAGTTTTCTGGCGACGCGATATTGAACGAATACTCGCCGCCTAAGAACAATTCGCCGTTGGGCATCACTCGAAAGCCCTGCGAATGGTCGTTGACAAACAACCCATCGGCCTTTGAGAAATAATGAATCCGCTCGGTGGCAGGCTCATAGCGATGCAACCCATTGGCAGTGGCGAGCCAAATGTTGCCCTGTTGGTCCATCTCCAATTTGCGCACGTTTTGGTTGCGCAGCCCATGCTCGACCGTCATCACAACAAGCAAGGAATCGCGCTCATCGAGCACATACAATCCCTCGGCAGTGCCCACATAAAGCCGTTTGTCCGGCCCGCAGACGGCATCCAACACGTTGAGCGGCGGTGAGCGATAAAGGAGGTGTTCGTTTTTTTCGGTGGCAGGGTCGTAGCGCAGCAGGCCGTTGGGCGAGCTGACCAGAACCCGCCCCCTGTTGTCCAATTTGATGTCCCAGAGCGTGTAGAAAGGAAATTTGCTGCCGTCGTGTTGATATAGGAAAATGTTGCGACTCTTGCCGGTGCTGGGGTCAGTCTCCACCAATCCGCCCCGGTTGTTGCCATGCCATACGCGCCCGTCGGGGCCTATTTCAATACTCAGCGCCTTGTCTTCATTCGTGTTCCAAGGAGCAGGCTGCATGAAGTGGCGGCGTTGGCGGGTGCGCGGGTCGAAGCGCTCCACGCCCTTCCATGTCGCATACCACAGATTGCCTTCGGCATCGCGGGCCATGTCGAAAATTTCGTTGGAAAAGACTCCCCTGTTGTTGTATTCAAACAGATTGAAGGTGTTATCGCTACGATTCCACTCGAAAAGGCCGACCCCCCACACGCTGACCCAATATCGGTCATGCACGCTTGGGTCTGGCATCATGCCTGTAATGCTGTAAAATTGGCTTTGGCCGGGTTTTTCGGGCAGGAGCACCCGCCCGAATTTGATACCGTTAGGGTCGTAGTATTCCACGCCCAATTCGGTGCCTATCCAGATGATGCCTGTCTTGGGGTCGCGGTAGAGCGAATAGGTGCGCGTGTTGTTGTGCGAGTAGGGGTCGCGTGGGTTTTTGGGAAATTCCGTGCGGCGCATATCGGCGCAGTTCAGGCGCCAAAGACCATGATTGCCGCCACCTGCCCAAATCAAGGGCGGCGCATGGGGGCGTTCTTCCAAAACAAACACGGTGGCAATGCCCGCCGAATCGGGCAAGTTGACAAACCGCTGCTGCTGTTCGTCGTAGGTGAAAAAAGCTTGGTCCCAGTCCGAATGCCAAATTTTGCCCCCACTGTCCTCCTGAATCCACATCGGCCAAGGGTTGGGGCCATCGGGTTTGTCTAAGCCCCGCACATAAGTAAACAGTCTCGTAATAGGGTCGAAACGAAGCAGATGCTGCCCAACGATGGTGACCCACACACGCCCCTTCGAATCAACAAACACCTGACTTTCGGATTTAGTCCGACAGGGAATTCTGAAAAATTCAGCCCTAAACGTATGGCCGTCCAGACGCACCAAAAAACTGTCTGTATGCGTCCAGCCCGTGCCATCTTTGTCAAAAGAGATATTGCTGAAGTAATGTTCTTGCGTCTTGTTCGGAGCGGTCGGTGAGGGGATAGGCACCCGCCGGAAACGTTTCGTTGCGGGTAGATAATAGCAAATACCCTTCATCGTCGTCACCCAAAGCCGGCCACGTCCATCCGAAGTCAGGCCAGTGACACGATTGTCGGGTATCGAGGTGCTGTCGTTTGCCTGCGCTCGAAAAACGGTGCAACGGCGACCGTCGTAGCGAGTGAGACCATCGTGGGTGCCAAACCAGATGAAGCCCTCGTCGTCTTGCGCGATAGCGCCGACGAAATCCTGCGACAGCCCCTGTTCCGTCGTCAGATGGCCCAGCGAAATAAACCCAGGCTGGCTTTTAGCCGTGGGAACGACACCCCACAGGAACAGCAGCGCAAATAGTGCCGGACAGGTACATCTTGTTGCATTCATACAAAATACCGCAGCAAATGTAGCGAGCAGGGCAATAAACCTCACTTTACTTTTTCGGCCACTCATCGGCTGGTTTCGGCCATTCGGCAACACAGTTTTGCAGCCCCCAGAGTGCCGCTGTCAACTTTGAGCCAACAAACACAAAAACTTTTTCTATGAAACAACTAACGATTGCATTTCTGCATTTTTTGCTCATTCTGACAGCCATGCATTGCACGGCGCAACCCGCTGAAAAAGCACCTGCCAAAAACGCTTCACCCGCGCCTGCCGCCTCATCTGTCGCGCAACCCGACACCACTGCCGACCCCGATTTGCGCCGTTACAACGCGCTTGTGGAAATGTTGTTCGACGTAAAAATGACCCACGCGGAGCGGGCGCAGTTGCGCACTTTTGCCGACGGCTACCGTTTCAGCGACGATGCGCAAAAAAATCAGGTGTTTAAAAACTGCCTCGTTTTTTACGAACAACTCATGGGAATGTCTGCCTCCGAACGCGATGCCCAATGCAAGAAACTGCGTGCCATCACCCTCAACGAACACTGGAAAATCGCTAAAACCGGCGACACCGAGGCCAAATGGATGCTTGACCTCTACTACGCTGCCCATCCGCCGCTGGCATCGGGCACGCCGCCGCTCACCCGCGAAATCGTGGATGCCCTCATCGAGTTCGATTATTTTTTCAACGTGGAAGTAAAAGGCATCAAGGCCGAGCCGATGGATGCCGCTTTCCGGGAAAAAATGTACAGAGAAGCCATTGCCAAATGGAAAACGCTTAATGTCGCCCAACAACAAGAAATGTTCACGACGGCTGCCAACGTGGCGCTCCAGCGTTTGCAATGGGAACACAGCACTCCCGAACAACGCCTGTTCGTCAAGGCAAAAGTCGTGGGCGAAAACAACCTGTCAGAAGAAGAACGCCGCTACCTCGCGCAATTTCGGCAGGCGCAGGCCGCCCAACTCAACCAACTGCGCCAGCAACAAACGCAACTCATCACCAATGAGCTCCAATTCATGCGGCAAAACCAACAAACCATCATGGGAAACGGCACCTACTACAACCAAACCCTCGGACGCTGGGAACAACACGGCGGCATCGTGACAGAGTTTCACTGAAAAAATCCTTCAGACGATTTCCAAACACAAAACACAATATATGAAACAAACGCTTTTCATCATCATGCTACTGGGAAATTGGGCAATACTCCAGGCCCAGTCCAGGCAGGATAGCCTTCACGGCAAAAAAGATGACCTGCAATTGCATATTTCTCCCAATCCGGCTGTCTGCGAAGTGCATTTTACCTGGACGATGCACAAAGCGGCCCCCGTCATCCTGACGCTTGTTGATTTGGAAGGCTGCATGTCGCTTAGCATCAACCTGGGAGAAATTCCTCCATCCACTTTTACCAAATCCGTGTACGTCGAAGCCTTCGACCCCGGCACTTACGTCGCGTTGCTGGCCATCGAAGGCCAGATTTACTCCAAAACGTTCATTGTTCAAGAAGAATAAAACAGCCATGCAAAAACTACTTTCGCTGCTCCTCATAGCGGCAATGTGCGCTTGTCAGTCAAAAAACGCACCTGCATCCGACCCTTACGCTTCCAATAGCCTAGAAGGGAAAACGTGGCAACTGACGCTCTTCGCCGTCGGCCCCGAACCCCGGGAAGTACAGGCAGGCACAACCGTCACCGTCAAATTTGAAGGCGGCAAAATACAAGGGCACGGCGGCTGCAACGGCTACGGCGCGACCTACAAATTGAACGTCAATCAACTCAGCATCAACGATATCACCGCCACCGAAATGTACTGCGACAACGCATCGGAGCAGGAAAGCCGCTTTTTCGAGCAACTCCGATTCGCCAAGCGTTACAACATTCGTGGAGAAATCATGGAGATTGATTGCGGCGACATGGGCAATTTGGTGTTTCGCCTGAACGAACAAAAACAGGGCAAGTAAGCAACTGCACTGACGCTTGGAATGTCAAGAATAATGCAACCCGGCATAGTCGCACCATGTTTTCATACCTGCAGCCGCGAAAAGCGGTCGCGGCTGCCAATTTTCTTTACGCATGACTCAACGCAAACTAATTCTCTACATCGCGGCCAGTCTTGATGGCTACATTGCCAAGCCTGACGGCGACATTGAGTGGCTCTCTATGGTGGAGGCGCCGCAGCAAGACTATGGCTATAAAGAATTCGTAAAAACAGTGGACACCATCATCATGGGGCGCAAGACATACGAGAAAGTCCTATCGTTCGGCATCCCTTGGCCTCACGCCGAGCGTCGAAGTTTCATATTGTCGAGAACGCGCAGCGGTGGCGACGAAAACGTGACGTTTTTCAATGGCGACGTAGGCGCTCTCGTCGCCCAAATCCGCCAAACCCCCGGCCTGAATATCTATTGCGACGGCGGCGCCGAAGTGGTGTACGAGCTCATGCGACGCGATTTGATTGACCAATACGTCATATCAGTCATACCGATTTTGTTGGGAGAGGGCATTCCCTTGTTCAAACCCGGCCGCCCTCGGCACAACCTGACATTGCTGAAAAGCACGGCGTTCCCGAGCGGGTTGGTCCAGATGCACTTCGAGCGGAAAAGAGACGCAGGTGCCGTTTGAGTTGACTTTGGCAAGTTTTTGAGAAAAACGAAAAAACAGGCTGTCCGATGCTCGGACAGCCTGTTTCGTATAGAAAGGACACCAACAAACGCTACTGCGTCAATTGGCGCTCGAAGCCATCTTAAGCTCTTTGATGCGGGCTTTTTTGCCCACCAAGCCACGCAGATAGTAGAGCCGTGCGCGGCGCACCTTGCCCCGTTTTTGCACCGTGATGCGGGCGATGTTCGGATTGGAGAACGAAAAGATACGCTCCACGCCCACGCCATGCGACATCTTGCGCACGGTGAACGATTTTGTGAGGCCGTGTCCTTTGATTTGAATCACATCACCGCGATAGTCTTGCTCACGAGTCTTGTCGCCTTCCGTGATTTTATAGGTGACGGTAATGGTGTCCCCTGTTTTGAAATCGGGGAATTGAGGCTTCGTCAGCAGCTGCTCGTGTACGAATTTTATGGCTTCCAACTCCTTCATTGTTCGAGTATTTATGAGCGTCAAAATTAAAGAGGCGCAAAGGTAAATAGCCGCCTCGGAAAAAAAAATTATGTTTTGAAATTTTCCCAAAAATCAAGGCGAAGCCAATTCTTGTATGGTGGCATCTGTGTGCCGACCCGGATTTATCGCCTCAATCCCCGGTTTTATCTACCCAACAAATGCCGTTTGGGGCAATAAGGTGTCCTTTGCGCGCCCTTTGGATTTTGTTCAGAAAAAAAATGACGGGCCGCGCAAAACAAACCCTCCGATTAGATGTTAAAACACCTGTTTTTTGAACACACATCCCGCTTATGTTCAAGAAACATCCGCATATCCATCTCATCATCGTTCTAAAATTTTGAAAAAAACATGAAAAAACTGCTTTTTCTTCCTCTTCTGGCTGTGCTCGCAATGGCAGCGCACGCTCCCGTCGCCTACAATGTGGATGTAAAATCCAGCGTCGTCGTGTGGACGGGCTACAAAGTGACAGGCAAACACACTGGCACCGTGAAGTTAAAAAATGGCAACCTGACATGGGACAATGGCCAACTCACCGGCGGCTCTTTCGAGATTGACATGAACTCCATCACCTGCACCGACCTCGAAGGCGAATACGCTGGCAAACTCGTCGGCCACCTGAAAAGTGACGACTTCTTTGGCGTGGAGAAACACCCGGTTGCCAAATTTGTAATCACAAAGGCCATTCCGCAAGACACAAAAGGCAACTACAAAATCGTAGGCAACCTCACCATCAAGGAAAAAACAAAAGAATTGAAATTCCAAGCCGCAGTGAGCGAGAGCAATAACACCATCAACGCTTCCGGCAAAATCACGGTGGACCGCTCGGACTTCGATGTGAAATTTGGTTCCGGCTCGTTCTTCGACAACTTGGGCGACAAGACGATTTACGACGAATTCGACCTCCAAGTGTCGCTCGTGGCAAAGAAGTAATGAATTTCAGCAGCCCCTTGTAACCCCTAACAACTTCTAATCCCCTTCCCCCTTTTTGACTGCCCGGATGGTACGCAACCTCCGGGCAGTTTGTTTTGTCCATGTTCTGGCATTACCTTTGCCCCCTCTGTAATGCCGAAAATCACAAAAACCGCCACACTTGTACGATAACAACCGTTTGCGGCGTTTTCCGGCAAAATTGATTTCTGCACATAGTCCAAACATTTACACCCTCATGCTTCGAGTGCTCACTCTTTTCGCGCTGGCGTCTGGCCTAATGAGCCTGACGGCTTTCCGGGCGGAAAACCCGAAGTGCAACAACCAGCCATTCATGGCAAATGACGCGGCCGCTCTCGCCCAACTTTCCAGTGGGTTGATTACGCTTCATTTACACGCACCACACAACTTGCCCGCAGCCGACACCCACACGGTGCTGCGCGTTCTACTGCTCGACTACAGCACCTACGACAGCGCCTACGCCGTTAAAATGCGTCGTCTCGTGCAGGCACAAATGCCTTCCTGCACGGTGTCGGAATTTTGGGAAGGCACCATCTACGACCTCAACTTGGCCTTAGCCACCCACGATGCGGTGGTAGTGGCTTACCCTTCCGGCGGCAAGTCGGACATGAACAAAACGTATGGCAAGCAATTGGAGCAATATGTGCGGCAGGGTGGGGTAGTGGTCTTCACAGGCACCGACGATTACCGCGTGTTGCAGCAATTTGGTCTGCTCGACGTGAATTTTGGTTATTTCTGCCAAGACCCCGTGATACATGAAATCATCACAGCGCACCCTATACTGGAAGGCACAAAAGGACAATTCACACTAAGCGACTACGCATACCCGCTTGATATCACCGACCCCGATTTCACTACACTGGTGGACGTGTTGGGCTACGACGAAGAGAGCGCCCCCATGCGTTGCTGGTCTGAAACGGATGAAGTCGTTCCGTCGGAATTGCGCAATTTTCCGGTCATTGGTTACAAGACACTCGGTGCGGGCAAAGTCGTCTATCTTGGCATGGAATACTACTATGACCAGCCCGAGCCTACCCGCATTCTTTCCAATACGCTTCGTTGGGCCACCCAATCCAAGACTGCTCAAGAACAACATCCATTGGCATCGAAAGGCGACCTCCTGCCCAATCGCGCCGTGAAACGCAGCCAGGAAGTGCTGCAAGCGGGCAGTGGCCCCAAAATGGATGCGTTCGATGTGAAAATATACCCGAACCCCTATTACGAAAAAGCCACGCTGGATGTGGAACTTAAAGCATCCGCTACGCTGGCCGTCGAAATGACCGACGAAACGGGCAGAATCGTGGCGGTAGTGCTTCCACAGAAAAATCTCCACGCTGGCTTATATCGGCTCGAGCTGCCCAATCTTCCGGCAGGCATCTATTTCGTTCAGTGCAAAACGGGCGAAAAAGTGATCACCCGAAAAGTAGTGAAAGCGACGGCTCGTTGAAGTTGGGGTGGTTCCGCCGATGATTCGCGCTGCGTGCCAAAAAGAAGAAGGGCAGCGGCAAAATGCTCGCAAACAATCGTTCTCAAAAAATTTTTGATGGGGCAACCGTATGGTTGCCCCATTTTTTTTGCTTTACCTTTGGCGCGTCCTTACCATATTATCCGCCACACTTTGACGTAGGCGGGTCTCGCCAAAGCTTTTAATCCCGCCTTTTTCCCTGTTCCATTTCCGATTCAGATGCTGACACGGCAAAGGCTGTGTCGCAAGCAAGGCTTTAGCCAAGCCCAACGCTGCTCGGGTTTTGCAATATCTTTATTTTCAAAACAAAAAACAGGTGTATGAAACCTTCGGTTACTCGACTTCTTTTCACAGGAATTCTTCTCTCCTCGCTCCTCTGCCTGCCTTCGCGCACCCATGCGCAGGATGTCATCATGCAGGGCTTCTACTGGAATACCCACCCCGGCGACGTGACCAATACCACCACCGGAGGTATCTGGTGGGACACGCTGACCACCGTAGCGCCCCAACTCGCCGCCGCCGGCTTCAGCACCGTGTGGACACCGCCGCCGACCAAAAGTTTCGCGGGCGTGTGGGACATGGGCTACGGCACTTACGACTACTTCGACCTCGGCAGCTTTCTCAGCAAAGGCACCACCCGCACCCGCCACGGCAGCCGGGCCGACCTAGATGCCATGATAGCGGCCATGCACGCCAACAACATCAAGGTCATGGCCGACGTGGTGCTCAACCACCGGGGCGGTGCCGATGCCATCGCTCCCTATCAAGTGGACGGTTTTGGTAGCGGCTACAACGTGTTCACTCCGCCGAGCAACCGCATACCCAGTGGCCCGGAAGCCGTGCACCCCACCAACCAACACCCCGACCTCAACCCCGATTACCACAACCGCATTTTCTTTGAGGATATCTGTCATTTCAACGAAAACGACACCGACCCGCCTACCAACGCAGACGGCTCGCCTGGCTCGTGGTTTTTCGGCAATCCAATCATCGTCGGCTCCATGGGCGACTCGCTCATCATGTGGGGACGCTGGCTCGTGAACGATGTGGGCTTCGACGAACTCCGCCTCGACGCGGTGAAACACGTTGACCCGTGGTACATCGCCAAATTTTTGGTGGAATCAAAAAACGGGGCACAGCCCTACGCCATCGGCGAGTCCTTCGAGTATGGGTTGAGCAACTTGGTCAACTACCACAATGATGTGGAAACCAGCCCCAACAGCGGCTCCAAATCCGCCAAAATGTCTCTCTTCGACTTCCCCCTGCGTGCCGCGCTGAAGTCGGTGCTGAACAACACCTCCGGCACGACGGATCTGTACAACACCCTCGGCAACGCGGGCCTCGTGTGGGCCACCAGCATGAACGGCGACGACGTGTCCACTTGGCTCGAAAGCCACGACACCGACCGCACTGGCTACATCGGCGCTAGCGAAGGCTGCCCCATTCCCTTCGGCAGCGCCTGTCTGGAGTTCTATACGGAACATGACCACGACCCCATCATAGCGGACAAAGAAGATATGGGCTATCCCCTGCTCATGGCTGCCGAAGGCCGCCCGGTGGTGTTTTGGAAAGATTGGCACTGGTTTGGCCTCGACGACGACATCAAGTGGCAAATGGCGCTGCGCAACACCTTTGCCAAAGGCACCTCTGACCACATTCAAAACATGGCTGGTTTTTGGCCCACCGACCCGCCCTACGACGGCGACAATCAGGGCGGCAATATGTTCGCCATGCGCCGCAACGGCCTTACGGGCGGCACCAGCGACGGCCTCGTGTTGGGCCTGAACGACCACCCGACGAAGAAAAACGCGGTGTATGTCAACACGCCGTTCACGAACAAGTATTTGAAAGACTATTCCGACGGATTACTGTTCAAAACCACGCAAGCGTTCGGCGATTCGCGGGCGCTCATCGAAGCAGGCCCGCGTGATTACGCTTGGTGGTCGGTCACGGGTTTGTACCCAACATCGCCCGCAACGGCAGCCAGCCATTTCAACATGGATGCCACGCCGGGCGGTTGCCCACACTTTATCGCCGTGTGCGTGGCCGACGCTGCCAACCTGATTGTCAACGGCGCCCCCATTGCCGTCGGCGACGAAATAGCGGTGAAAAACGCTGCCGGTCAAGTGGTCGGCATCGGACGCATTGGGCAAGGATTTCGGTGGGACGGCGTGAAGGATATGATTATCGAAGTGCTGGGAGCGCCTTCTTCAAATGGGTTGGCAGATGATGAAAATTTCCGGGTGTTCGTGTGGGACGCGAGCGCCAGTTCGGAAGTTGAAATAGGCACCGTGCAATATGCGGCGAACGCCACGAATTTCAATTTCTCCCCTGAGCGCCCCAATTCTCCCAATCGAAACGGCAATTTTTCCACGTTCCCGCTGACCACGACCGCGACAGGCACATTTGACTGCGAGGGCATTTCTCGCATCGTTGCTTTCAACACGCATGCTGCCGTGAACCAGCCATTTTGTGCCAACGACCAAGCCGATGCCGAGGCATACAACAGCGGCTGGACCAACGGCTCGAACGGCGGCAACGGCTTTGGCGCCTGGGCGCTAAGCACCACCGGAACGGCAGGCCATTTTATCGGAAACTCGGCCAACAACGGCAATGGCGACGGCAATGCCGACGGTGACATCAACACGGGCGGCGAGGCTTGGGGGATGTTTGCCAACTCTGGCGGTGTCGCCAACGCGGTGCGCCCATTTGCGGCAGTCCTTCCGCCCGGCGCGGTTTTTTCCATAAACATGGACAACGGCTTCATAGAAGCAGGCGGCTCGGTGGGCTTTGGCTTGCGAAATGCCAGCGGCGAAAACCTACTTGAGTTTTATTTCCGCAACGGCGAACCAGACTACAAAACCAACGACCTCACCGGAGAGCATGGCACCAGCATCGGCTTCACCGACGAAGGGCTTTCCTTGCAATTCACCTTGCAAACGGCGACGACTTACCAGTTGGTCGTCACGCCGTTGGGTGGTTCTTCTTCCACATTTTCTGGCAGTTTGAAAAACCCAGCGGGCGGCCAAGCCATTTCACAAGTAAGGATTTTCAATGCCAACGCGGGCAACTTCGGCGAGCGCGACGCTTTTTTCAACAGCCTCGGTGTGTGCTACCCTGCCACTTTGGTCATCAACGAGGTGGACTACGACCAACCCGGCACCGATACGCAGGAATTTATCGAACTGAAAAACGTGAGCGCCGCGACGGTGAACTTGGACAATTACAAATTGGAGCTGGTGGACGGCGGGACAAACACGGTGTATCGCACCGTTGATTTGCCCAACTTCAACCTCGCGGCAGGCGGTTATTACGTCATTTGCGGGAATGGCTCTGGGGTGCCCAACTGTAATTTCAACTTCGACGGCGCTGGTTCCGACAGAATCCAAAACGGCGCGCCAGATGCCATCAGATTGGTTCTGAACAATATCATCACAGTGGATGCGCTCAGCTACGAAGGCTCGGTGCCGGGCGCAGTGGAAGGCTCCGGTGCAGGGTTGAACGACGACGGCACCTCTCCCGCCCAAAACCTCGGTCTCTCGCGCATCCCCGACGGCAACGATACCGACCAGAACAACGCTGATTTTGTGCTCACCTGCCTCTCTCCGGGCACAGCTAATATCGCCAACACCGACACCGACGGCGACGGTCGCCCCGATGCTTGCGACAATTGCCCCGAAATCGCCAACACTACCCAAATTGATACCGACATAGACGGCATAGGCGATGCTTGCGACGACTGTCCACTGGCGGTGAATGGCATTTCCAATTTCAACACGGTTACCTGCAATTGCGAACCCGGCTATTACCCCGTCACGGAGGAGCGCAATAGCCAAACCGTCATCATCGGATGCCAGCCATGCCCGCCTGGCAGTTATTGTCCCGATGGTATCAGTTCAATTCCATGTCCTCCGGGCAAGTTCAGCAATGTGGTGGGTTCGACGGAATGTCAGAACTGTGCGGCGGGTTTTTACCAAGACCAGTCGGGTCAGACGAGTTGCGCGGCCTGCCCACCGGGCAAGTTCAGCGACGTGGTGGGTTCGACGGAATGTCAGAACTGCGCGGCGGGTTTTTACCAAGACCAGTCGGGTCAGACGAGTTGTCTGGCTTGTGCTGCGGGTTCCTACCAAAACCAAATCGGACAAACATCCTGTCTGGCTTGCGCGGCGGGTTCGTTTAGCAACACAACAGGCTCAACCGTTTGCACGGCTTGTGCAATCAACACTTACAGTGCTTCTTCTGGCGCAACTGAATGCGCGTCTTGCGGGAGCGGCTTTTACAGCCCGGAGGGTTCGGCATCTTGCTCGATGTGCGATTTAGCCTTCGATGCAACACCGATAGAGGAATCCTGTGCGGGCGCTATGGACGGCCAAATCACCATCAGCAACGTCACGGGTGGCACCGGGCCTTTCCTGTATTCGATTGACAACGGCGAAAATTATTTCAATACCGCAACCTTTGCCGATTTGCCCGCCAATACCTATCAGGTACGGGTGAAGGATGATTTCCTCTGCGAAAGTGATGCTGTTGAGGTAACTGTTGGGTTGGGGCCTTGCTCCTACACCATCAGCGGCACCGTCATCTGGGAACACGACGACGCGAGCGGTGTCAAAGATGTCAACGTGGCGCTCACGGGCGACCAGACAGGTTCCACCACCACGCCCTTGAGCGGAGCCTATTCGCTCACCGTCACTTCCGGCTCGGACTTCACCGTCACGCCTACCAAAAACATCAACAAACTCAATGGTCTGACGACCGCTGATGCTACTCGTGTGCAGCAACACGTGACAAATGTGAATCCGCTGCCCGGCCCGTTCAAGCGTATTGCCGCCGATGTGAACAAGAGCAATTCCATCACTACGCTCGATGCCACGCTTATCAACCAAGTGCTGCTCGGCAACCCGGCGGCAAACGCTCAGTTCAACACCTCGTGGCGTTTTGTGCCGGCGGCCTACACGTTCCCGAACCCGAACGTACCGTGGGGTTTCCCAGAAAAAATCACGCTAACCGGCGTGAGTGGCGACGTGAGCGGTCAGGATTTTAAAGGCATCAAATTGGGCGATTTGGCAACTACTTTTGCCAACCCAGCCAACTTTGGGGCAGGCAACCCATTTGTGTTGAATGTGCGAGAGCAAGTTTTGCAACCCAACGCGGAAGTCGTGGCGGCGTTCAGCGCCAACCAGTTGGACGATTTGGCCTCGTTCCAATTTGCCCTTCGTTTTGATGTCGAAAAATTGATGTTGACGGATATTCAACCGCTCGCAGCCTTGCCGCTAACAATGGACAACTTCGGTACTTACGATCTTGCTGAAGGAGAAATCCGCGCCGTGTGGTCGCAGGCGGAAGGCGTAATTTTGGAAGAAGCCGCCCCTGTGTTTCAACTCAAATTCAAAGTGTTGGAAGGCGGCGGCAAATTGAGCGAATCGCTGTACTTGGACGACGAGGCTTTGCCGGGTTTTGCCTACAACAGCGAATTGGCAGAATCGGGCGTGAAACTGAATTTCTTGGCATCCACCGGCACGGGCGACCCGTCAGCGGCGAGCGGTGTGCGGTTGCTGCAAAACCGCCCCAACCCGTTCAGTGGGGGAACTGCGATTGGTTTTGTGTTGCCGGAAAGTTGCGAGGCGCAGTTGCGGATTATTGATGTTTCGGGAAAAATGTTGGCAGAAAGAAAAGCCCAATACCCAGCGGGCCGGAACGAGGAAACGTTTGATTTGGAAGGCGCGTCAGGGGTGTTGTGGTACGAATTGGTGACGCCGTTCGGGATTTTGACAAAGAAAATGGTGGCGACGAAGTAAATGTTAAGTACCCGTACAGATTTATTTCACACAACGACACTGCGACACTACGATTTTATTTTTCTGATAACCAATTCTTTGTGCCGTTGTGTCGTCGTGTGAAATGCTTGAATAATTTTGTCTCAGTACTTATTCAAGTGTTTTTTTATCTTTGGAAGGCACGACTGAGGCAAGGTCGTGCCTTCCTTATTAAAAGGGAACTTTGCTTTTTTCTGTGGGTGTCCGCTTTGGACACAGTAATTTTCGGACTGTTTTGAAAACTCGCCTGCAATTAATATGTACCGAGTGGTTGTATTGCTGTTAATCCTAAGCCCGTATCGCCTTTTCCCGCAGACGACGGCCAATGACTTCGAGGTACTTTCCACCGCGAAAGGGCTGTCGCAGGGCATGGTGTTCGACATCCTCCAAGGGCACGACGGCTTTCTGTGGCTCGCCACCAAAGACGGGCTAAATCGGTATGACGGTTACAATTTCAAAATTTTCGCCCACGACCCTTTCGACCGGTTTTCAATTTCCAATAACGAAGTCCGGCAACTTTTTGAGGATAAACAAGGCCGGATTTGGATAAACTACCCTCAAGGATTAGATATATTCGTCCCTGCCAGCGGTCATTTTTTCCATTTGTCATCCGAACATCTGCCGATTTATGCCGGCTCTGCGAATGCAGGAAGCCCGCTTACGTTTGCCAGTACCCCCGATGGTGCCGTATGGATGACAGACAGGGTCAAACTCTGGCGCATAGAGGCACCGGAAAATTTGCTAAATACGGCGGCAAAAACGGGCAATGCCTATCCCCGGTTGCCATACATGACCTTGCCTATGCCGCAACCCGATGGTTTGAATGGCACAGTGAAACCCATCAGCGTTTTTTACAGTAAACACTATCAACTCCTCGTCGGGACTACGCACGGGCTTTACCGGCTAGATACCGCTACTCAAACGCTGTTGCCGTTGGCATTGCCCGGACAGTCCATAATTATTGCAGGGGAAGATGAAGCCGGAAGCATCTATTTGAAGGTACTAGAGCCTTCCAGCCGGCTCCTTATACCCGCCAAACCAGCAGACCTTTATCATACCCGGTCTAAATTCGACCTGTGCACTTGGGATGGCCGGTCGGTGACACCGATAAACGCCCGGTTCATGCGGGTAGACAAATCCCAGTTCGACTATCAGGGCAATGTGTGGACATTACAGGAACACACGCTGCGCAAATGGCGACCAGAGGCTTTGAAAAGCGGCGGGAAGCCTGCATTCGAATGGGCCTGGACCGACCCGGTCATTCTGACACCCGACTTTTATGTCCCCTCCTTTACCGTTGACCGTTCCGGAATCGCATGGGTGGGTACAAGCGGTTATGGAGTAATTAAAATCAACCCCCAGAAACCTAAATTTTCCAGTTACCTGCCCTACTATTCCCAACGTCGCGTGTTGGAAGACCCGCAAGGCAATCTGTTTACCACGATGAATTGCGAACGGTTGTTCACCGACAAACAATTCGGGCGAAGCATATCGAATCCTTGGTTCTTTCAGGCCGATGGCGTCCCGGTATTGATTACGGTCTTCGATACGGAGGGCAATGGCTGGGGGGGCAATGGTTGGGTGAATACCGGACAAAACCGCCTCTATCGCGTCGCCGCTAATACCGGGGCATTGCGGCATTTCCCGTGGGGAGGAATGGGACTGGTGTTGGACAGAAATAAAAAACTGGTAAGCGTGAGCGAGGAAGGTCTCCTGCAATTCGACCCGGCAACCGAAAAAAGCACGCTTATCTCTTTTGACAAACCTCAGCCCCTGATTCCCTCTTACACCTACTCTCAATTGCTGTATGAAGACCCGACCGGCGACCTGTGGATTTTTGCATTCGAAGGATTGGTCAAAGCTACTCCCGGGAACAACGGATATCAGTTTGCCCATTTCAAAAACAACCCCGACGACCGGACCTCCTTATCCAACAACACGGTATTTTGCGTGGTGGCAGACCCCCTCGACCCAGCGCGTTACCTCTGGGTCGGTACAAAAGGTGGGGGGCTGAACCGCTTAGATAAACAAAACGGCACGTTTCGACACTTCAAAACAGAGCAAGGACTTCCCGACAATGTCGTGTATGGAATTCTCTACGCCGGAGACTATCTCTGGCTGAGCACCAACAAGGGCTTGTGCCGTTTTCATGTGCGGGACGAGACAGTGAAAAATTTCACCGTAGCCGACGGCCTTCAAGACAACGAGTTCAACCAGTCGAGCTACCTGAAGACTAAAGACGGCACGCTGATATTCGGCGGCGTCAACGGGCTTACGTGCTTTCACCCCGATAGCCTACGGTTCAACGAATTTGTCCCACAAACTCGCATTGTGCGCGTGACGGTTGATAATATCCCGTTGGACGCTGCCAGCCAGAACGTGCTAAAACTGGCACACAATCAAAATTTTATCAGTTTTGAATTTGCGGCGCTTGAATTTAGCAACCCCGGTCAAAATCGTTACCGCTACCAGTTGGTTCGCCACAATACGTTCCGGGCCGATACAGAAAAGCCTTGGCAGTACCTGGGCATAAAAAATTCCGTTCAATTCGCCAACCTGCAACCGGGCGATTACACATTCCGGGTGTTGGGCAGCAACAACGACGGCCTGTGGAGTCAGGCTCCAGACGAATTCCGGTTCGTCATCCAGCCGCCCTGGTGGGCCAGCTGGTGGGCACTATTGTTCTACCTGACTGCCGTTGCCGCCTTCGTCGGGCTGTTCTACCGCTACCAACTTCGTCGGCGCCTTGAACATCAGGAAACCCACCGCCTGCGTGAATTAGACGATTTCAAAACCCGTTTTTTTACCAATATCACCCACGAGTTCCGCACACCATTGACAGTAATTCTCGGCATCAGCGAACAGTGGCTAAAAGAAGAGCCGGACGAGCCCAAACGCAATAAACTCGGGTTGATAAAACGCAACGGCGTGAACCTGCTGCGGCTCATCAATCAGATTCTGGATTTAGCAAAATTGGAATCGAGTTCGCTGAAAATCAATTATGTACATGGCGACGTGTCGGCTTATCTGCGCTACATCATAGAAAGTCTGCACTCCTTTGCCAACGCGCAAAATGTGATGTTGCGCATGGAAATCCCGGGGGCACAGGGCCAGATTATGATGGACTACGACCCGGAGCGGCTCCTGCAAATTGTGCACAACCTGCTCTCGAACGCCATCAAATTCACACCTTCCGGCGGCCAGGTGGTTTTACAGGCCGTAACGTCGGAAGGGTTGGAAACCCTTCCGACGTTAAAAATAACAGTTTCCGACACCGGTGCAGGTATTTCATCCGAAGAATTGCCCCTTATTTTCGACCGGTTTTACCAAGCCAATAATTTGGAAAAAGCCAAAGCAGGCGGCACGGGAATTGGTCTGGCGCTCACCAAAGAACTCGTCAAAGCCTTGGGCGGCGAAATCTCGGTAAAAAGCGAAGTAGGCAAAGGCACGACGTTCACCGTGACACTGCCCATTACCAATAAAGCAAATCAAAATCAAAATCAAGGTTTACCAAACTTTCAAAGTTTAGTAAACCAGCCACCTGACAAGCAACCAATGAGCGCGAACGCGCCATCACGACTTGGCGTGACAACTAAAAACCAATTGCTCCTCATCGAAGATAACCCGGATGTGGTGGAATACCTCGTCGCCTGTTTGCAGGAACAATATGCGCTCAACTTTGCCTACAACGGCCGGGCTGGGATTGAAATGGCGCTGGAAACCATCCCTGACCTCATCATCAGCGATGTGATGATGCCCGAAAAAGATGGTTTCGAGGTTTGTGAAACCCTGAAAAACGATGAACGCACCAGCCATATCCCTATCGTACTGCTCACGGCCAAGGCGGGCGTGGAAAATCGCGTCGCCGGTCTGCGGCGGGGTGCGGATGCTTATTTGTCCAAACCCTTTCACCAGGAAGAACTGCTCGTCACGCTGGGCAACCTGCTCGAAGTGCGCAAAAAATTGCAGGCCAAATACCAAACACAGCCCGGGCAGCCGTTGGCGACTTCCCATCCAGCCGACCCCGAAGATGCCTTCATTCAAAAAGTGTACAACGCCGTTTTAGAACACCTCTCCGACCCGGCCTTCTCCGTGGATGCCCTTTGCCGCGTGCTCGCCATGAGCCAGCCGCAGCTGCACCGCAAACTAACAGCCCTGACCGGGAAAAACGCCACGCTCTTCATCCGTGCCGTCCGGCTTGCTCAGGCAAAAACCTTGCTGTTGGCTGGGGAAAAAAACGTCAGCGAGGTGGCGTTTGCGGTGGGATTCGACGACCCGAAGTATTTCAGCCGGGTTTTTGCGGAGGCGTTCGGCGTTCCGCCGAGCAAGATTTAAATTTCTGTTTTTCAAAGACTTAGAAAAGTGCCATTTCAGTCTGAATGGAGAATCCACCTTATGGAATGGAAAATCCACCTGCCGGAATGCTGGCTCCACCTCTTTGAATGGACAATGGGAAACCTTTGACATGCCTGACCGGCACCTTTGACCTGTACACATCGCGGCAATGTTTGAGCCGCCATTCCTTCCAACACTCAGGTCAAATTTTTTTCACGATGAAACAACATATCTTTTTCCCGGTGCTGCTGGCTTTATGCCTTGCCGCTGTATCCAACTCCCTTCAAGCCGCCACGCGTTATGTAAAACCAACCGCCAGCGGCACCGGCGACGGTTCCTCTTGGGCGAACGCTTCCGCCAACTTGCAAGCCATGATCAACGCATCGGCCGCGGGCGATATGGTGTGGGTGGCGGCAGGCGTTTACAAACCTGCCCAAGACCCGTCGGGCAATGCCAACCCGGCCGACCCGCGCGACAAATCTTTTTACCTTAAAAACGGGGTCAAGGTTTTCGGCGGTTTTGCCGGCACGGAAAACACCCTGGGCGAGCGCAACATTGGCGCTAATCCAACTATCCTGAGCGGCGATTTCAACGGGGATGATGCCGTCAGTGGCAGCGGCGGCTCGCTCTCTTTTTCCAACAACGGCGAAAATGCCTACCATGTCGTAGTCTCCGTTTCGGATGACAACACCACCCTGCTCGACGGCTTTACCATTACAGGCGGCAACGCCAACGGGGAAGGTGGATTCACCGCTGAAGGTCAATACTATCAACGATACATCGGCGCTGGTTTGGTGGCTTTTGGCGCTTCACTTTCCATCCGAAACTGCACTTTTACCGGGAATAACGCCGACGGAGCGCCGGGTGGCGGTCTTGGCGGCGCACTCTATTTCTATTTGGGCTCGCCCCAACTCGACAATTGCACCGTTTTGAATAATAACGCGCATACCGGTGGCGGCTTTTATGGAAATAATTGTACGGCAGCCATTAAAAATTGCGTGTTCTATGGTAATAAAGCAGTTTTTGGTAGTGCGGCTGATATTGATAACTATGGCTCGGCGACTTTTACCCATTGTACTTTTGCCAGTAATCATACCTCGCTCATAGCCGTTTTGTATTCCGACAATTATGCAAGCCTTTCCCTTGTCAACAGTATTATTTGGAATAACTGGATTGGAGGCGGGTACGGCGCTATGGTGACAGGATTTAATGCCTCTATGACCGCATCGTATTCGGTTATACAAAATCAGTGTTGTTTATCGGGGCCGGGAGTGATATTTGGGCAAGACCCCCTTTTTAAAAATGCCAACAACCCCGCCGGACCCGACGGCATCCACCGCACCGACGACGACGGTCTTTGGATTCAGTACAACAGCCCGGCCATCAATGCCGGCGACCCGGCCATTACCGACCCTCCATTAGATATTACCGGATATGCCCGTACCGGCGTGTTTGACGCAGGCGCCTACGAAAACTCTTGCCCGAACGAACAGGGGCAGGTTTTCTATGTGAAACCTGCTGCCAGCGGAACCGGCGACGGCTCTTCCTGGGCCAATGCAGCCGGTGACTTGCAGGCCGCTATCGACAACCTCCCCATATACTGCGGGCAGACCGAAATCTGGGTGGCCGCGGGCACCTACAAACCAACCCGGGATCAGAGCGGCAATCAAAACCCGGCCGACCCCCGAACCAAAACCTTTACCCTTAGGGCCGGAATTAAACTGTATGGGGGGTTCGCAGGTACCGAAAACGATCCCGATGAACGGGATATCCCCGGCAACCCGACCATCCTGAGCGGCGATTTTAACGACAACGACCTTATAACCGGGAGCGGCGCCAGCCTGAGCATCAGCGGCAACAATGAAAATGCCTATCAGGTAGCCGTATGTCATGCCAACCGTTTGGATGGGTTTGCCATAAGCGGGGGCAATGGCGGACAAGGCGGCGGGCTGCAAATATCTTCTTCCGAAACCAGGATTTTTAATTGCACCTTTTTTGCGAACAGCGCTTCTCAGGGCGGGGCAATCGCCTTGCTCGGGGGCTCTCCTGTCATCGCCAATTGCATTTTCCGAAACAATCAAGCCAGTATCGGGAGCGGTATTTACGTCCCGAATTTCGTGTACCTTGAAATGTTTAACTGCTCCTTCTCCGGAAATAAGGCAGACGACGGCACCTTGGCAAACATCTTGCTCAACGGAATCAGCCGCATTGACAATTGCATCTTTTGGGGCAATAGTTCCGGGATATATAACGACCCCGGAAACTGGCCAGCCAGCATCAACCACTCCATCGTACAAGGCGGTTATCCGGGAACGGGCAACTTGGATGCGGACCCGCTTTTTGTTAGTCCCACGAATCTTCGCCTCCAACTCTGTTCTCCGGCCGTCAATGCTGGAATCAACGCCTCCGTTCCGGGTGACCTCACCGTTGATATGGACGGCAACCCGCGCATTTTCAACAGCGGCACGGTGGACATGGGGGCTTATGAACTTCAAGCCACACCCCAAGATGGCGTTCCCGTTCCACCCACCACCACAGATAACGCGCTCCATTTTGATGGGGCAAATGACCATGTGGCCCTTATCAATAACTGTGGAATGGGCGCCCCTATCGTAAACGGGGACGATGCCATCACAATTGAATATTGGTTTAGAGGCAGCGTACTGCAAAGCGCGGTAAGGCTGCAACCCGATGGAGAACATTACATTGTATCAGGACACTACGGGGAGCATATCCTTTCGAACGACGGGGGATGGGCCCAGGGCAGCGGCGTACCGGTAGGCGCGGCAGCCACCGATGGCAAATGGCATCATATTGCCATGACCTGGCAAAGGGCGACCGTAAATGGTTTTAAATCTTACTTAGACGGGGAATTGGTCGGGCAGCGGAATTCATCTGCCAACCCGCTACCGATAATCAATACCGGCGCTTATCTCGGCGCCCTCTACGGCAACGACCAACTGATGAACGGCAGCTTGGATAATGTGCGTATATGGAATGTAGCCCGCACCAAAGAGCAGATACAGGCAGGCCTTTGCGGGCTAACCTTGCCCCAAAGCGGGCTGGTAGCCTGGTACGCATTTGACCACGGGGAAGCCAATGGCAATAATATCAATGTATTGTCGGGTGTGGAAAATATAGCACAGCCGGGTTTTTACAATGGGCAGCTGATTAACTTAGAATTGAATGGAACAACTTCCAATTGGATAGCCGGTCCTGAGAAAAATGCTTCGAGACTATATGTAGATGCGAGCCTCGAAGGCGCTGGCAATTTGGATGGTTTGAGCTGGGAAACCGCTTTCTCCGACCTGCAGGATGCCCTGAACTACCCTTGCACCTCCTCCAACCTTGAAATATGGGTGGCGGCAGGAACCTATAAGCCTACTTCAGGCAGTGACCGCACTGTTTCCTTTCAGATGAAAAACGGGGTCGCCATCTATGGTGGCTTCAATGGCACAGAGACAGAACTTTCGCAGCGAAATTGGGTAACTAATGTCACTATCCTGAGTGGCGACCTGAACGGAGACGACACGGGTGAAGGTCCTGTGGGCATCGCCAACATCGGAGAGAACAGTTTTCACGTGGTTCGAAGCAACACCGTGGACCATTCCTCCGTGCTGGATGGCTTTACCATCAAAGGCGGAAATGCCAGTTCCTTTGATTTGAGCGATAATGATTTTGGCGGAGGCATGATTAACAGCGCCGCTTCCCCGACAGTAAACAACATTATTTTTCAAGGGAACCGGGCCGTGGACGGCGGCGGCGGGATGTTCAATGGTTCTGGCTCATCGCCTGTTTTGAACAATGTTGTTTTCGACCGTAATTTTTCCCAGGGCGGTGGAGGCGGTATGTATAGTTTTACTGATGCCAACCCGGTACTTACGAACGTGTTGTTTTCAAATAACTATTGCAACGGCCCGAGTGGCGGCGGCGGAATGTTCAACTTCCAGAACAGCCTGAGTTTGACCAATTGCACGTTCGTCAACAATTCGGCAGCACCCGCCGGGGGAATGCTCAACATTGGCGTCACTGGCACGGTGACGAACAGCGTGTTTTCAAACAATGCATCCTTTAGTTCCGGAGGCGCATTTTACAATGAGGATGCAGAGATTGATTTTACCAACTGCCTGTTCTCGGGAAATATTTCAAATATTTATGGCGGCGTCATGTTCAACCGTTCATCCACTGTAAACGTTGCCAGTTGCACTTTTTTCAACAACACCACCCAGGAGACACCGGCCGTTTACAGGAGTACGAGCGTAATGTACATTGATGGCAACAACCCGGTAACAACGATTAAGAACAGCATATTTTGGAACAACGGCGGGCTTTTCGGAAGCGCCACACCGACCATTACATACTCCGTGGTGCAGGGGGGGTGGGCCGGCCCCGGCAGCGACAATGCGAGTGCCAACCCTGCTTTTACCAACCCCGACAACCCGGTAGGCCCGGACGGGATATGGGGTACATCGGACGACGGCCTCCAGCTTCAAACCTGCTCGCCTGCCCTGAATGCAGGCGATAATACGGGGGCGCCGGCCACCGACCTGACGGGAAGTTCCAGAATTGTTGATGGCACCGTGGACCCGGGGGCGTATGAAAACCAAACAGGATTTTTGACCAGAACCTGGTACCTCGATGCAGATGGCGATGGCTATTACACGGGTAATGGTATTACCCAGTGTCTTTCTCCGGGGGCCGGATACGTGTACACAGGCCTGATTGACGGCGGCGATTGCAATGATGCCGACGGCAACATCCATCCGGGCGCTACAGAACTGTGCAACCTCACGGACGACGACTGCGACGGGCTAACGGATGAAGACGAAGTTTGCGCGGGCAATATCATTTACGTCAATTTGAATGCCGCCGGCGCCAACGACGGGTCTTCGTGGGCAAACGCTTACAACGATCTGCAAAGCGCTATTTCAGACCCGCGTCCGGGGCTTTATCAAATTTGGGTGGCCCAGGGAACATATAAGCCCACTACCGATAACGACCGGAGCAAATCGTTTAGCTTGCGAAGTAACTGGGGTATCTACGGCGGTTTCGACGGTACGGAAACCGCGCTTGCCGAACGGGACTGGAAACTCAATGAAACCGTGCTCAGCGGCGATATCGGTGTTCAGGGCGATAAATCGGACAACAGCTACCATGTAGTTTATACCTACGCAGACCCAATGACCACAAACAACCTTACCAATGCCGTATTGGATGGTTTTACCATAACAGGCGGCAATGCCGATGGTGGTTCTGGCAATGGCGGAGGCATTTTCATGGGCACCAGCTCTATGTATCCTCAGGTGAACCCCCAGATAAGAAATTGCACCATCATTGATAATTCGGCCTCCAATATCGGCGGCGGGATTTGTACGCAAAACTCCGTTTACGCCTCTATCGAAAATTGTATTTTCCAAGCCAATACGGCCAGTTCCGGCGGCGCATTTCGCAGCGGCTCTAATGTCACCCTTATCAATTGCCTGTTCTCCGGAAACACGGCTACATACGGTGGCGGCATACACAACGACAACCAAGTTGCCCTAAAAAACTGTTCTTTTTCCGGCAATAGCGGGAATTTTGGTGGCGCTATTTCGCAGGGCGGTGGTTCGTTTTCCCTTACCAATTGCATCCTTTGGGGCAACAATACCGAAATCTACTTATGGTTCGGCCCCGCCCCGGTGGTGTCCTATTCCATTGTCAAGGGCGGTTATGCTGGCACGGGCAACCTGAATGCGAATCCGCTATTCGTGAATCAGCCCCCTATTGGGCTTGGGACTTCGGGCGACCTGCACCTCACGGCAGGCTCGCCAGCCATAGATGCCGGCACGGCTACCGGTGCTCCGGCTACCGACTTGGACGGCAACCCTCGCCCCTTCGGCGCGGGATATGAAATGGGCGCTTATGAGTTCACCGGCCCCTCTTGCCCCACCATCACATTCACCGCCACGCCTACCAGCACCTGCGCAGGTTCCAACGACGGCCAAATCGTTATCTCCGGCGAAACCGGCGGCACCGGCCCGTATATGTACTCCAAAGATAACGGGATGAACTACCAGTCGGGCGCTACCTTCACCGGCCTATCGGCCAATACTTATCCTGTCAAAATCAAGGATAGCAACAACTGTGAAAGCGCCACCCAGAACATCGCCGTGGAAACCACGCCAAACGCTATACCCTCCGTAAGCATCGCCGCTTCGCCCACGGGCGCTATCTGCGCAGGCACCCCGGTGCAATTTTCTGCCTCGGCGGGCAACACGGGCGGCGGCACGGTGACATATCATTTCACAGTCAACGGCAGCAGCGTACAAAACGGCGCTTCCAACACTTACAGCACGACCGCTTTGGCCAACGGCGACCAAGCGACTTGCGAAATCACCGTCACCGGCGGCAGTTGCCTGACAGGCAATACGGCCGGTTCAAACACGATTACGATGACAGTGAATACATGTGCCAAAGTTATCAGCGGTGCCCTCATCTGGGAGCACGACGATGCCTCCGGTGTGGGCAACGCCACGGTCGCGCTCACGGGCGACGAAAGCGGCTCGATGACCACAACTGCCGACGGGCTATTCTCCTTTACTGTCGAACCCGGCTCGAATCTGACCATCACCCCGACCAAAACCATCAACAAACTCAACGGCGTTACCACCGCCGACGCTACCCGCATCCAGCAGCACGTCGCCAACTCCAACCCCCTCACTGACCTTTACAAAATCGTGGCCGCCGACGTGAACAAAAGCAACTCAATCACGACACTCGACGCGACAATCGTCAACCAGGCCCTGCTCGGCAATCCCTCGGCACTGTCGCAGTTCAAAACCTCTTGGCGTTTTGTGCCGACCTCGCATACAATGAGCAACCCACCCTGGGGCTTCCCGGAAAACATTGTGCTGAACAATGTGCAAAACGACGCACCGGAACAAAACTTCTTCGGCATCAAAACGGGCGACGTACTCACGCCTTTTACCAATCCGGCGAATTTCAACAACCCTGAACCGTCTGGATTTGTCCTCAACGCACCTGACCGGGTGCTGCAATTTGGTGAACAAGTGGCGGTCACGTTCAGCGCCAATCAGTTCTCCGACCTTGCGGCCTTGCAGTTTGCGTTGAAATTTGATGTGCAAAAATTGGCTTTGGCAGAAATAAGGCCGCTCGCAGGCTTGCCCATTTCGGAGGAAAACTTCGGCGCTTACAACATTTCCGAAGGGGAGCTCCGTGTCGTGTGGTCGCAAGCGGAAGGCGTGCATGTGGAGGAGGCCGCCCCGATTTTCAAGTTGACATTCAATGTGTTGGGAACAGGCGGTACACTCAGCAAGGCGCTTCAACTGGCCGACGAGGTGCTGGAAGGCCATGCTTACACCAGCGCGTTGGCGGACAACAATGTGAAACTGAATTTCTCCGGCACCACGAGCGCCAATGCTCCGATTGCTCAACCTCAAATCGAATTGTTGCAAAACCGTCCCAACCCGTTCACAGGTCGCACGACGCTCGGTTTTGTGCTGCCGGAAAGTTGCGAGGCACAGTTGCGGGTGTTCGATGTGTCGGGAAAAATGTTGGCAGAAAGGAAAGGGCAGTACGCGGCGGGCCGGAACGAAGAAATCTTCAATTTGGAAGGGGCATCGGGTGTGCTGTATTATGAGTTGGCGACGCCGTTCGGGATTTTGACAAAGAAAATGGTGGCGGTAAAATAGATACTGGCAAGCGCTGTTTTTGCAGCAATCGCGGCCTTCGGAGCACTGTTTTCCGAAGGCCGTTTTTTATTCAGTTCCTCGACTTCCGCCTAATTTTTACCTTTAACCCTGCATTTGTCCTGTTATCATCCTTCCTTTTGTGCGAACAAGAACACACCTCACTTTGACGACGATACTTCGTTTGGCTGACCGAAGCAAACGCAAGGCGTTGCTGTTTTGGGGACTTGTGTCCGCCTTGTCACTTGCTGCACAGGACTACATTGCCAAAGTGGAGTATTACAGCGTAGAGCAGGGATTGTCGCACCGACAGGTCAACACCATTTTTCAGGATAACAGGGGATTTGTCTGGCTCGGCACACTCAACGGACTGAACCGCTTCGACGGGTATGCTTTCAAGACGTACACCAAAGAAAAAGACGGGCTGTTTTTCAACGAAATTTGGGGAGGTCGGGTGGATGCCGACGGTTGGCTGTGGCTCTTAGGCCGGGAGGAGGAGCGCATTTGTCTGTTTCACCCGGAACGCGGCGAAGTGTTGTCGTTGGAAGAGAAGTTTGGGAAGAGCGACCCCCAATTTGCCGCCAGCAAATTTTGGCACAATATGTTGCGCGGCGACGACGGGGCGCTGTGGCTGTCGGCCAAGAATACTAACACATTGTATCGCTACCACCCCGCAAGCGGCGTTCGGGCTTTCCCGATAAAGGGGCTACAGGGCATCCGACCGGTTTGTTTTTCTCCCGACAAAACGATCTGGGTGACGACGGATGACGACCTCATCGTCGAGCTGAGCCAAGAAGGTAAAGAACTGCGCCGCATCGAAAAAAATTGGCTCTACGGCGACTGGGCGATATCCGAAAGCGGCGTTTTGACCATACCGCGACCTCGCAACCCGGTGGAAGATTTTCGTTACTACAATCTCAAAGCCGAACGCTTGCCCTATACCCCACCCGG
The DNA here is from genome assembly GCA_026129545.1 of Saprospiraceae bacterium. NCBI lineage: Bacteria > Pseudomonadati > Bacteroidota > Saprospiria > Saprospirales > Saprospiraceae > Saprospiraceae bacterium. The sequence goes on from JAHCHX010000001.1 coordinate 94,340, forward strand.
TCTGGAGCACACCCAAGAGCCTTTTCCTGCGCTTATTTTCCCCTTCGACGATAAAGGCACGTTCGTGATTCACGACCGCCTCGTTGCTCCTCAACGCGGCACATTGGCGCAGTGGACGTTTTCGCACCACGACAAAAACAATTTCTTGTGGCGAGCTTTCATGAGAGACGATGCGGGCAGATATTGGCTGGGCGACGATTTCGGGTTTTACATCCTGCAAATCAAAAAGAACCGCTTTCAGCACTATCTTTTCAAAAAAGATGCGCTGCCCGCTTTGGGCAACAGCATACGCGGCATCGTCGCCACCCCCGAAAAGCTGTATGCGAACTTGGAGAGTTTCGGCCTGTATGAACATGATTTTCGGAGCGGGAAAAGCCGCCGCATAGAAGCCGCTGGCGCAGGCTTTGGCAACCATGCGCTTGTATTTTCCAGCAAAGGGGAAATTTTCTCCGGCAAGGAAAAATCGCTCCACCGTCTGCTGCCCGATGGCACAAAAGGAGAAAGGATACCGACCGACTTCGACACTTGGGTTTTTTGCGAAGACGACACAGGGAAAATGTGGCTCGGCTCCTCGTCTGCCGGGCTGCACACACTCGCGCCCGGCGCGAAGGCGACGGAGCCGTTCACCCGCTACAATGGCTTCGACGCGCTGGCGACCGCCTTCATCCTCTACATCAAGCGGGAGCCAAGCGGTGCATTGTGGGTTTGTGCCAACAACGGTTTTTACAAAGTGGAGCCGCAAAAAGGTGTCGTCGCGCGGTATTGGAGGGGCGGCACGGGCGCGTATTTTTTGCCTGCCGAGAACTTTCTGCATTTTCACCGGGATGCCGATGGCGTGTTTTGGTTTGCCACGGCAAACGGCTTGGTGCGCGCTGCTTCCAAAATGGACGACGACGGCGCCCGCTCGCCCGCGTGGGACGCACAATCGGGCAAGGTGTTCGACCGCACCAACAGTTTTTCCAACGACTTCATTTATGCGGTTTACGAGGATGCGCGGGGCAGGCTTTGGCTCCCCAGCGACAACGGCATCATTTGCATGGACAAAAAAACGGAGGCGGTGAAGACCTACTTCGTGTCCGACGGCATCACCAATGCCGAATTCAACCGGGCAGCGCATTTTCAGGCGCCAGACGGCACGCTCTATTTCGGCGGCCTGAACGGCATCAACGCTTTCAATCCCGCCGATTTTGACGACGTAAACAAATCGCAGGCCGATGCTCCGCTCGTGCTGACCGCATTTCAGCAATTTGACAAAAATGAAAACCGCCTCGTTGACCGCACCCGTGAAATCCTGCGCACCCGTGAAATCCTGCTCCGCCCCGACGACCGTTTTTTCAATCTCGAAGTCGCCCTCTTGACTTTCAACGAGCCGGGCCTGATTCAATACGCATGGAAAATCGAAGGCTTGAACGAGGACTGGCACTACCAAGAAGAGCGGCAAATCAATTTCGGCGGGCTGCCATACGGCGCCTACACGATGCGCATCAAAGCCAAAGCAGCCGACGGCCAATGGTCGAAAAAAGAATTGAGTTTCACTTTGCGAGCGTTGCGCCCTTGGTATTTGCAGGCTTGGTTTCTGGCAATGATGGCGCTGCTCTTTGGGTTGGGCATTCGGGGTTACATCCGTTGGCGCAGCCAGCAGCATATTTTGGAGCAAAAAAAATTGGAAAGCATGGTGGAAAAAGCCACCGAACGCATTGAGCAGGACAAACGCACCATCGAAAAACAGGCGGAAGAACTGCGGCAGTTGGACAAGGTGAAATCCAATTTTTTCGCCAACGTGAGCCACGAACTGCGCACCCCCCTGACCCTGATGCTGGGCCCCATTTCTTCGATGCTCAAAAGCGGCGAACTGAGCAACCGCAATTTCACCTACGCCAAACTCGCGCAGCAAAATGGCGAGCAACTGCTCAAACTCGTGGGCGAAATTCTCGATTTGCAAAAATTGGAATCGAAAAAACTCGAACTCCATCCCAAACCCGTGCTGCTTTATCCTTTGCTGAAACGCATCGCCGCCCAATTTGAGAGCCTCGCCCAAAACAAATCCATCGCCTTCGTTTTTTTGTATCGCGCCGAAAAAAGCCTGCAAATCGAGACCGATGCCGCCAAATTGGAACTGGTGCTCAACAACCTGTTGTCCAATGCCATGAAATTCACCAGCGCGGGCGAGCGCGTGGAATTCAAAGTGGAAGACCTCGCGCACAGCATCCGCCTGACGGTGACTGATACGGGCAAGGGCATTCACCCTGACGACTTGCCGCGTGTTTTCGACCGCTTTTTTCAAAGCCGGCAAGCCGACGCGCCCACCGAGGGAGGCACGGGCATCGGCTTGGCTTTGGTCAGAGAACTCTCCGTTTTGTTCGGCGGCAGCGTCAGTGTTCAAAGCCCGGCGGCAGGCGAAAAAGGTTCGGCCTTTACTTTTGAATTTCCCAAAATCGAGGTCATGGGCGCGGCGGAACGACCCGCAGAAGAAGCGCCCGCACCCGCAGGCGAAGCCTTCGCTATACCCGCCATAACAGAAAATGATGCTCCTGAAAAACCGTCCATCCTGCTGGTGGAAGACAATCTCGATTTGCGCATCTATCTGCAAACCCTGCTGTCGGATAAATACCGCGTTACGGCTGCCGAAAACGGTCAGACTGCCCTCCATTACTTATCGCAGGAAATCGAAAATCGCAAATCTGAAATCGTGAACCTCGTGATTTCCGACATCATGATGCCCGTTATGGACGGTTTTCAGTTGCTGGAAAAACTCAAAAGCGACGAGCGTTTTCGCCACATCCCGGTCATCATGCTTACCGCGCGAGCCGATATGCAGGACAAAATCCGCGCCCTGCGCATCGGCGTGGACGACTACCTGCTCAAGCCTTTCGAGGAAGAAGAACTCTTGGTGCGCGTGGCTGCCTTGCTCGAAAGATATGGCGAGCGCCGCCGGGGATGGGAAACCGAAGAAGCAGAGGAGGCTGAGCAACCGGCCGATTCCGACATTCGCCTGTCGGAACACGATGCCGCTTGGCTGACCTCTTTGGAAACGCTCGTGGCCGCTGAAGCGCAGAACGACCAACTGTCCGTGACATGGCTCGCCGACCAACTGCACCTGAGCGAGCGCCATTTTCAGCGCCGCCTGAAACTGCTCACCGGGCTATCGCCCAATGCCTACATCAAGGAAGTGCGTTTGCAGGAAGCACGCCTCCTCCTCGAACTCGGGCAGGTGCGTTCGGTGAAGGAAGCGGCTTGGGCGGTGAGTTTCCGCGATGAAAAGTATTTTGCCCAGCAGTTCCGCGAGCGGTTCGGGAAGTATCCTTCGGAGATGATGCGCTGAGGGAGCGTACCTTTTGCCGTTTTATTTCAGTTTCATTTGGGCAAAATAAGGATGTTCCGGGTTGACAATTAATTCCTGTCGCTGCGGGTGAATCAGGACATCCATATCTTCCAGCGGAATGGCGCCAAGCAAAGGCTCGCTGTCGCCGTACAAAATCATTGCCCGGCAGGTGGTGGAGCGGTTTTTAAAACGAACTTGAACGTTGTCGGCTACGTCAAATTCCAAAATCCGACCATCGGCAGTTTCTGCTTTGCGTTTTTCTACAATCGGGAATTGCAACTGTTCCTGAATGACCTCATTGATGCAAAGCATATAAGAACCCGTGTCTACCAATGCCTTGACGGTCATTCGCTTCACGTCATCGGGGTCCATTAGTTTTCGGCGGACCATTTCTACATCGCCGCCATTGATAAGTTCGATTTCTGCATAAACGAGTCCCATAACATCTAAGAATTTTGCCCGAAAGATAAGGTTTTAAGGCGCACGTTCCGATTCGAGTCGCCTTTTTCCCACCTGTGTCGGGTTTTTCCACCTTGTTTTTTTGTCAAGTCGGTTTTTTCCTACCAATTGGTCGGGTATGTCTGCCTGTGCCAGAGGCCATGTTTGTGCCGAACAAAAGGTGCGCGAGCAGAGCGATGGGGTTTCCGACCGATGCTCGCAACCTTCTAAAAACTTGACGCATAATTAAACCTTGTCGGACATGAGTAACAATTCTCTCACCCGCTTCCCCCTCATAGCCATTTTGGCGGCCTTCCTGCTTTTGGCTGTTAGCGCAAACGCTCAGACCATTCGCTATGTAAAACCCGCAGGCTCCGGCGACGGCTCCTCTTGGGCCAATGCATCCGGCGACCTGCAAGCCATGATTGATGCCTCTGCCTCCGGCGATGAAGTCTGGGTGGCAGCCGGGGTGTATAAACCCACTGCCGGGACTGACCGCGCCATTTCATTTTCCTTGAAGAGTGGCGTGGCGGTGTATGGTGGCTTTCCCGACACGGGCGACCCGGACATGGATGACCGCGACTGGGAAACTTATGTGACGACCCTCAGCGGCGACATCGGCGCGGCGAACGACAACAGCGACAACTCCTACCACGTCGTTTTCAACCAGAACGTGAACAACACTGCCTTGCTCGACGGCTTCACTATCAGCGGCGGGAATGCAACCGGGGATGTCAACCTTCATCGAAACGGTGGCGGGATGTATAACCAGGCTTCCTCTCCTGGCATTAGCCATTGTGTGTTCAGCGGCAACGGGGCAGGCTTCCGCGGAGGCGGAATGTATAACCAGGATTCGCATCCTGCTGTCTCCAATTGTACATTTTCCAACAACACGGCCGGTGTTGCCGGGGGTGGCGCTGCCAATAACGGTTCTTCTGCGGGTATATTTACCAGCTGCGCCTTTTCCTTTAACTCTTCGGGAGATGTGGCGTTTGGAGATGGCGCTGGCGGTGTGCTTAATTCGGGCGGCGCTGCTCCTGTGTTTAACAGTTGCACCTTTACCGGCAACTCTTCTGCCTATGGCGGCGGTGGAATGATGAACTTCAGCTCCAGCCCGACGCTCAACGATTGCACCTTTTCTCAAAACACCACGGGCAACGGCGGCGGTGGGGGGATGCTAAATAACAACGCCTCTCCCGTGCTGACCAACTGCGTTTTTTCTCAAAATATAGGAACCAACGGCGGTGGCGGGATGTACAATTATTTTGCATCGCCTGAGCTGAACAATTGCAACTTCACTTCGAATACTACCTCCGCTTTCGGCAGCGGTGGCGGTATGTCAAGTTCATCCTCTTCACCCACCCTGAACGATTGCACTTTCACGGGCAACACATGTTCGGGCTTTGGCGGCGGGGTGGAAAGCTCCAACGAAAGTTCAAGTACTTTCAATCGTTGTGTTTTTACTTCCAATACGGCATTTGGCGGCGGGGGCATATACTTCAATTACAACACCAACGATGTGCTGAACCAATGTCTTTTTGCCGGCAACTCGGCGGAGAACAGCGGCGGCGGGGTATCTTTTGCCAACGGCGCTTCTCCCAACCTGACCAACTGTAATTTTATCGGCAATACCTCTTTTATCGGCGGTGCCGTCTCGGTACAGAGCTCTTCATCCGCCACTCTGACGAATTGCAGTATGTCCGGCAACTCAGCCTCAACCGGCGGCGCGATGTATACCTTTTCCACACAAGTCGTCTTGACGAACTGCATTCTATGGGGAAACAGCTCGGGCATTGGCGCCAATTCGGGTGTTTTTTTAAATGCGTCACACTCCATCATCCAGCAAAACAGCGGAGTCTATCCCGGAACGGGCAACCTGAATCTCGACCCGCTCTTCGTCGAGCAGCCGCCCGTCGGCTTGGGCACGGCAGGTAATTTGCAATTACAGGAATGTTCTCCGGCCATAGATGCCGGCGCCAACACCGGCGCGCCGAACGAAGATTTCGACGGCAACCCGCGCCCTTTCAACGCCGTTGGTTTGCCGTTAGCAATGACCGATATGGGCGCATGGGAGTATCAATCTGCTTTTGTACCCGAAGCAACACCTTCGGTCAGCATCAGCGGGCCGACACAGGTAAGTTGTTCCGCTCCCGCCGTTTACACCGCTACCCCGGTGGACGGCGGCGCATCGCCCGTGTATCAATGGAAAATAAACGGAAACAACGTAGGAGCCAACAGCCCCACCTTTTCCACCATGAGTTTGCAAAGTGGCGATGTGGTCAGCTGCGTCATGGTTAGTTCCATATCCTGCGCCTACCCGATACTTGCGACCAGCAATTCGATTCAAGTTACCCTTGACCCGCCGCCCGGCGACCCCTCCGAATTTGGCAACGGCGAATGGCGGGTGTATGCCTGGAATGCCGGCGGAGCGGAGCCGGGCCCGGGTTCATGGAACACCAACTATTCTGGCTATTACGTCGCAACAGGGCTGAATTTCAACACCCAAAACCAATGGAACGCTGACCTGTCGCCCTCGGCGGCTCCCGGCTATCAAGGCTGCGCCGTCGGCAACGACAACCATTCGTTCAGCGCCAAACGCAAAGCCTTCACCTGTGGCTACTATCGCATCAGCATTGACAGCCACGACGATGCCGCCCAACTTTGGCTCGACGGCACGATGGTGTGGGAACACATCGGCTGTTGCGACAACCACCCCGACGAGTGGGAAGGTTTTCTGGATGCCGACAGTGAAGTGGAATTCCGGGTGACGGAAGGCGGCGGCGGCTCGCATGGCGCAATTTCGTTTCAATTGGTCACGCCAGCCATTGTGGGTTTGGACGGCCTGTGCAGCGGCAACCCATCGGCCACGCTGTCGGTCTCGGGCGGTTTGCAAGGCGACTATGAGTGGTCCACAGGCGAAACCACGCCCAGCATTGAAATCACTACGAGCGGCAACTACAGTGTAACGATAGGCAACGGCGGCGGATGTTCGGTAAATGCTTCTGGCACGGCTGCCAGCCCGGAAGGCGACCCCACCGTGTTCGGAGTCGGCGAGTGGCGGGTGTACGCATGGAATGTTGGCGGCGCGACACCCGGTGCCAACACCTGGAATGCCAATTATGCCGGATATTATACCGTGAGCAGCGTCAACCTGAATACCCAAAATCAATGGAACAACACGGTATCGCCCTCCAGCGCATCGAATTACGTCGGCTGCCCAGTCGGCAATGACAATCATTCCTGGAGCGCCAAACGCAAGGGCTTCACCTGCGGCAATTACACTATCAGCATAGATGGGCACAAAGACCACGCGGAACTGTGGCTCGACGGTGCGAAGGTGTGGGAACACAGCGGCTGTTGCGACAACCATCCCAATGTATGGTATGGGCTGCTCGACGAGCAATCGGAAATAGAATTCCGGGTCACGCACGGCACTGGCACATCCTATGGCGCTATTTTTATCCAACAAATAACACCGACCCTGACGGGATTAAACGACCTGTGCGGGAACCCCAGCGCCACGCTGGCCATATCGAACAACCCGGCAGGCAATTACCTGTGGTCAACCGGCGAAACCACGCCTTCTATTGAAATCACTTCCGGCGGCTCCTACGCAGTCACCCTTAGCACGGGCAGTGGTTGTTCCACTGTGTTGTCGGGTCAGGCGCAAGGCCCTGCGGGCGACCCCGCCGTATTTGGCGACAACGCTTGGAACGTGTATGCCTGGAATGCCGGTGGCGCGGAACCGACCGCTGGTTCATGGAACACAGCTTACTCCGGTTTTTACACAGCAAACAGTCTGAACCTGAACACCCAGCAACAATGGAACAACAATCAGTCACCCGCCATGGCGCCCGGTTATCAAGGCTGCCCCGTCGGAATAGATAACCACTCCTTCAGTGCCAAACGAAAAGGTTTTCCCTGCGATTTTTATCGCATCAGTATTGACGGCCACGACGATGCCGCACAGCTTTGGATTGACGGCGAAATGGTGTGGGAGCACATCGGCTGCTGCGACAACCATCCAAATGCCTGGCAGGGTTTTCTGGGCGCCGATAGTGAAGTAGAGTTCCGGGTGACAGAGGGCAGTGGAGAATCTTACGGTTCTATTTCCTTCCATGCGGGAAGCATCACGTTGACGGGTACGCCGACTGTATGCCCCGGGGCGTCCAATGGCATGGTTTCCGCTCCGCAGTTCTCCGGCGCCAGCTACATCTGGAATACAGGCGCCAACACGGCTTCGATTTCCGGCCTTTCCGCCGGTGTCTATTCCGTGACGGTGGGCAACTCCGCCGGCTGCGACGATGTTTCCGGCTCTTTTACCATTGAAGAAAGCATAACCATTACAGGCGCCTCCACTATTTGCCAGGGTGGCTCTGCCACCTTGCAGGCAAACATCAACGGGCCAGTTATCTGGAATAGCGGCAGTTATATTTTTGAAAAAACAAGCCCCGGGCAGGCAGATGCGATTGTTCCCTCCACGCACATTACACGGGGGAACAGCGGATTCATCTACAATGCCGTCACCCAGAACGGCCCCAGCGCCTCCGGCGTTTGCGGTCCTGTTGTCAATAATGTAATGTGGGCCCTCGGCCATATTGACGACTGGGCCTCGCTAACCTACACGAACACGATGCCCGTTCCCAATTGTTCAGGCTCCAGTATTCCCGGCCTGCAGCTGGTGATGCATTTGGTGGCCGAAAACATCTATCTTCAGGTAACCTTCAACTATTGGCAAGGCGGCGGCGGCGGCAGTTTCACCTATACCCGCACAACAGGCCCCTCGTACCTCTGGTCCACCGGCGAAACCACACCGAGCATTTCCGTGAGTGCCGGAGGGACTTACACGGTGTCCACCGGTAATGGCGACTGCACTGCCAGCCACACGGTCACTGTCAGTCAACCCACTTTCACGGCTACGCCCTCCAACGGATGTTCCGGCTCGAACGACGGCCAAATCGCCGTCAGCGGCGAGACTGGCGGCACGGGGCCGTACCTGTACTCCATAGACAACGGCGCGAACTTTCAAACTGGAGCAACCTTTACCGGCTTGGCAGCCGACACCTATCAGGTAGTGATTCAGGATGCCAACGGCTGTGAAAGTGCCCCGGTTCCGGTCACGGTTGACGAGTGCAATGAGGAAATCACCATCAGCGGGACCCTCCTTTGGGAACACGACGGTGCAAGTGGCGTGGGCAGCGCCACCGTCGCGCTCACGGGCGACCAAACTGGCTCCGTGACAACGCCAACGGCTGGGACCTACTCGTTCACCGTCACTTCCGGCTCGAACTTCACCGTCACGCCCACCAAAAACATCAACAAACTCAACGGCGTGACCACCGCCGACGCCACTCGCATCCAGCAGCACATCGCAGGGGCGAACCCCATCACCAGCCTCTACAAAATCGTGGCTGCCGACGTGAACAAGGACAATGCCGTGACGATGCAGGACGCAGTGACCATCCACCAAGCACTGGCAGGCAATCCCACGGCTTTGGCCAATTTCAAAACCTCGTGGCGTTTCGTGCCAACTTCGCACACGATGAACAACCCGCCGTGGGGTTTTCCCGAAAAAATCACCCTCACAGGCGTGAACAACGATATGCCCGACCAAGATTTCTTCGGCATCAAAACAGGTGATGTGGTTACGCCTTTCACAAACCCGGCGAATTTCGACCATTCCGAAGCGTCTGGATTTGTCCTCAACGCGCCTGACCGGGTGCTGCAATTTGGCGAGCAGGTGGCGGTCACGTTCAGCGCCAATCAGTTCTCCGACCTCGCGGCCTTGCAGTTTGCGTTGAAATTCGATGTGGAAAAATTGGCTTTGGCAGAAATAAGGCCGCTCGTAGGCTTGCCCATTTCGGAGGAAAACTTCGGCGCTTACAACATTTCCGAAGGGGAACTCCGTGTCGTGTGGTCGCAAGCGGAAGGCTTGCTGGTGGAGGAAGGCGCGGCAATTTTCACATTGACTTTCAATGTGCTGGAAACAGGCGGCACACTCAGCAAGGCGCTTCAACTGGCCGACGAGGTGCTGGAAGGCCATGCTTACACGAGCGCTTTGGTGGACAACAATGTCAAACTGAATTTCTCCGGTACCACGAGCGCCAATGCTCCGATTGCTCAACCTCAAATCGAATTGTTGCAAAATCGCCCCAACCCGTTCGAGACTCGAACGAGCATCGGTTTTGTGTTGTCGGAAAATTGCGAGGCAGAGTTGCGGGTGTTCGATGCGTCGGGGCGGATGTTGTTTTCCCAAAAGAAAAACTACGCGGCGGGTCGGCATGAGGAAACACTTGAATTGCGAGGCGCGAGCGGGGTGTTGTGGTACGAATTGGCGACACCGTTCGGGATTTTGACAAAAAGGATGGTGGCGACCCGCAAGTGACTTTTTCGCTCGAATAGCGCCGCTGTGCTCGCTCAAAAACAGAAAATCTGACACCAGAATCTGCAGCCTGAATTTGATGCTTTTATGCCAGCGCCGTTCTTAAGGCGAGATGCCAAGAATTCGGCCAAGACTTTCCAAGTTTCCAAACTTGGAAAGTCTTGCCTCCGAAATTGATTTTCAAAGCATCAATCTCCGAACTCACGTTAAAAAATCGTAAAAGCTTAGGTAGAGGGTAGAAGGCGGGAGGTGGATGGTTGAGAGACTTGCTTTTAGGTCGCATACTGTTTCAATGGAGATGAAATCAGCCTTCCCTGAGTTTTTACAAAAAATTTACCGTCATGGCAACTGAAACTGCAATCCGCAAATTTCACCCCTTCACCAACTACGATTTCAGCAATTTCTATTTCGGCTCCGGCGACGACGTGTGCGAGGCCATCCGTTCTTTCAACCAATGGTGGGACGAGGCTTTTCCCGGTGGCTATCATATTTACCGTGAGCCGTTCACCTCGGCACCCGGTACACACATTTCCATCAGGAGCAATCAGGGCAAACACCTCGAAGGCCTGCTCAATTTTTCCTCCTACAACTACCTCGGAATGTCCAACGCGCCTGTGGTGACTGCCGCCGCCGTCGCTGCCATCAATAAATACGGTCTCGGTGCTTCGGGCGGTCCCAACCTGAGCGGTATGTACGACATCCACCGCGAACTGGAAGCCTCGTTGGCTGCTTTTAAAAAGAAAGAAGCCTGCACGACTTTCAACTCTGGCTACGCTGCCAATTTGGGCATCATTTCCGGCATTATGCGTTCGGGGGATACGATTTTTCTCGACCAGTATTCCCATGCTTCCATCGTGGACGGCGCGATTTTGTCAAAAGCCAAAACCGTATTTTTCAGACACAACAATGCCGCTGACCTTGAGCGCAAACTTGCTGGCACAACGGGTCGAAAATTGGTAATCGTGGAAGGCGTGTACTCTATGGACGGCGATTTTTGCAACCTGCCGGAAATCGTGGAGGTATCGAAAAAACACGGTGCTCGCATCATGATTGACGAGGCACATTCGGCTTTTGTGGTCGGCGAAAATGGCCGGGGCGTGGTCGAACATTTCGGCCTTGAGGATGCCGTGGACTTCCACATGGGCACTTTTTCCAAAGCCCTTGGCGGCTTGGGTGGCTACGCCTGCGGCGACCGCGAGTTTGTCCTCTATCTCGAAGCCTACGCTCGCTCGCGCTTTTTCTCCTGCACCTTGCCACCCTCTGTTTCGGCTGGTGTTTTGGCGGCCTTGAATCACATCGAAGCCAATCCCGAAATTCGGCTCCAACTCTGGCACAATGTGGAGTATTTGCAAAAAAGGCTGAAAGAAGTGGGTGTGGACACTGGCCAATCCACTTCGCAGGTGATTCCCATCATGGTGTATGAAGATGCCAAAGTGTTCGGCATTGCCAAAAGGCTGCGCGAAGAAGGTATCTTTTTGCAGCCGGTGAATTACCCGGCCGTCTCCAAGGGCAAAGCCCGTCTTCGGCTATCCGTCTCTGCCTCGCACACCCTTGCTCAACTCGAATACGCCGCACAAACTATCGCTAACATTTTACAAGAAGCAGGTATCCCATGCGACAAGTAGTTGAATATCACATTTCCAATGGCATCAATTCCATCTTTGGAATACCGACCGAAGTCGCTCGCAAGTACCTGCCCGTTGGCATCGAACCTGTAGAAGCCAATCACGGTGTCAGTCTGCTCGGTGTCACGATGTTCGATTTTTCGGAAAGCCCCGTCGGCCCTTATCAGGAATTGGTCATGTCGCTGTATGTCGCGCCGCGCCTCGGCATCATGGAACAGCATCCGCACGCGGCAGTCTATCCGCTCGTGGTGGCTTCCAGCAGCTGCAAGGCCCGCGACCATGCCATTGACCTGTGGCATCTGCCGCATTTCATGGAGGACATCTCGGTAGAGTTCTCCGTTTCGCCCGACAATCGCACGATAAGGGGCATAGCACGCTGCCATCGGGGACAACCAATTGTCGAATTGAGTACGGAACAACAAGGCGCTTCCAGCGCGGCCTACCAGTTGTACCAATCGTTTCAGGGCGATGAAAGTGGTTCGTACATCGGCATTATGGATATGCGCGGCAGCCTGCGCGAGCATGAAGCAGGCACGGGTGACGTATGCTTGCACCCGCATCGGTTTTTTGAGCGGCTCGATTTGTCGGCTATGGAAATCATCCCGTACCGGGAAATGTGGATGCAGGCAGGTGTGGAAAGCTATCATGATTTGATTGCGGTTGAGTCCACGATTGGCGATAGTTTAAGACAGGAGATGTCTCAAAGAGGTTAAGGTGGTGCCCGCAAAAATGATGTGACACCGTGCATATACCGCATGAGGGAGTGTCGGCGCGGACACCAACATCAGCAGAAGAAGTGATTCCAGCTTCACGCGAATATTTTTCGCATTAGTTCAATCCCGCAATATCTTTGTTGGCGGTTCAGTCTCCCCGCTGATTGCCGACGCTGTGGCGCAATATTGCGTAAGTTCCTTGTCAAAATGCAACCATGAAACAACTGGTACTTTGCTCCCTCCTGCTGTTAGGTCTTGCCAATCTGGTAACGGCCCAGATTGCCATCACCAATTCGGTTTTTCCTTCAGTGGGCGACACGCTTCACCATGCTTTTGGCAACCAGCCCGGAGCTATCAATCAGATTTTCACGCCGCCCGGCGGCGGCCAACAGTGGGAACTTACCAACCTGCAGCCAACCCAATTGTGGAATCAGGTCATGAAAAGCCCGCAATTGGGCACGGCTTCCGGCTCCTTCCCTGCGGCATCTATCCTGTATAATCCGGCAAACTCCAGTTCGGAAGTTTATTTGCAGGTTACCAGTAATCAGGTCAATGACCTGGGTTATTATGGCTTAGACGAGCTGGGTTTGGGCTTGACTTTATTGTTTAAAAAGGTGCCGGCACTGGAACAATCCTGGGCGCCAGTCAACTTCTTTGACATCCACCAAAGTACTTCGAATGTTTTAACTGCTTTCGATGCGCCGCTCGCGCCGCCCATTTTGCTGAACCTGGTACCGACGGCAGATTCTTTCCGTATCCGGTTTACGTATCAGCGGATCGGTGTCATCGATGCGTATGGCACACTGGCAATCCCCGGCGGCACTTTTGATGTGCTGCGGAAAAAGCAGACCGAATACAAGTCAACCGCTGTGGATGTGAAGGTGGCACCTTTGGGATGGATAGATATATCCACTATCGGCGGCCAACAATTACTCCCCTTGGGGACGGATACCATAACGACCTTTCATTTTCTGAACAACGTGTCCAAGGAAGCTATTGCTATATGCACACTCAATACTGCACAAAACACGGTGACGGGCGTTCAGTACAAAGCCTTGCCTCCCCCCGTCGCCACTTTTGCACCATCCTTGAATGAATCGCTTTTGGCCTATCCCAATCCGGTTCAAAATACGCTGTATGTGCGTTTCACAAACGACGACGCAGGGGCAACTTTTCAATTACGGCTAATAAACGCGCAAGGATGTCTGATACTTGAGCAAACAGTGGAGGCTAGCACAGCCATAAATGATATTTCTATTCCAGTCGCTAACCTGACGCCTGGCATCTATGAACTGATTCTACTGCGCGATGGGGTACCCGTTGGCCGGGCCAGGGTGGTTAAGAACTGAAGTTTCCTCGCTTAGCCGTTGATGTTGGCGCAGACGCTGACATCGGCGGGAGGGAGTTGGTGAAGAAATTGGCGCTGTGAGTTTTTTACACTTGGTACCTCACGCGAGTACACCGGGCGAAAACACCTCGGCGCGGCGGGGGAAGACCAAGCGAGGCGGAAACCCGCTGCGTCCCTGCCTATAGATACTGCCAGTAAGTACTGAACGACATATTCAGGAAGTCCGCCGCTTTTTCCCGGCTGCCCATAGGGTTGAAAAAGGATAGCGCCCGGTAGCCTCTCCGTCTATTGGCGACTCCGCAATTCAAGGGCTATTGACCGGGTGCGGCACTCAATGGTTCGTGAAGAATCTAATCAGTCAAAAGACTTTGAAATCAGCAAGTTGCATTTTTTAAAATCTTCAGAATTTATTTTTGGTAGGGTTGGGTTGTTGCCCAACCCTACCAAAAATGCCGAAATCATAGTGAGCAGTTAAAAATTCTTGTAAAAACTTAGTCAGCCTTCAAGCGCAGAGGACTCGGTTGACAGGCTTATAGGTTTTTGACAGGATTTACAGGATTTACAGGTTCAATGAGGCGGCTTCGCTGCGAAAAATCCTGTAAATCTTGTAAATCCTGTCAAAAATTGAATGTCCGCTGTCCTGCCTAAGTTTTTACAAATTCTTCACGAACCATTGGCACTAATATTAACTTTTTTCATTTTTCCCCAAATTTTTCCCCATCAATTGAACTTGGTCTTACTTTTGCAGCGATAATTTACCTGTTGGAAGGTAACCATGCTCCTTGTGGCAGATAAAATCGCTTCTTTCTTATATTTCGCGCTGTCAGGTTTTGAGCGTAGATAAAAACGCAATCTGTTCAAAATCAGGGAGTTCAATCATGCTTATCTGACAAATCTTAGCGAATCAAGGTATAATTTCCGCTATCATCCCTTTTTCATAATCTTGGCCGAAAAACATCCCTACTGCTGATTTCCGCAAAATTCGATGCGGGAACGGGTTATGCTATATGCGTGTATCTGTAAGTCAATCAAACGAACACTCAACCAATTTTTATGAATAAACTTGTACGTCCGCTTGCTGTCTTTTTGTTGCTGTTCGTGGTATGCTTCTACGTCCCTTTGATAGCGCAAAACCCCATCGTCACCGAAAACGCACTGTCTGGCAATCCCCCCTCCGAATGGGAACTTCCCAGCCCCAATGCAGGCGACCTCTCCATTCAGGGATTCGCCGACGGCTTGAGCGTCAATAAGGGCGAAACCGTTCGCTTCAAAATAGATGTGACGGGCGCTGCCACCGACTACACCATTAAAATCTACCGCCTCGGTTACTACGGCGGCGACGGCGCCCGCCTCGTGGCCGACCTCGGCACCTTCACCGGCGTGGCCCAGCCCGCACCCGCCACCGACCCCGTCACTGGCCTGGTGGATTGCGGCACTTGGGCCGAATCGGCCAATTGGGCTGTACCCTCTGGCGCAGTGTCGGGCATCTACATTGCCAAACTGACCCGGCTCGACAACAACGGCGCGAGCCACATTGCCTTCATCGTGCGCGATGACGAGGGCAACGCCGATTTGTTGTTCAAAACGATGGATGCCACTTGGCAGGCCTACAATGGCTATGGAGGCAACAGCTTCTATACTGGCAGCGTGCCGGGATTCCCCAATGGTCATGCAGCAAAAATTAGCTACAACCGCCCTTTTTTGACGCGCGGCGGCGGCGGCGGCAGCAGCTCGTCGGAAGATTGGTTGTTCAACGCGGAGTATCCGATGATTCGTTTTCTGGAACGCAATGGCTACCACGTCAGTTACACCACCGACCTTGACATGGAGCGCGACCCCGACCCCATTGACACTGACCACAAGGTCATTTTGTCAGTCGGCCACGACGAGTATTGGTCGGCAGCCGAGCGCACGAAATTTGAAAACGCCCGCAACGCCGGGGTACACTTGGCTTTTTTTAGCGGTAATGAAGTGTATTGGAAAACGCGCTGGGAGAACAGCATTGACGGCAACAACGACCCCGTGCGCACCCTTGTTTGCTATAAAGAAGGAACATTGGGAGAAAATGTCTGCGGAAACAAATGTGACCCGGAAGTAAATATCTGGACCGGACTGTGGCGCGACGGCTGTGCGTTCTCGCCTCCTGCGGATGGCTGCAATCCCGAAAATGCCCTCACTGGCCAAATAAGTTGGGATGGCACCACAGGCCCCATTAGGGTGCCAGATGCTTTCAAGGATTTGCGTTTTTGGCGCAACACGCCCAACGTCTCCACGCTCGGCAACGGGCAAACTTGGACGATGCCCGATGGCACCCTCGGTTATGAATGGAACTGGGAACAGGCGGCCTACGAATCGAGCAACCCGCGCGGACGCATCCTCATGTCGAGCACACTGCAAAATGGACATACCCACAAATTGTCGCTCTATCGCCATTCCAGCGGCGCGTATGTGTTTGGTGCCGGCACCGTGCAATGGTCTTGGGGACTCGACGAGGTGCACGACCGGGGCAACGAACCCACCAGCCCCGATATGCAGCAGGCTACTATCAATCTGTTTGCGGATATGGGCGTTCAGCCCGCCACGTTGATGGCGGGCTTGGTGGCTGCCACTGCTTCTACCGATGTTGACCCGCCCAGTGCTGTCATCACGACACCATTGGACGGGGAGATTTTCCCCAACAACTCCAATGTCACGATTTCCGGCACAGCCTCCGACGCAGGGGGTGGGGTAGTGGCAGGTGTGGAAGTCTCGGTGGACGGCGGCACCACTTGGCAGGTCGCCACCGGCACCACCAACTGGACATACGCTTGGGTGCCGACGGTGGAGGCGACCTACGTCATCAAAAGCCGCGCATTCGACGACACTGGCAACATGGAAACACCCGATACGCCGCCCGCTGCCAATGCCATCACGGTGGAGATCAGCGGTGCCTTGCCTTGTCCTTGCTCCTTGTTTTTGCCGAGCAATACGCCTGCTATTCCGTTAGAAAACGACAACAATGGCGGCATCGTAAATGGCATGAGATTCCGCGCTGCTGAGGATGGCTTCATCACGGGGGTGCGTTTTTACAAAGGCGCAGGCAATACTGGCAATCATGTCGGCCAACTCTGGACTAACAACGGCTCCCTGTTGGCTACCGTTGATTTTGAAAACGAAACCGCTTCTGGTTGGCAAGAACAGGCTTTTGCAAACCCGCAAGCCATCGTCGCCAATACCACTTATGTCATCTCTGTATTCAATGACAACGGCAATTATGCCGTCACAGACCCCTACTTCACAAGTGCCGTCGTGAATGGCCCCTTGCGCGGCCTTGCCGACGGTGAGGACGGACCCAACGGCGTGTACCTTTATACCAACACGCCCGCATTCCCCACTCAGACTTTCAATGCCAGCAACTATTGGGTGGACGTGGTGTTTGAAACCAATGTCGGCCCGGACGAGACACCGCCGACCGTCAGTTCCACCGTGCCCGGTGCAGGAGCCTCCGGGGTGAACATCAACGCCAACGTGAGCGCGACCTTTAACGAGGCTATTGACCCGGCTACGGTGAACTCAAACACGGTCGAACTGCTCGACCCCTCGAACATGAGCGTGCCAGCCACCATTTCCTACAACGTCGGCACACGGACCGCTATCATTGACCCCATTTCCGCATTAGAATACAGCACGACCTACACGGCGAGAATAGTCGGTGGCGGCACTGACCCGCGCATCAAGGATTTGGCGGGCAATGCTTTGGCAGCCGATTATACTTGGACATTCACCACCTCCGCCCCACCGCCACCGCCGCCCTCCGAAGGGCCGGGCGGGCCGATTTTGGTGGTCAGTTCGGCGGCCAACCCATTCAGCCGCTATCCGGTCGAGTTTTTGCGCACAGAGGGTTTCAACGAATTTTTTGCGGCGGACATCTCCGAAGTGGACGCGACGATGTTGAACGGTTATGATGTCGTGATTTTGGGTGAAATGGCATTGTCGGGCACGCAAGTCACGTTGTTCAGCAACTGGGTGGACGCGGGCGGCACATTTATCGCCTTCCGTCCCGATGCACAATTGTCCACGCTGCTTGGCATCACGTCCGCCGGCGGCACCCTTTCGGAAGGTTATTTATTGGTGAATACTGCCTCCGGCCCCGGTGTGGGCATCGTGGGGCAAACGATTCAATTTCACGGTACCGCCGACCAATACAACCTCAACGGCGCGACGAGTTTGGCCACGCTTTATTCAAATGCCAACACGGCCACTTCATTCCCCGCGGCGACGCTGCGCGAAGTAGGCGCCAACGGAGGCAAGGCGGTTGCGTTCACCTACGACCTTGCCCGCTCTGTGGTGCTGACCCGCCAAGGCAATCCCGCTTGGGCAGGACAAAACCGCGAGACGACCGACGGTGTGATTCGTTCCAATGACCTTTTCTTCGGAAATGCCGCTGGCGACCCGCAACCTGATTGGGTGAATCTCGACAAGGTTGCCATTCCGCAAGCCGACGAGCAGTTGCGCTTGCTGTCGAACATCATCATTCAAGGCAATTTGCACCGCAAACCCCTGCCGCGCTTTTGGTTTTTGCCAAGTGGTTTCAAAGCTGCCGTGGTGATGACCGGCGACGACCACGGGGTGGGTCTCACCAGTTCGTTTTTCAACGACTTCCTCGCGGCGAGCAGCGGTAACACACCTGCTGATGTGGCAAACTGGACGGCCGTGCGCGGCTCTTCCTACATTTATCCCAACACGCCCTTACCGGGTGCCGACACTTACCAAAGTCAGGGTTTTGAAGTCAGTGTGCACGTCAGTACTGGCTGCGCCAACTGGACACCCGCCACGTTGCCCAACTTTTTTGCCAACGACTTGACGGCCTTCGCGAATAATTTCCCCAACATCAACCCGCCCGCCACCCACCGCACGCACTGCATCGCGTGGAGCGATTTTGTCAGCAAGGCACTCGTGCAGGTTGCCAACGGCATCCGGCTCGACGTGAACTACTACTACTGGCCGGGCAGCTGGGTGCAAGACCGCGCAGGTATGTTCACGGGTTCCGGTCTGCCGATGCGTTTTGCGGACGAGGATGGCAATTTGATTGACTGCTACCAAGTGGCGACGCAATTCACCGACGAATCGGGCCAAAATTTCCCCTCGCACCATCAGCAGGTGATAGACAAGGCGGTTGGCTCGGAAGGATATTATGGGGTGTTTTGTGCCAATTTTCACACCGACCGCGAATCTTCCCGCGCTTTGGCGGCTGGCCTCATATCCCATGCTCAAGCCAACAACGTGCCTGTGGTGTCGGCCAAACAAATGCTCGACTGGCTTGATGGGCGCAATGGCTCGTCGTTCGGCGCCATCACATGGAATGTCAACGAATTGAGTTTCGACATCGCTGTGGGTGCCAATGCGAACAACCTGCGCGGCATGGTGCCGGTGGTTTCAGCCGTTGGCACCTTGCTCGGCATCACGCGCAACGGCGGTGCGGTCTCCTACACGACGGAGGTCATCAAAGGCATCGAATACGCCTTTTTCCCGGCGGATGCGGGTGCGTACATTGCCACTTACGGCGTGGATGTCACTCCTCCTGAGATTACCAGCGTGACTGCTACACCCAATGCCAATGGCACGGAAGCGACTGTGACTTGGAACACCAACGAATCGGCCAATTCGCTGGTGCAATACGGCACCAATCCCAACAACCTGAACATGAGCGGCTCCAATGCTGCGCCAACCCTTTCGCACAGCATTCTGCTCACGGGACTGACCCCCGGTACGCTCTACTATTACCGCGTCACTTCAGAGGACGGAGTGGGCAACAGCGCGACCGAACCGGAGCCGCCTGCCGCGCCGCTGAGTTTCGTCACCCCGCTTGGCCCCTGCGCGGTGGACGGCACTTTCGCGCAATTCAGCCTCGGCACGCCAGATGCCAACACCTTGGTGGTGCCAGACGGCGACGGGGCGGTCATACTCAATCCCGCCGTGAATGAGGAATTCGACGGTGTGGCAACGCCCGCTGGTTGGACGGATGGCGCTTGGGGTGGTGGTGGCACCGTCGTCGTGGGCGGCGGCACGGTGACCGTCAATGGCGCGCATTTAGCCACCAATGCGACCTACGGGCCGGGTACTTCCATCGAATTTGAGGCAACTTTTCTGGCCGGGCCGTTCCAAAACGTAGGCTTTTCAACAGATTTTGACTTTAATTCACCGTGGGTCACTATTGGCACGGGTTCTGGCGGCGATGGCGTGTACGCCCGCCGGGATGGCGCTGCCGATGTTTCGCTTGGCGCTGGTTTGCTTGGTTCCACCCACCGCTACAAAATCGTGTGGACGGCTACCAATTTTGAATTTTATGTGGATGGCGCAAACACGCCTGCTGCGACGATTGCCTACACCGTCGGCACAAACATGGTGGCTCAAATCAGTGATTTTCCTGTGGGTGGACAGGCTTTGGCTGTCAACCGGATTCGTATTTCTCCCTATCCGGCAGCGGGTTCGTTCACTTCGCAAGTCCACGACGCGGGGGAACAACGCAACTGGGAACAAGCCTCATGGACGGAAAAATTGCCCACTGGCACAGTTTTGCAAATTTTCCAACGCCAAGGCGACACCCCCACGCCCGACGGCACTTGGACGGCTTTTTCGGCCATTCCTTCCAACGGTGCCAACATCGGCGGCACCTCGCGTTACATTCAGTATCGCGCTGATTTGTCCACATCCAATGCGGCACATACGCCTGTTTTAGAGGGGATTGTGTTCGCCTGTTCGCCTGTTACGGGGATTCCTCAACACATTCGCGTCAAAGGCAACGGGGTGGAAATTGCCAATCGTGCCCTGACCGTCAGCCTCGCTGACCATACCGATTTTGGTAGCGCCAACGTGAGTGGCAGCACTATCAGCCGCACCTTCACCATCGAAAATGTGCCCAACGCCCTATCGCTCAATCTGACTGGTGTGCCATTGGTGACCATTGCCGACCGCAATGCTTTGGATTTCACCGTGACGGCGCAACCCTCGACACCCATCGCGGGGGGAGGCAGCACGACCTTTACCATAGAGTTCGACCCCAGCGCGCAAGGGCTGCGCTCGGCGATTGTAATTATTACGCACGACGATTTTCCCGGTAATCCCTTTGTGTTCACCATCAATGGCACGGGGACGGGGCTGTGAAAAGATTGATAGGGCTTGCCCGGCCAAGCGAAGCGGACGGACAAGCCCTCATCAGCCTCAACATACCTATCACAAACAAATTGAAATACTATGTCCACCTCCACACCAATCAGACAACAAGGGCGTAATGTTTTGGCAACATTATCCTTCTCCCTCATCCTTTTGTGCGCCATTCAAATCACGGCACAGAGGCAATATGCCGTGGCGAACAATGACGTTTGGAAAAACGCTCCGGCTTTGTACCCGGCCAATTATTTCCAGTTTTTGTCAAAAGGCGAACCGTACTCGGCTGCCCCGGCAAAAGCCCCTGCTTTGCTGTCCGTTTGCGCGGAAGATGACAGCGATGCCGATTTTAACCTCGGCACCCCGGATGCCAACACTTTGGTGGTGTTGCAAGGTGGTGGCGCGGTCATTTTGAACCCGACGCTGAACGAGGAATTTTCCGGGAGCAGCATCCCGGCAGGCTGGACGGAGGGCTTGTTCAACCCCGGCAGCACCACCGTCAGCGGCGGCCAAGTGACCGTGAACGGGACACATATTTATTCAAATGGCAGCTATGGCCCCGGCACCTCCATCGAATTTGTGGCGACTTACAATTCGGCGGCATTTCAAAATGTGGGTTTTTCTGATGACCAACCTTTTAACACAAATCCGTGGGTCACGATTGGGCAAGGGGCAAGCCCCGACGGGAATCTGTATGCCCGCGCATCCAACGGTAGCAATGTCAACCTCGGCGCGTTATTAGGCGCACCGCACCTGTTCAAAATAAAACGGAACGCCACCAATTTTGAATTTTTCGTGGATGGCAGTGCTACCCCCAACGCGACCATTACCCTGACGGTAGGAACCAATATGTACCTGCAAATCAGCGACGTACAAAACTTTGACGGCACCCTTTCGGTGGATTGGCTTCGCGCCACACCCTACGCCACTTCGGGCAGTTTTACCTCCCAAGTATTCGACCAAGGGGCGCCCAACGGCTGGGGCGCCATCAACTGGACAACGACGGAACCCACCGGAACTTCCATAGACGTGTTCGTGCGGACGGGCAACACTCCCACGCCCGACGGCTCTTGGACGGCCTTCCTGCCCACGACCAACGGCGGCACTGTGGGCGGCGGTGCCCAATACCTCCAATACCGGGTGGATTTGGCCACCACAGATGCGGTGTATTCTCCCCTTTTGGATGCGCTCACGGTCGAGTGCGGCTCGGGGCCAGATGTCACGCCCCCCGTCATCACGAGCGTGACGGCAGTGTCTGCTCCCGACGGCCTTTCGGCTACCGTGACATGGACGACCAACGAACCAGCCAATTCGCTGGTGGAATACGGCACCAGTCCCGGCACCCTCAACGACAGCGAATCGGATGGCGCATTCGTCACCTCGCACAGCATCGTGCTGACCGGGCTGACCCCCGGCACGACCTATCATTACCGTGTCACTTCGGAAGATGTGTCCACCAACTCAGCCACCGAGCCGGAGCCACCCGCCGCACCTTTGAGTTTTTCGACCTCTGTCCCCCCGTGTTTTGTGGACGAAACCGCTGCCGACTTCGAGCAGGGCAGTTTTTCCGACGCTTATTTGACTTTGTACTACGATGGCATCATGTTGCGGCCAACGGCAGCGGCAGAGTTCGACGTGCTGCCGCCGAGCAGCGAATGGGAAAGTTTCCCGTGGACGGGCGGCACGTCCAACGTGTCGGGGGGCGTGTTGAGCGTGGATGGTGCGCGTTACAATTCCCAACCCGAAGCGCTCACGTTCGCTCCCGGTGCGACGTTGGAGTTTGTCGCCACCTTTGGCGCAGCCGGTTTTCAGCACGTCGGTTTTGGCGGCGGCACCGATGCGACCGGGTCGGGCGGCATTTACAATGGCGAATCGGACTGGGCGATGTTCAGCACGTTTTCTTCGACGACCAACCTCTATGCCCGCACCAAAAACGGCCCAACAGAAGTGAATTTCGACTTGGGTAGCAGTCTCATTGGGGCCTCGCACCTATACCGAATCGAATGGAACGCCAGCAGCGTGGACTTCTATGTGGATGGTGCGTTGGCACATTCGGAGGCGACCGCGATAGGCGGCACCATGCGACCTGCCATCAGCGACTATAACAATGGCGGCCCCGTGCTGCAAGTGGATTGGCTTCATGCGACTCCTTATCTGACTCCCGGCACCTTCGAGTCACGGGTGTACGACGCGGGTGAGCAAAAAAACTGGGCGGAAGCCACTTGGACGGCCACCGTCCCTGCCGGCGCCACTCTGCAAATCGCACAACGCCAAGGCGATACCCCCACGCCCGACGGCTCTTGGACTTCTTTCACCAACATACCTTCGAGCGGCTCCACGGTGGGCGGCACTTCGCGCTACATCCAGTACCGCGCCGAGCTCTCCACCACCGACCCAGCAGAGACACCCTTGCTGCAAGACATACAGTTCGCCTGTTCGTCGGCAGCCGCTGTGCCGCCCGACATCACCGTGAAAGGCAACGGCGTGTCCATCGCCAATCGCACGCTCAGTGTCAGCCTCGCCGACCACACCGATTTTGGCAGCGTCAACGTGAGCAGCGGCACGGTGAGCCGCACTTTCACCATCGAAAATATCCTGAACGGCGAGCCATTGGTGCTTGACGGTGTGCCGCTCGTGACCATCGCCGACCGCGATGCTTCCGATTTTACGGTGACCACCCAACCCGGTACCCCCATTTTGGGTGGCGGCGGCACATCGTTCACCATCGAGTTCGACCCCAGCGCACCGGGGCTGCGCTCGGCCATCGTGATTATTACGCACAACGACTTGCCCGAAAACCCCTTCGTGTTCACCATCAATGGCACGGGGACTGGGCTTTGACATATCGTAAACGCTACGTTTGTCATCCTGTAAGGAACCGTCCGCTCTACGAAGGGGAAGTCCATAGTGCGGGCAGTTCCTTTCAGGATGAAAAAAAAATTGAGTTTAGCCCTTCTGCTATGGCAGGGATGCCGACAACGGCAAGATTGGCACAGGGGGCAGGACTTTTAAAACTCCTCCCGCGCAGCAGAAAACATTTAATATACAAAAACGGCTAATTGTCAACGCTTTTGGCTTTATGTTTGTCCCAACTTTTTAACACAAGTATTTTAATCCATAATCTCATGAGGAAGTTGGCATCTGAACGATGCGCGTGTCCGGCCTGAGCTATATCTTTTACTTACCCGGCCTTATTTTCCTCACACATAGAATGCTTATCCCCGATTCCCGATTGGCGTGTGTTGTCAAACGCCAACCCGCTCTTTGTATGTCCCGAACGCAAGCGTTTTTGCCGGAGGGAAAACACAAAAGCAGGTTGCGGTTGCGCACGGGACTCGTGTCATGCACCCCATGACCGCGCAATTGTTGAATCAAAAAATCATTGTCCGATAAATCATCTTAGTTATGAAATTAAATCTACCCTTGTACGCTGTTACTTGCCAACCGGCCACCACATCCGCTGGTACATTGAATGGCTTCCGCAAAACATTATTTGCGACCCTATTCTTCCTCATAGTCTTTGTGATGCAGGGGTGGGGGCAGACGACGGGCGATTACCGCAGCCGCCAATCAGGCAACTGGAACGATGGCTGCACTTGGGAACGATACAACGGTACCAACTGGGTAGTGCAATGCCCCTTCCCGGAAGTGGCGGGTACTGCATCAAGTTCTAAAAATGCAACCGGAGGTACTACACATACGGTCTCCCTTCCTGCGGGTATTCAAAGCGGCGACCTGCTGCTTATTTTCTGGTCGGATGCGAATGATAGCGGTACCGAACCAACTACCCCATCTGGCTGGACGCAGCTTTATACAAGTACCAATAGTAATAGTATCCGCCGTACATGGTACAAAGTAGCAGATGGTACAGAAGGCACTACTATCAATATCACAGCCGGTGCGGAACGCAGCGCGCACAACTCTTACCGTATTGCTGCGGGTACTTATCAGGGGGTGCCGGTAGCAGGTACAGTAGCAACAGGAAACAGTAATGCTCCTGACCCGCCATCTCTAACCTCAGGGTTCGGGGCGACGAACACACTTTGGATAGCATCGTTGCACATGCATAACGATGACGGCGGTGGAATAACGAATCCGACGAGCTATGGAAGCCAAGAAACAGCCAATACCGGAGGTGCAGGAGCCTCTCATGCGAGAATGGTGACTGCTCGCCGTGAGTTGAATGCCGCATCAGAAAATCCGGGGACTTTTGGCAGCGTCAGTGCTACTGTTCAGTGGGCAGCCAACACCATCGCCATTCAAAGCGTATCGGTCACTGGCACACCCACAAGTGCCAGCGGCGTCATCACCATTCGCAGCCCACATACGGTGACCTTCAATGCTGCTATCACGGTTGACCAAGTGGTCATCGAATCGGGCGCGACAGTGACTCAAACTGCCAACATGACCATAGCTAATGGCTCAGGTGATGACCTCGTGGTGGATGGCACACTAAACCGTACCGGCGGTGACTTGACCATACAAAGTGGTGCAAATATGGTAGTGAATGGCACTTACTCGCGCAATGGCGGCACCGTGACGACCACGGGTACCTTGGTTTTCAATAGTGGCGGCACATATATTCATGGGTTGAACGGCGGCACTGTCCCCACCGCTTCTTGGAATGCCAACTCCAACTGCAATATCACCGGGATGACAACTATTTATCCCAGTGGCATGGGGCAGACGTTTGGGAATGTGGCGTTTGTCCGTTCTTCGAATAGTGATGTCACAATGGGGGCAGACCTAACCTGCTTGGGCAACCTTACTCATTCAAACTCGGGAAGTGGTGTGCTGAGCATGACGACCTCTGGTGCTAACAGAACCATTGATGTTGGAGGGAGTTTCTCGATGACTTCCGGTAATTTTACGATGGTTGGAAACAATGGCACCGCTACTATCAATACTACTGGTGATTTTAGTATATCTGGCGGCACGCTCAATATGAAAATAAACAATGGTGCAGCCGCCCTCAACGTCACAGGTGATTTCACCAAAACAGGCGGCACTTTCAACCAACGCACCAACGCCACATCAACGTCTATCATAACCGTTGGAGGCAACTTTAGCCACAGTTCCGGCACTTATGATATGTCCGGTGCCGGTGCCATTGGTGTTTTGAACGTGGCCGGCAACTTCTCCCATACAGGCGGCACTCTCACCGAGTCTTCCTCCGGCAGTGGCTCCATCAACTTCAACGGCTCAGGCACACAAACCTACACCTCCGGCGGCACGGTGTCCAACACCATCAACTTCACCGTGAACAGCGGCGCTTTCCTGCAAATGGCTGCGGCGGGTACTACGGTAACAGGTGGAGGATTGTTCACGCTTTCGTCGGGAGCAACGCTCGGCATTACTTCCCCTCAAGGCATCACTACCGCTGCTTGTGGCACGGGAGGCACATGCGGCAATATTCGGACAACGACCCGCACCTTCGACACCGGCGCCAACTACGTCTATAACGGCACCGCCGCTCAGAACACGGGCAACGGCCTGCCCGCCACGGTGAACAACCTCACCTTCGATAACACCGGCGGGGCGGTCACCCTCAACTCGGCGCGAAATATCACGAACGACTTTTCCATCACAACGGGGTCAATCGCCAATCTTGGAGCGGCTTTGACCCATACCGCTAATACTCTGACGTTGGGTGGCGCGGGTACCGTGAACGGCTCTTGGGGGCACCCGTCCTCTCCTGCCACAAACACCAACAACGTGTTCTTTGCCAACGCAACGGGCATCGTGAATGTGGCGACCAACAGCAATCCATGCACCGACCCTGACATTCCCACCCTCTCCGCCACTTCCAACCCAATATGTGATGGCGAAAGCACGACCCTCAGCATTGCTTCGGGCGACCTGAACGATGCCACCGATTGGCAGTGGTACACCGTATCCTGCGGCGGCACCTCTGCGGGCAGCGGTACTTCCATCATAGTATCGCCCAGCATCACTACCACTTATTATGTGCGGGGAGAGGGAGGCTGCGTGACACCCGGGGCTTGCGCCGAAATCACCGTCACCGTCATCCCCAACGTCACCCCCACCGTCAGCATCGTCGCCAATCCCGGCAGCATCATCTGCGACGGCGAAAGTGTGACATTCACGGCCACCGCGAACAACACAGGCGGCGGCACGGTGAGCTACGATTTTCAAGTGGACAACGTGAGCGTGCAGAACGGCGCGTCGAATACTTATACGACCTCGGCGCTGGCGAATGGTGAAGCGGTGACCTGCGAAATCACGGTCACGGGCGGCACTTGCCTCACCACCACCACAGCCACCTCGAACACCGTCACGATGACGGTGAACGATTTGCCAGCCACCTTCAATGTGACAGGCGGCGGCGCGTACTGCGCGGGTGGCGCGGGTGTTCCGGTAGGTCTCAGCGGCTCGGAAACAGGCGTTGATTACCAACTTCAAATCGGCGGCGTTGACACGGGAACTCCGGTGGCTGGCGACGGCAATGCCATCTCTTTTGGCAATCAGACTGCGGCAGGTACTTACACCATCGTAGCAACGAACACCACCACGCTCTGCACGGCCACGATGACTGGCAATGCGGTGGTGACGATAAATCCTTTGCCAACCACCTTTAACGTAACTGGCGGCGGCGCGTATTGCGCGGGCGGCGCGGGTGTCCCGGTGGGTCTCAGCGGTTCGGAAACTGGTGTCAACTACCAACTTCAAATCGGCGGCGTTGACACAGGCAGCCCGGTGGCAGGCGACGGCAACGCGATTAGTTTTGGCAATCAAACTGCGGCGGGAACCTACACCGTCGTGGCCACAAACACCACCACACTCTGCACGGCCACGATGACTGGCAACGCGGTGGTGACCGTGAATCCTTTGCCAACCACCTTCAATGTGACTGGCGGCGGCGCGTACTGCGCGGGTGGCGCGGGTGTTCCGGTAGGTCTCAGCGGTTCCGAAACGGGTGTTGACTATCAACTTCAAATCGGCGGCGTTGACACGGGCAGCCCGGTGGCTGGCGACGGCAACGCGATTAGTTTTGGCAACCAAACAGCGGCGGGAACCTACACCGTCGTGGCCACGAACACCACCACGCTCTGCACGGCCACGATGACAGGCAATGCGGTGGTAACTATCAACGCAGCACCCACTTGTGATATCAACGGTTTGGACATCGTGTGCGCCAACTCGGAAGATAACCTCTACGAGGCACCCACAGGTATGACCTCTTATCAGTGGAGTATCACGGCTGGCAACGGCACGATTGACGGGCCGGACGACGAGGAGACCGTGTTGGTGGATGCTGGTGCGGCGGGTACTTTTGAGTTGACATTGGTCATTACAGGTGCTAACGGTTGCACCTCCACTTGCACGAAAACGGTGACGGTGGCTCCCCCACCCACACTTACCCTTACGGTTGACGCGCCAGCGAACGCGACCTGCGGCGACATCGTGGACATTACCATTGAGGTGAGCAACAATTTCACCAATATCTCCTCCTTGCAGTTCAGCGTCGAGTGGGATGAGGCAAAGTTGATGTATCAGAGTTATGTCGCCCCAGAAATCGGCGGCACGGGCGGCGACCCGTTCGTCGGCGACTTGGATGCCGTGACAAATGGCGAACTGACGTTCACATGGTTCGACCCAGACCCCAACGCGGAGTTCGACGGGGTTGACCTGAGCGACGGCACCGTGATACTGACCCTGACCATGAAAGTCATTGGCAGCACGGGCAGCGTGGCCGTGTCGGTGACAGACAATCCTGAGCCGAGAGAGGTTGTGGATGCGAACTTCTGCTCCAACACAGTGACATCGGTTGATGCGAGCATCGCCTTGAGTCCGATAACGGTCACTTGCCCATCCAACACGACCGTTTGTATTGACGAGGCATCGTTCGGGCTTACTGGAGGCACGCCTTCGGGCGGCACATACACAGGGCCGGGTGTGAGCGCCAACACGTTTGACCCAGTGGCGGCTGGCCCGGGAACGCACACAATCACATACTCCTACACCGATGCAATGGGTTGTTCCAACTCTTGCACGTTTGAGATTACGGTAAATCCTTTGCCAACCACCTTCAATGTGACTGGCGGCGGCGCGTACTGCGCGGGTGGCGCGGGTGTCCCGGTAGGTCTCAGCGGCTCGGAAACAGGCGTTGATTACCAACTTCAAATCGGCGGCGTTGACACGGGAACTCCGGTGGCTGGCGACGGCAATGCCATCTCTTTTGGCAATCAGACTGCGGCAGGTACTTACACCGTCGTAGCAACGAACACCACCACGCTCTGCACGGCCACGATGACTGGCAATGCGGTGGTGACGGTGAATCCTTTGCCGACACCTACCTTCACAGCAGAACCGGGAGCCAATACTTGCCTAAATACAGATGTAACCTATACCACCCAATCGGGTCAATCCAACTATGTTTGGAATGTACCCGGCACGGCAGGTGTGGATTACAATATCACATCGGGCGGCATCGGCGGCACCGACCATACCGTCACCCTGCAATGGCTGACGACTGGCGGCAAAACGGTGACCGTCAACTATGAAGATGCCAACGGATGCTCGGGAGCCAGCCCGGCCTCCAACACAACTACCGTTGACCCAAATGCCAATGCGGGAACAGTCAGCGGCACCACCCCACTTTGCATCAGTGGTGTGACCACCTACACGACCACAGGCGACGCAGGAGGCGTGTGGAGCAGCACGAACACAAGCGTGGCGACAGTGGATGCCTCCACAGGCGAAGTGACCGCCGTGGGCGCTGGCACGACCGACATCACCTACACCATCAGCACGGGCTGTGGCGCCCCGGTCTCGGCTTTCCAAACTTTGACTGTCAACCCAAATGTAAATGCAGGCACAGTCAGCGGCACCACCCCGCTTTGCATCAGTGATGTGACCACCTACACGACCACGGGCGACGCGGGCGGCGTTTGGAGCAGCACAAACACGGGCGTGGCGACAGTGGATGCCTCCACAGGCGAAGTGACCGCCGTGGGCGCTGGCACGACCGACATCACCTACACCATCAGCACGGGCTGTGGCGCTCCGGTCTCGGCGTTCCAAACTTTGACTGTCAACCCGAACGTAAACGCAGGCACAGTCAGCGGCACCACCCCGCTTTGCATCGGCGACGTGACCACATACTCATCCACGGGCGACGCGGGCGGCGTTTGGAGCAGCACAAACACGGGCGTGGCGACAGTGGATGCCTCCACAGGCGAAGTTACCGCCGTGGGCGCTGGCACGACCGACATCACCTACACCATCAGCACGGGCTGTGGCGCTCCGGTCTCGGCGCTCCAAACTTTGACGGTAGAAGTCCCCGACATCAACGTAACGGGTAATTCAGTCTCCATCACCGACGGCGACCTCACCCCCGACGTGGCCGACGACACCAACTTTGGTTGTGTGGAAGTGGCTGGCGGCACGGTGACGCATACATTTACGATTGAAAATACTACTTCCTGCCCGCTTACCCTGACTGGCACACCATATATTGTTATTAGTGGTGTCAATGCAGGTGATTTCGCGGTAACTGTGCAACCCGCTGGCCCCACCGTGACCAACGGAAACCCACTCACATTCGAGGTGGAATTCGACCCCTCGGCAGCGGGTGTCCGCGATGCGACGGTCATTATCGCAAGCGATGACCCTGATGAAAATCCCTTTACTTTTTCGATAAGAGGGTACGGGGTGGATTTGACGGCGAGTTTAGACCCCAATGTTAATCCTATTTGTGAAGGTAGCAGTACCACCCTCACCCTAACGGTGGGCGGCTCGACCGGCCCCTTCACCTACGACTGGACGCCAAATACACTCTCCGGCGCAGGGCCACATATCGTGTCTCCTGTTATCACGACCAATTACAGCGTAGTGGTGACAGATGTGAATGGATGCACAGTGGATGCGGCAACGAGTGTGACGGTGATAGCGCAGCCCGCCATCACCAACCCCGGCCCGCAGACGGCGTGCGACAGTTACACGCTTCCGACCATCACGGGGTCGAACCTCGTGGCGCCGAAGTACTACGACGACAGCCAGGCGAACGGCGGTCAGGAAATCGTCGGCCCCATCACCAGTTCCATGACGGTGTGGATATACGACGAGACGGGCACCGTGCCGAACTGCTTTGACGAGGAGAGTTTCACGGTGACCATCAACCTGACCCCGTCCATCACGAACCCCGGCCCGCAGACGGCGTGCGACAGTTACACGCTTCCGACCATCACGGGCAGCAATCTGGTCAACCCGAAGTACTACGACGACAGCCAGGCGAACGGCGGCCAGGAAATTCTTGGCCCCATCACGGCCACGACGACGGTGTGGATATACGACGAGACAGGCACCGTGCCGAACTGCTTTGACGAGGAGAGTTTCACGGTGACCATCAACAACACGCCGTCCATCACGAACCCCGGCCCGCAGACGGCGTGCGACAGTTACACGCTTCCGACCATCACGGGGTCGAACCTCGTGGCGCCGAAGTACTACGACGACAGCCAGGCGAACGGCGGTCAGGAAATCGTCGGCCCCATCACGGCCACGACGACGGTGTGGATATACGACGAGACGGGCACCGTGCCGAACTGCTTTGACGAGGAGAGTTTTGTGGTGACCATCAACCTGACCCCGTCCATCACGAACCCCGGCCCGCAGACGGCGTGCGACAGTTACACGCTTCCGACCATCACGGGCAGCAATCTGGTCAACCCGAAGTACTACGACGACAGCCAGGCGAACGGCGGCCAGGAAATTCTTGGCCCCATCACGGCCACGACGACGGTGTGGATATACGACGAGACGGGCACCGTGCCGAACTGCTCGGACGAGGAGAGTTTTGTGGTGACCATCAACCTGACCCCGTCCATCACCAACCCCGGCCCGCAGACGGCGTGCGACAGTTACACCTTGCCGACCATCACGGGCAGCAATCTGGTCAACCCGAAGTACTACGACGACAGCCAGGCGAACGGCGGTCAGGAAATTCTTGGCCCCATCACCAGTTCCACGACGGTGTGGATATACGACGAGACGGGCACCGCGCCGAACTGCTTTGACGAGGAGAGTTTCACGGTGACCATCAACAACACGCCGTCCATCACCAACCCCGGCCCGCAGACGGCGTGCGACAGTTACACCTTGCCGACCATCACTGGGTCGAACCTCGTGGCGCCGAAATACTACGACGACAGCCGCGAACGGCGGTCGGAAATCGTCGCCCCATCACCAGTTCCACGACGGTGTGGATATACGACGAGACAGGCACCGCGCCGAACTGCTCCGACGAGGAGAGTTTCACGGTGACCATCAACCTGACCCCGTCCATCACGAACCCCGGCCCGCAGACGGCGTGCGACAGTTACACCTTGCCGACCATCACGGGCAGCAATCTGGTCAACCCGAAATACTACGACGACAGCCAGGCGAACGGCGGTCAGGAAATTGTCGCCCCCATCACGGCCACGACGACGGTGTGGATATACGACGAGACAGGCACCGCGCCGAACTGCTTTGACGAGGAGAGTTTCACGGTGACCATCAACCTGACCCCGTCCATCACGAACCCCGCCCGCAGACGGCGTGCGACAGTTACGCTTCCGACCATCACGGGCAGCAATCTGGTCAACGAAGTACTACGACGACAGCCAGGCGAACGGCGGCCAGGAAATTCTTGGCCCCATCACGGCCACGACGACGGTGTGGATATACGACGAGACAGGCACCGTGCCGAACTGCTTTGACGAGGAGAGTTTCACGGTGACCATCAACAACACGCCGTCCATCACGAACCCCGGCCCGCAGACGGCGTGCGACAGTTACACGCTTCCGACCATCACGGGTCGAACTCGTGGCGCCGAAGTACTACGACGACAGCCAGGCGAACGGCGGCCAGGAAATCTTCGGCCCCATCACGGCCACGACGACGGTGTGGATATACGACGAGACGGGCACCGTGCCGAACTGCTTTGACGAGGAGAGTTTCACGGTGACCATCAACCTGACCCCGTCCATCACGAACCCCGGCCCGCAGACGGCGTGCGACAGTTACACGCTTCCGACCATCACGGGCAGCAATCTGGTCAACCCGAAGTACTACGACGACAGCCAGGCGAACGGCGGCCAGGAAATTCTTGGCCCCATCACGGCCACGACGACGGTGTGGATATACGACGAGACGGGCACCGTGCCGAACTGCTCGGACGAGGAGAGTTTTGTGGTGACCATCAACCTGACCCCGTCCATCACCAACCCCGGCCCGCAGACGGCGTGCGACAGTTACACCTTGCCGACCATCACGGGCAGCAATCTGGTCAACCCGAAGTACTACGACGACAGCCAGGCGAACGGCGGTCAGGAAATTCTTGGCCCCATCACCAGTTCCACGACGGTGTGGATATACGACGAGACGGGCACCGCGCCGAACTGCTTTGACGAGGAGAGTTTCACGGTGACCATCAACAACACGCCGTCCATCACCAACCCCGGCCCGCAGACGGCGTGCGACAGTTACACCTTGCCGACCATCACTGGGTCGAACCTCGTGGCGCCGAAATACTACGACGACAGCCAGGCGAACGGCGGTCAGGAAATCGTCGGCCCCATCACCAGTTCCACGACGGTGTGGATATACGACGAGACAGGCACCGCGCCGAACTGCTCCGACGAGGAGAGTTTCACGGTGACCATCAACCTGACCCCGTCCATCACGAACCCCGGCCCGCAGACGGCGTGCGACAGTTACACCTTGCCGACCATCACGGGCAGCAATCTGGTCAACCCGAAATACTACGACGACAGCCAGGCGAACGGCGGTCAGGAAATTGTCGGCCCCATCACGGCCACGACGACGGTGTGGATATACGACGAGACAGGCACCGCGCCGAACTGCTTTGACGAGGAGAGTTTCACGGTGACCATCAACCTGACCCCGTCCATCACGAACCCCGGCCCGCAGACGGCGTGCGACAGTTACACGCTTCCGACCATCACGGGCAGCAATCTGGTCAACCCGAAGTACTACGACGACAGCCAGGCGAACGGCGGCCAGGAAATTCTGGCCCCATCACGGCCACGACGACGGTGTGGATATACGACGAGACAGGCACCGTGCCGAACTGCTTTGACGAGGAGAGTTTCACGGTGACCATCAACAACACGCCGTCCATCACGAACCCCGGCCCGCAGACGGCGTGCGACAGTTACACGCTTCCGACCATCACGGGGTCGAACCTCGTGGCGCCGAAGTACTACGACGACAGCCAGGCGAACGGCGGTCAGGAAATCGTCGGCCCCATCACGGCCACGACGACGGTGTGGATATACGACGAGACGGGCACCGCGCCGAACTGCTCGGACGAGGAGAGTTTCACGGTGACCATCAACCTGACCCCGTCCATCACGAACCCCGGCCCGCAGACGGCGTGCGACAGTTACACCTTGCCGACCATCACGGGGTCGAACCTCGTGGCGCCGAAATACTACGACGACAGCCAGGCGAACGGCGGCCAGGAAATTCTTGGCCCCATCACCAGTTCCATGACGGTGTGGATATACGACGAGACAGGCACCGCGCCGAACTGCTCCGACGAGGAGAGTTTCACGGTGACCATCAACCTGACCCCGTCCATCACCAACCCCGGCCCCCAGACGGCATGCGACAGTTACACCTTGCCGACCATCACGGGCAGCAATCTGGTCAACCCGAAGTACTACGACGACAGCCAGGCAAACGGCGGTCAGGAAATCGTCGGCCCCATCACGGCCACGACGACGGTGTGGATATACGACGAGACGGGCACCGCGCCGAACTGCTTTGACGAGGAGAGTTTTGTGGTGACCATCAACCTGACCCCGTCCATCACGAACCCCGGCCCGCAGACGGCATGCGACAGTTACACCTTGCCGACCATCACGGGCAGCAATCTGGTCAACCCGAAATACTACGACGACAGCCAGGCGAACGGCGGTCAGGAAATCGTCGGCCCCATCACCAGTTCCACGACGGTGTGGATATACGACGAGACGGGCACCGTGCCGAACTGCTTTGACGAGGAGAGTTTTGTGGTGACCATCAACCTGACCCCGTCCATCACGAACCCCGGCCCGCAGACGGCGTGCGACAGTTACACCTTGCCGACCATCACGGGCAGCAATCTGGTCAACCCGAAGTACTACGACGACAGCCAGGCGAACGGCGGTCAGGAAATCGTCGGTCCCATCACCAGTTCCATGACGGTGTGGATATACGACGAGACGGGCACCGTGCCGAACTGCTTTGACGAGGAGAGTTTCACGGTGACCATCAACCTGACCCCGTCCATCACCAACCCCGGCCCGCAGACGGCGTGCGACAGTTACACCTTGCCGACCATCACGGGGTCGAACCTCGTGGCGCCGAAGTACTACGACGACAGCCAAGCGAACGGCGGCCAGGAAATTCTTGGCCCCATCACGGCCACGACGACGGTGTGGATATACGACGAGACGGGCACCGCGCCGAACTGCTCGGACGAGGAGAGTTTCACGGTGACCATCAACAACACGCCGTCCATCACCAACCCCGGCCCGCAGACGGCGTGCGACAGTTACACCTTGCTGACCATCACGGGCAGCAATCTGGTCAACCCGAAATACTACGACGACAGCCAGGCGAACGGCGGTCAGGAAATCGTCGGTCCCATCACCAGTTCCATGACGGTGTGGATATACGACGAGACGGGCACCGTGCCGAACTGCTCCGACGAGGAGAGTTTCACGGTGACCATCAACAACACGCCGTCCATCACCAACCCCGGCCCGCAGACGGCGTGCGACAGTTACACGCTTCCGACCATCACGGGGTCGAACCTCGTGGCGCCGAAGTACTACGACGACAGCCAGGCGAACGGCGGCCAGGAAATTCTTGGCCCCATCACCAGTTCCATGACGGTGTGGATATACGACGAGACAGGCACCGCGCCGAACTGCTCCGACGAGGAGAGTTTCACGGTGACCATCAACCTGACCCCGTCCATCACCAACCCCGGCCCCCAGACGGCATGCGACAGTTACACCTTGCCGACCATCACGGGCAGCAATCTGGTCAACCCGAAGTACTACGACGACAGCCAGGCAAACGGCGGTCAGGAAATCGTCGGCCCCATCACGGCCACGACGACGGTGTGGATATACGACGAGACGGGCACCGCGCCGAACTGCTTTGACGAGGAGAGTTTTGTGGTGACCATCAACCTGACCCCGTCCATCACGAACCCCGGCCCGCAGACGGCATGCGACAGTTACACCTTGCCGACCATCACGGGCAGCAATCTGGTCAACCCGAAATACTACGACGACAGCCAGGCGAACGGCGGTCAGGAAATCGTCGGCCCCATCACCAGTTCCACGACGGTGTGGATATACGACGAGACGGGCACCGTGCCGAACTGCTTTGACGAGGAGAGTTTCACGGTGACCATCAACCTGACCCCGTCCATCACGAACCCCGGCCCGCAGACGGCGTGCGACAGTTACACGCTTCCGACCATCACGGGCAGCAATCTGGTCAACCCGAAATACTACGACGACAGCCAGGCGAACGGCGGTCAGGAAATTGTCGGCCCCATCACGGCCACGACGACGGTGTGGATATACGACGAGACAGGCACCGCGCCGAACTGCTTTGACGAGGAGAGTTTTGTGGTGACCATCAACCTGACCCCGTCCATCACCAACCCCGGCCCGCAGACGGCGTGCGACAGTTACACCTTGCCGACCATCACGGGCAGCAATCTGGTCAACCCGAAGTACTACGACGACAGCCAGGCGAACGGCGGCCAGGAAATTCTTGGCCCCATCACGGCCACGACGACGGTGTGGATATACGACGAGACGGGCACCGTGCCGAACTGCTTTGACGAGGAGAGTTTTGTGGTGACCATCAACCTGACCCCGTCCATCACGAACCCCGGCCCCCAGACGGCATGCGACAGTTACACGCTTCCGACCATCACTGGGTCGAACCTCGTGGCGCCGAAGTACTACGACGACAGCCAGGCGAACGGCGGTCAGGAAATCGTCGGCCCCATCACCAGTTCCACGACGGTGTGGATATACGACGAGACAGGCACCGCGCCGAACTGCTTTGACGAGGAGAGTTTCACGGTGACCATCAACCTGACCCCGTCCATCACGAACCCCGGCCCGCAGACGGCGTGCGACAGTTACACGCTTCCGACCATCACGGGGTCGAACCTCGTGGCGCCGAAATACTACGACGACAGCCAGGCGAACGGCGGTCAGGAAATCGTCGGCCCCATCACGGCCACGACGACGGTATGGATATACGACGAGACAGGCACCGCGCCGAACTGCTCCGACGAGGAGAGTTTTGTGGTGACCATCAACCTGACCCCGTCCATCACGAACCCCGGCCCGCAGACGGCGTGCGACAGTTACACGCTTCCGACCATCACGGGCAGCGATCTGGTCAACCCGAAATACTACGACGACAGCCAGGCAAACGGCGGTCAGGAAATTCTTGGCCCCATCACGGCCACGACGACGGTGTGGATATACGACGAGACGGGCACCGTGCCGAACTGCTCGGACGAGGAGAGTTTTGTGGTGACCATCAACCTGACCCCGTCCATCACGAACCCCGGCCCGCAGACGGCGTGCGACAGTTACACGCTTCCGACCATCACGGGCAGCGATCTGGTCAACCCGAAATACTACGACGACAGCCAGGCAAACGGCGGTCAGGAAATTCTTGGCCCCATCACGGCCACGACGACGGTGTGGATATACGACGAGACGGGCACCGTGCCGAACTGCTCGGACGAGGAGAGTTTTGTGGTGACCATCAACCTGACCCCGTCCATCACGAACCCCGGCCCGCAGACGGCGTGCGACAGTTACACGCTTCCGACCATCACGGGCAGCAATCTGGTCAACCCGAAGTACTACGACGACAGCCAGGCGAACGGCGGCCAGGAAATTCTTGGCCCCATCACGGCCACGACGACGGTGTGGATATACGACGAGACGGGCACCGCGCCGAACTGCTCGGACGAGGAGAGTTTCACGGTGACCATCAACAACACGCCGTCCATCACCAACCCCGGCCCGCAGACGGCGTGCGACAGTTACACCTTGCCGACCATCACGGGCAGCAATCTGGTCAACCCGAAATACTACGACGACAGCCAGGCAAACGGCGGTCAGGAAATCGTCGGCCCCATCACGGCCACGACGACGGTGTGGATATACGACGAGACGGGCACCGCGCCGAACTGCTCGGACGAGGAGAGTTTTGTGGTGACCATCAACAACACGCCGTCCATCACCAACCCCGGCCCGCAGACGGCGTGCGACAGTTACACCTTGCCGACCATCACGGGCAGCAATCTGGTCAACCCGAAATACTACGACGACAGCCAAGCGAACGGCGGTCAGGAAATTCTTGGCCCCATCACGGCCACGACGACGGTGTGGATATACGACGAGACGGGCACCGTGCCGAACTGCTTTGACGAGGAGAGTTTCACGGTGACCATCAACAACACGCCGTCCATCACCAACCCCGGCCCGCAGACGGCGTGCGACAGTTACACGCTTCCGACCATCACTGGGTCGAACCTCGTGGCGCCGAAGTACTACGACGACAGCCAGGCAAACGGCGGTCAGGAAATCGTCGGCCCCATCACCAGTTCCATGACGGTGTGGATATACGACGAGACGGGCACCGTGCCGAACTGCTCGGACGAGGAGAGTTTCACGGTGACCATCAACCTGACCCCGTCCATCACGAACCCCGGCCCGCAGACGGCGTGCGACAGTTACACCTTGCCGACCATCACGGGCAGCAATCTGGTCAACCCGAAGTACTACGACGACAGCCAGGCGAACGGCGGCCAGGAAATCGTCGGCCCCATCACCAGTTCCACGACGGTGTGGATATACGACGAGACGGGCACCGCGCCGAACTGCTCGGACGAGGAGAGTTTCACGGTGACCATCAACCTGACCCCGTCCATCACGAACCCCGGCCCGCAGACGGCGTGCGACAGTTACACCTTGCCGACCATCACGGGCAGCAATCTGGTCAACCCGAAATACTACGACGACAGCCAAGCGAACGGCGGTCAGGAAATCGTCGGCCCCATCACCAGTTCCACGACGGTGTGGATATACGACGAGACGGGCACCGTGCCGAACTGCTCGGACGAGGAGAGTTTCACGGTGACCATCAACCTGACCCCGTCCATCACGAACCCCGGCCCGCAGACGGCGTGCGACAGTTACACGCTTCCGACCATCACTGGGTCGAACCTCGTGGCGCCGAAGTACTACGACGACAGCCAAGCGAACGGCGGTCAGGAAATCGTCGGCCCCATCACCAGTTCCATGACGGTGTGGATATACGACGAGACGGGCACCGTGCCGAACTGCTCGGACGAGGAGAGTTTCACGGTGACCATCAACCTGACCCCGTCCATCACCAACCCCGGCCCGCAGACGGCGTGCGACAGTTACACCTTGCCGACCATCACGGGCAGCAATCTGGTCAACCCGAAATACTACGACGACAGCCAAGCGAACGGCGGTCAGGAAATCGTCGGCCCCATCACCAGTTCCACGACGGTGTGGATATACGACGAGACGGGCACCGCGCCGAACTGCTCCGACGAGGAGAGTTTCACGGTGACCATCAACCTGACCCCGTCCATCACGAACCCCGGCCCGCAGACGGCGTGCGACAGTTACACGCTTCCGACCATCACTGGGTCGAACCTCGTGGCGCCGAAGTACTACGACGACAGCCAAGCGAACGGCGGTCAGGAAATCGTCGGCCCCATCACCAGTTCCATGACGGTGTGGATATACGACGAGACGGGCACCGTGCCGAACTGCTCGGACGAGGAGAGTTTCACGGTGACCATCAACCTGACCCCGTCCATCACCAACCCCGGCCCGCAGACGGCGTGCGACAGTTACACCTTGCCGACCATCACGGGCAGCAATCTGGTCAACCCGAAATACTACGACGACAGCCAAGCGAACGGCGGTCAGGAAATCGTCGGCCCCATCACCAGTTCCACGACGGTGTGGATATACGACGAGACGGGCACCGCGCCGAACTGCTCCGACGAGGAGAGTTTTGTGGTGACCATCAACAACACGCCGTCCATCACCAACCCCGGCCCGCAGACGGCGTGCGACAGTTACACCTTGCCGACCATCACGGGCAGCAATCTGGTCAACCCGAAGTACTACGACGACAGCCAGGCGAACGGCGGCCAGGAAATCGTCGGCCCCATCACCAGTTCCATGACGGTGTGGATATACGACGAGACGGGCACCGCGCCGAACTGCTTTGACGAGGAGAGTTTCACGGTGACCATCAACCTGACCCCGTCCATCACGAACCCCGGCCCGCAGACGGCGTGCGACAGTTACACCTTGCCGACCATCACTGGGTCGAACCTCGTGGCGCCGAAATACTACGACGACAGCCAAGCGAACGGCGGTCAGGAAATCGTCGGTCCCATCACCAGTTCCATGACGGTGTGGATATACGACGAGACAGGCACCGCGCCGAACTGCTCCGACGAGGAGAGTTTTGTGGTGACGATAACTCCCTGCGCCATCAACTTCTCCGGTCGCATTATCTGGGAGGCCACCCGACTCACCACGATGACGGGCGTAAATGAAGTAACGACCAACCTTACAGGTGATGATACCGATACCGATTTGACGGGTGCGACAGGCGATTTCTTGTTGGTCGCCAATTCAGGTTCGGACTTCGAATTGACCCCGGTCAAGAACGTGCCGATGCCTTTTGCGCTCAACGGCGTGACGACGGCAGATGCATCGCGCATCACTCAACACGCGCTCAACATCCTCCCGATTACAG
Organism: Saprospiraceae bacterium; assembly: GCA_026129545.1. Classification (NCBI taxonomy): domain Bacteria; kingdom Pseudomonadati; phylum Bacteroidota; class Saprospiria; order Saprospirales; family Saprospiraceae; species Saprospiraceae bacterium. The sequence continues at coordinate 135,193 of JAHCHX010000001.1, forward strand.
ACCCGTACAAACTCATCGCGGCGGATGTCAACACGTCCAACTCCATCACGACGGCGGATGCCAGTTTCATCACGCAGGCAGTGTTGGGCAATCCAGTCTTCCAGTTGGCTTTCATCAACAAGACTTGGCGTTTTGTGCCGAAGGACTATGTGTTCCCCATACCAGCCAGCCCTTGGGGATACCCGCAGTCTATCGTTTACACAGGCATCAGCGGCGACCAAACCGACCAAGATTTCATTGGGGTGAAAATGGGCGACGTGAACAACACGGCCAATCCCGCCAACTTCGGTGGTCAATTGGCGCCGAACCTGATTTGGAGGGTGCAAGACAGGCTGTTGCAACAGGGTGAAACATTCGTTGCTGAGTTCCGTGCCGACAACCTCTATGACTTGTTGGCATATCAGTTTGGGATGCTTTTCGACGTGACCAAGCTTGAGTTGTTGGAGATAGAGACCATTCCGGGCAGCCCGATGAGCGAAGATAACTTTGGTATCTACAATTTGGCCGCTGGTGAGATTCGCGCTGCTTTGGCATTGGCCCAAGCCATCACATTGGAAGATGGCACCGCGGTGTTCCGCCTGAAATTCAAAGTGTTGGAAGGCGGGAGCAAACTCAGCACCGTGCTGCATATCACCAACGATGTCCTGTTGGCAGAGGCATATAGGAGCGATTACACGCCCGGCCCGGTGAGTTTGGTGTATGGCGGCATCACAACCAGCACAGGAGAGCCGGAAATGGGCAAACTCGAGTTGTTGCAAAACCGCCCGAATCCATTCCAAGGCCGTACGGTCATTGGTTTTGAGTTGCCGGGTGCTTGCGACGCGACGCTGCGCGTGTTCGACACGAAAGGGCGCTTACTGCGCGAACGTTCCGCATTCTATCCTGCTGGAAGCCATCAAGTGGAGTTTGATTTTGGCACCGAAAGAGAGACGGGGGTACTCTACTACGATTTGACCACGCCCTTTGGCGTGTTAGCGAAAAAAATGGTGCTTACGAGAGAATGATTTTAGGGACAAATATCCCGTGTGAATAACGTTTTGAAACAAAGACGCGAAGGCTCAAAGTTTTATCAATCACTTACACTCAATGAAAGGTGGTTTGCGAAAAAATGCCCGTTTAAATCCTTGAAAATCATTGTTATCAATCAAGGAAATCTCGCAAATCATTTTCATCTGGGTATACTTAGAGCCTTTGCGCCTTTGTGGCAACAATCATAAAAATCAAGAAAGTCAATCATGGCCATCCGACAAATCTTGACGAATCAAGGTATAGTTTCAAACAATTCAGTTTCCTCAAGCCATTGTGACCGCAAACGCAATGTCCAAAGATTAAACTTTCCCTTTACTATGAAAAAATCTCTCTACCCAACGCTCTCTTTTTTAAAAACAAGCACGCGCTATGTTTTACTGTCTGCTTTTGCCCTCTTATGGGGCAATACGATGTGGGCGCAAACCAACCCGCCCGCGCAGAGCCTGCCTTATTCGCAGAACTTTGGGACTACAACCTTCACGGCGATGCCAACTGGTTGGGCTGCTTGGAATGGTCTGAATGGCGGAAGCATCACTACACAGGCTTTAGCGGAAGCATCGGTTCCAACAGGAAATGCCACTGTTACTGCTGCGGTTGTTGCGCAGACTACAGGTGGGGTCTATGGTTTTGCTACCTCCTCGAATGGCCGCGCTTATGTGCAAACAAGTGGCAACGATGGCAATGGGGTCAACCAACTGGCATTGGCAATTAACACGACTGGGAAGTCAAACATTGTAGTAAAATACGACGTGGAAATAATCAACGCTCAAACTCGAACGGTGGGTATTGTGATGCAATATAGAGTTGGTACGAGTGGTGCTTGGACAACGGTTCCTTCCGCAACGGGCAATCCATATTCTCAATCGGGTGGGACAGTTGGTGTTAAGGCCAACGTTATTCTGACGCTCCCATCTGGGGCAAATAATCAGTCAGTTGTACAGTTGAGATGGGCGATTTGGAGAGGTACCGAAGCAGGGGCCAGTTCTGGGATAGCAATTGACAACGTCACCGTTTGCGAAGCCCCCACCGCCAACGCAGGCCCCGACCAATTGACTTGCGTGGATGGCGTGGTGCGCATGGCAGGCTCCGTAGGCGGTTCCGCCACGGGCGGCACTTGGAGCGACGGCGGTTTGGGCGGCACTTTTTTGCCCAATGCCAACAACCTGAACGCATTCTATATACCCCCAACAGGCAACACAGACACCATCTCGTTGGTGCTCACCACTACGGGTGGATGCCCGCCGCAGGCCACCGATACCATGCGCATAGCCTATGGCTCATTGCCTCCAATGACCCTTCGCGCCGTAGCCCCTGCCAGTGTCACTTGCGGTGAAAACGTGACCATCAGCATTGAAGTGGATGGCTTTGTGGACATCAAGTCCTACCAATTTGCGTTGGAGTGGGACCCTGCGATATTTGATTATGTAGGCTATAGTGCTACTGTCATCGGTGGGGTCGAAGGGACAGTGGGTGAATTTGACGTGGCCAACGGCATATTGACTTATGGCTGGGTAGATCCTGCTGGCATCCCCGGCGAAAACTTGGCCGACGAAACAGTAGTGCTAACCGTGACGCTCAAAGCATTGGTAAACACCGCGACAGACGAGCCTGTCAACATCATCGGCACCATCGTCACGCCCATAGAGGCAACAAACAGTCAACTGTGCTTTTTGACGGTAAATGTCGAAAACGAGGCCGAAATTGACATCGAGCCTATCACGGTGCAATGTCCGGCGAATTTTGCCGTATGTGTTTACGATGTGCCTTTTGCGCTTTCTGGTGGTACTCCCGATGGTGGCGACTTCAGCGGCAATGGGGTGACGAATAACGAGTTTGACCCCGCCGCCGCCAATATTGGCGCAAACACCATCACTTACTCATACACAGACAACAATGGTTGTAGTAATTCTTGCGAATTCACCATTACGGTAAATGCACAACCTACTGTGACCTGTCCTTTAGACCAAATAGTTTGTGAAGACGAACTGCCGCTTGATTTGACGACCCTCGGTGCTTTGCCCGCAGGTGGTTCGTTCAGCGGCACAGGCGTGACTGGCACCTCTTACAATGCTGCGGGAGGCACGACCAACACTGTGACCTATACTTACAACGACGGCAATTGTGAAAATTCCTGCACGTTCGACATCACCGTGAACACCAACCCCGCATGCAATATCACCGGTTTGGACATCGTGTGCGCCAACTCGGAAGACAACCTCTACGAGGCACCCACAGGCATGACTTCCTACCAGTGGAGCATCACGGGCAACGGCACGATTGACGGGCCGGACGACGAGGAGACCGTGTTGGTGGATGCTGGCGCGGTGGGTTCGTATGAGTTGCTCTTGACCATCACAGATGCCAACGGTTGCACCTCCACTTGCACGAAAACGGTGACGGTGGCTCCCCCACCTACACTGACCCTTACGGTTGACGCGCCAGCGAACGCGACCTGCGGCGACATCGTGGACATTACCATTGAGGTGAGCAACAGTTTCACCAATATCTCCTCCTTGCAGTTCAGCGTCGAGTGGGATGAGGCAAAGTTGATGTATCAGAGTTATGTCGCCCCAGAAATCGGCGGCACAGGCGGCGACCCGTTCGTCGGCGACTTGGATGCCGTGACAAATGGCGAACTGACGTTCACATGGTTCGACCCAGACCCCAACGCAGAGTTCGACGGGGTTGACCTGAGCGACGGCACCGTGATACTGACCCTGACCATGAAAGTCATTGGCAGCACGGGCAGCGTGGCGGTGTCGGTGACAGACAACCCTGAGCCGAGAGAGGTTGTGGATGCGAACTTCTGCTCCAACACAGTGACATCGGTTGATGCGAGCATCGCCTTGAGTCCGATAACGGTCACCTGCCCATCCAACACGACCGTTTGTATTGACGAGGCATCGTTCGGGCTTACTGGAGGCACGCCTTCGGGCGGCACATACACAGGGCCGGGCGTGAGTGCCAACACTTTCGACCCGGCGGCGGCTGGCCCGGGCACACACGCCATCACATACTCCTACACCGATGCGATGGGATGTTCCAACTCATGCACATTTGATATTACGGTAGAGGATGGATTGCCCACAGCGGATGCCGGCAATGGCGGCGACGAGTGCGACCTGACCTTCTCGCTGAACGCTGTGCCGAGCGTCGGCACGGGCGCTTGGACGTATTCCGGCCCCGGCACCGCGTCGTTCGACCCCGACGTAAACACAGCGACCGCGATAGTGACGGTGACTGACTACGGCACCTACACCTTTACATGGACAGAGACCAATGGTGCCTGCACGGATGATGACGACGTGACGGTCAATTTCTACGAGCAACCTATCGTCTCCGACCAGCTGAATCAGGCGCAATGTGCCAACGGCGACTTCACCATGACCCAGTCCGCGCCAAGCGTGGGCACGGGCGTTTGGACGGTCGAGAGCGGCACGGCGACGATTACCGACGACGCCGACCCGACGACGACGGTGACCGGTGTTCCGGTCGGCACGAGCGCAACGGTTCGGTGGACGGTGACGAACGGCACCTGTAGCGTGTTTGACGAGGTTACGCTGACGAACGACGAGCAGCCCGTTGCGAACGCTGGCAACGGCGGCGACGAGTGCGACCTGACCTTCTCGCTGAACGCCGTGCCGAGCGTCGGCACCGGCACATGGACGTACGCCGGCCCCGGCACCGCGACGTTTGCGCCAGACGCGAACGACCCGGCCGCGACAGCGACGGTGACGGCCTACGGCGCCTACACTTTCACATGGACGGAAGTCAACGGCACCTGCACGGACGCCGACGATGTGACGGTGAACTTCTACGAGCAGCCTGTAGCGAACGCTGGCAATGGTGGCGACGAGTGCGACCTGACCTTCTCGCTGAACGCCGTGCCGAGCGTCGGCACCGGCACATGGACGTACGCCGGCCCCGGCACCGCGACCTTCGCGCCAGACGCGAACGACCCGGACGCGACAGCGACGGTGACGGCCTACGGCACCTACACTTTCACATGGACGGAAGTCAACGGCACCTGCACGGACGCCGACGATGTGACGGTGAACTTCTACGAGCAGCCTGTAGCGAACGCTGGCAACGGCGGCGACGAGTGCGACCTGACCTTCTCGCTGAACGCCGTGCCGAGCGTCGGCACCGGCACATGGACGTACGCCGGCCCCGGCACCGCGACCTTCGCGCCAGACGCGAACGACCCGGCCGCGACGGCGACGGTGACGGCCTACGGCGCCTACACTTTCACATGGACGGAGGTCAACGGCATCTGCACGGACGCCGACGACGTGACGGTGAACTTCTACGAGCAGCCTGTAGCGAACGCTGGCAACGGTGGCGACGAGTGCGACCTGACCTTCTCGCTGAACGCCGTGCCGAGCGTCGGCACCGGCACATGGACGTACGCCGGCCCCGGCACCGCGACCTTCGCGCCAGACGCGAACGACCCGGCCGCGACAGCGACGGTGACGGCCTACGGCACCTACACTTTCACATGGACGGAAGTCAACGGCACCTGCACGGACGCCGACGATGTGACGGTGAACTTCTACGAGCAGCCTGTAGCGAACGCTGGCAACGGCGGCGACGAGTGCGACCTGACCTTCTCGCTGAACGCCGTGCCGAGCGTCGGCACCGGCACATGGACGTACGCCGGCCCCGGCACCGCGACCTTCGCGCCAGACGCGAACGACCCGGCCGCGACAGCGACGGTGACGGCCTACGGCACCTACACTTTCACATGGACGGAAGTCAACGGCACCTGCACGGACGCCGACGACGTGACGGTGAACTTCTACGAGCAGCCTGTAGCGAACGCTGGCAACGGTGGCGACGAGTGCGACCTGACCTTCTCGCTGAACGCCGTGCCGAGCGTCGGCACCGGCACATGGACGTACGCCGGCCCCGGCACCGCGACCTTCGCGCCAGACGCGAACGACCCGGCCGCGACAGCGACGGTGACGGCCTACGGCACCTACACTTTCACATGGACGGAAGTCAACGGCACCTGCACGGACGCCGACGATGTGACGGTGAACTTCTACGAGCAGCCTGTAGCGAACGCTGGCAACGGCGGCGACGAGTGCGACCTGACCTTCTCGCTGAACGCCGTGCCGAGCGTCGGCACCGGCACATGGACGTACGCCGGCCCTGGCACCGCGACCTTCGCGCCAGACGCGAACGACCCGGCCGCGACGGCGACGGTGACGGCCTACGGCGCCTACACTTTCACATGGACGGAGGTCAACGGCATCTGCACGGACGCCGACGACGTGACGGTGAACTTCTACGAGCAGCCTGTAGCGAACGCTGGCAACGGTGGCGACGAGTGCGACCTGACCTTCTCGCTGAACGCCGTGCCGAGCGTCGGCACCGGCACATGGACGTACGCCGGCCCCGGCACCGCGACCTTCGCGCCAGACGCGAACGACCCGGCCGCGACGGCGACGGTGACGGCCTACGGCACCTACACTTTCACATGGACGGAGGTCAACGGCATCTGCACGGACGCCGACGACGTGACGGTGAACTTCTACGAGCAGCCTGTAGCGAACGCTGGCAACGGCGGCGACGAGTGCGACCTGACCTTCTCGCTGAACGCCGTGCCGAGCGTCGGCACCGGCACATGGACGTACGCCGGTCCCGGCACCGCGACCTTCGCGCCAGACGCGAACGACCCGGACGCGACAGCGACGGTGACGGCCTACGGCGCCTACACTTTCACATGGACGGAAGTCAACGGCACCTGCACGGACGCCGACGATGTGACGGTGAACTTCTACGAGCAGTCTGTAGCGAACGCTGGCAACGGCGGCGACGAGTGCGACCTGACCTTCTCGCTGAACGCCGTGCCGAGCGTCGGCACCGGCACATGGACGTACGCCGCCCGGCACCGCGACCTTCGCGCCTGACGCGAACGACCCAGCCGCGACAGCGACGGTGACGGCCTACGGCGCCTACACTTTCACATGGACGGAAGTCAACGGCACCTGCACGGACGCCGACGATGTGACGGTGAACTTCTACGAGCAGTCTGTAGCGAACGCTGGCAACGGCGGCGACGAGTGCGACCTGACCTTCTCGCTGAACGCCGTGCCGAGCGTCGGCACCGGCACATGGACGTACGCCGGCCCTGGCACCGCGACCTTCGCGCCTGACGCGAACGACCCAGCCGCGACAGCGACGGTGACGGCCTACGGCGCCTACACTTTCACATGGACGGAGGTCAACGGCACCTGCACGGACGCCGACGACGTGACGGTGAACTTCTACGAGCAGCCTGTAGCGAACGCTGGCAATGGTGGCGACGAGTGCGACCTGACCTTCTCGCTGAACGCCGTGCCGAGCGTCGGCACCGGCACATGGACGTACGCCGGCCCCGGCACCGCGACCTTCGCGCCAGACGCGAACGACCCGGCCGCGACAGCGACGGTGACGGCCTACGGCGCCTACACTTTCACATGGACGGAGGTCAACGGCACCTGCACGGACGCCGACGACGTGACGGTGAACTTTTACGAGCAGCCAGTGGTCTCCGATGAGACCGACCAGACACAGTGTGACAACGGAACATTCACAATGACACAGTCAACACCGAGCGTGGGAACAGGAGTATGGACACTGGAGAGCGGCACCGCGACCATCACCGATGATAGCGACCCGACAACGACAGTCATCGTCACAGGCACAAGCGCGACAGTCCGCTGGACAGTGACAAATGGCACTTGCAGCGCGTTTGACGACGTGATTTTGAATGTGCCTCCTTGCGCCATCAACTTCACGGGTCGCATCATTTGGGAGGGCGACCGCCTGACTACCATGACGGGTGTGAACAATGCGACGACTACCTTGAGCGTGGATGATACAGACACCGATATCACCAACACCAATGGCGATTACGCGCTCCTGGCCGCAAACGGCGGCTCCGATTTTGACATCACCCCCGTCAAGAACCTGCCATTGCCCAATGCGCTCAATGGCTTGACGACTGCGGATGCTTCGCGTATTACCCAGCACGCGCTCAACATTTTCCTCTTAACTGACCCGTATAAGTTAATTGCTGCGGATGTGAATTATACCAATACCATCACGACGGCGGACGCATCATTCATTACACAGGCCATTCTTGGCAATCCGGTCAATCAACTTGCCTTCATCAACAAGACATGGCGTTTTGTGCCGAAGGATTATGTGTTTCCCGTCCCGGCCAGCCCATGGAGCGCGCCGGAAAAAATCTCGCTGGTGGGCATCAGCGGCGACCAAACCGACCAAGACTTTATCGGCATCAAAATGGGCGACGTGAACAACACGGCCAATCCCGCCAACTTCGGTGGGCAACTGGCGCCAAACCTGATTTGGAGGGTGCAAGACAGGCTGTTGCAACAGGGTGAAACATTCGTTGCCGAGTTCCGTGCCGACAACCTCTATGACTTGTTGGCATATCAGTTTGGGATGCGATTCGACCCGATTCAACTTGAATTGCTGGAAATTGAAACGATTTCAGGCAGTCCGATGAACGAGAGCAATTTTGGCACCTACAACTTGGCGGAGGGTGAAATCCGCGCCGCCTTAGCGCTGGGTATGCCCATCACATTGGAAGACGGCACCGCCGTGTTCAGGCTGCGTTTCAAGGCACTGGCCGAGGGCATCAAGTTGAGCAACGTGTTGCACCTCACCAACGATGTGCTTTTGGGCGAGGCGTACAAAGGTGATTACACACCCGGCCCGGTGAGTCTGGTGTACGGCGCAGTGGTGACGAGCACCGGCGAGCCGCATACTGGCAAGTTGGTGTTGCAGCAGAACCGCCCGAACCCCTTCCACGGCCGCACGGTGATAGGTTTTGAATTGCCCGACGCTTGCGATGCCATGCTGCGGGTGTTCGACACGAACGGGCGTTTGGTGCGTGAGCATTCTGCATCCTATCCTGCGGGAAACCACCAAGTGGAATTTGATTTTGGTACCGAAAGGGGTGTTCTTTATTATGAACTGACCACGCCTTTTGGTGTGTTGGCAAAGAAAATGGTGCTGACAAGGGAGTAGTTCTGGGCGAATTGGTTATGTCTGCTCAATCACGCTACTGTACATTATTTTTGTGCTACAAAGGCACAAAATGCGGCAAATCAATGCGTATTTTGCTTTGCTTCTTTGTGACTTCGTGGCAAATTTGAAAATGTCCAATAGTGTGCTGTTCAGCAGGCTATAAGATTGGTTTAGAAGAACTTAGCGACGAAATTTCGAGTATCCGAGTTTTTTGCTGAGTTTTTCTAAACCACTCCGACCTTTTCACTTTCGATGGATTAAAAAATTAACATTGGAAACGAGCTCGCCGAATCCCTATTTGGCGTTATGTTTGCTTCGATTTTTAATCCAAGTACCCGATAATCCGTAGTAATCTCATGAGTGACATTAGATTAGGTGTCTGAACGCCTCCGTGTTGCGTCCGCTGGTTTATTCGAAACCGGACTCCGCAATTTCCTCACTCATTTTTTGACCCATCTCCGATTGGTATTTGTAGCGTCAAATGCCAACCAGTCATTTTTTTAATCCCTATCTCATAAAAAGTTAAACTTAAACTGGATGGCGACACTGCTACCCTCGTGTGTACATCTTGGTTTGACTTGCGCTGTTTTCCCGTCGGTGCGAGTGCTGTCTTGGGCGATTGCCCAAGTAACAAGTGGCGTGTGTGCCGCTTCGTTTGCGTCCCTGCTCCTTTGTAAAATCTCCGTTTTCAATGTCATACACGAATCGTCCTTTCGCGCTGCTCGCGCCAAAGGGCGATTTTTTGTTTTCAACCGCCTCAAAGTCTTTGCACTCAAAAGCTAAACACCACCTTGATTATGAAAAATTATCTTTACTCAAGTATTTCATTACAAGCAAATACGCTGACGAATAAATCCAGCCAAGCCATATCTTGGAAGGCGTTGTTGTTTGGTTTTGCTGCATTGTTGATAGGCAAAGTCGCTTGGGCGCAAACCAACCCAACAGCGCAGAGCCTGCCTTATACACAGAATTTCACTGCCTTGGCGCATTCATCTTCCACTTATCCGGCAGGGTGGCAAGGGTGGGAAATAGGGGTTTCGGCCTCAGGCGTATTCAGAACCAATGCGCCCATCGCAGATGCAAATTTATTAGCCAGCTCTACGGCTGCGACCGCTACGGGTGGTGTTCATAATTACAATGGGAAAATTGGTATATTGTCATCCGGTTCTATTGACCCCTCAATAGTATTGGCAATCAATACCACTTCAAAAAACACGATTCGGGTTACTTACGACGTGATGACCATTCGAAACCCTTACAATGGCACCACCAACACCCGTATCAATGAAACGACATTACAATACAGGATAGGCACGTCCGGTGATTTTACTACACTGACTGGCATAGAATATCAAAACAACACGGAAACGCAGACTGGTTCTGTGACCACCCCCCAAAATTTACAAACCAGAACAATCACTTTACCTGCTGCTTGCAATAATCAGCCAGTTGTGCAGATTCGTTGGGTCATGCGCGACATGACAGGTATGGGTTCCCGTCCCAGTTTTGCGGTGGACAACATCACCGTCTGCGAAGCCCCCACCGCCAATGCAGGTGCGGACCTCATGACTTGCGTGAATGGCGTGGTGCGTTTGGCAGGCACAGTGGGCGGTTCCGCCACAGGCGGCACTTGGAGCGACGGCGGCTTGGGTGGCACTTTTTTGCCCAATGCCAACAATCTCAATGCTTTTTACATACCCCCAGCGGGCAACACGGACACCATCTCGTTGGTACTCACCACTACGGGTGCGTGCCCACCACAAGCCACCGATACCGTGCGCGTCGCCTACGGCTCATTGCCTCCAATGACCCTCCGAGCAGTAGCCCCGGCAAGTGCCACCTGTGGCGAAAACGTGACCATCAATATAGAAGTGGACGGTTTTGTGGACATTAAATCATACCAGTTTGCGGTGGAATGGGACCCTGCCAAATTTGATTATGTGAGTTACAGCGCCACTGTCATTGGCGGGGTAGAAGGTACCGTGGGCGAGTTTCAAGTGGACAACGGAATACTGACCTACGGTTGGGTGGACCCCGCCGGCATCGCAGGCGAAAACTTGGCCGACGAGACGGTGGTGCTGACGCTGACCCTGAAAGTATTGGCCAACTCCGGCACCGACGAGCCTGTGAACATCGTAGGCACCGTCATCACACCCATCGAGGCGACCAACAGCCAGCAGTGCTTTTTGACGGTAAATGTCGAAAACGAGGCCGAGATAGACATCAACCCCATCACTGTCACCTGTCCCGCTCCACAAACGGTGTGCAGCGGTGACGCGCCCTTTGCCCTTTCGGGCGGCACCCCCGACGGTGGCGACTTTAGTGGCAACGGGGTAACAAACAACGAGTTTGACCCCTCCGCCGCCAATCTCGGCGCGAACACGATTACCTATTCCTACACCAACAGCGACGGCTGTAGCAACACCTGCACCTTCGACATCACGGTGAACCAATCCGTTGCCACATCGGTCAGCATCACCGCCAATCCCGGCAACACGATATGCTCCGGCACAAGCGTGACGTTCACGGCCATTCCGACCAACGGCGGCGCCACCCCATCATATCAGTGGAAGAAAAACGGCGTGGATGTCGGCACGGACTCAGATACATACACCGACGCAGGATTGGCCGATGGCGACGAGATAACTTGTGAAATGACCTCCAGCGCCGATTGCGCCGACCCCGCCACCGCCATATCAAACACCATCACAATGACGGTGTCCACCACCCTCACGCCCTCGGTCAGCATCACCGCCAACCCGGGCAACACGATATGCTCCGGCACAAGCGTGACGTTCACGGCCATTCCGACCAACGGCGGCGCCACGCCATCATATCAGTGGAAAAAGAACGGCGCGGATGTCGGCACGGACGCAGACACCTACACCGACACAGGTTTAGTGGACGGCGACCAAATCTTGGTGGTGCTGACCTCAAACGCCCCTTGCGCCAACCCGCTCACCGCCACGTCGAACACCATCACAATGACGGTGGCTAACAATGTCACGCCGTCGGTCAGCATCACTGCCAACCCGGGCAACACGATATGCTCCGGCACGAGCGTGACGTTCACGGCCATTCCTACGAACGGCGGCGCCACCCCATCGTATCAATGGAAGAAAAACGGCCTTGATGTCGGCACCAACTCGAATACCTACACCGACGCAGGTCTGGCCAACGGCGACCAAATCTCGGTGGCGCTGACCTCCAGCGAGTCCTGCGCCAACCCCGCTACCGCCACCTCTAACACCATCACGATGACGGTGAACGCGACAGTCACACCGTCGGTAAGCATCACCGCCAATCCCGGCAATACAATATGTGTTGGCACAAGCGTGACGTTCACGGCCATTCCGACGAATGGCGGCGCCATCCCATCGTACCAGTGGAAGAAAAACGGCCTGAATGTCGGTACCGACTCGAATACCTACACCGACGCAGGTCTGGCAAATGGCGACCAAATCTCGGTGGTGTTGAACTCGAGCGCCCTTTGCGCCAACCCGCTCACCGCCACATCGAATACCATCACAATGACGGTGAATGCCCTTGCTAACGCCGATGCAGGCCCCAACCAAGCCACCTGCGTGAACGGGATTGTTTATGTGGTGGGTACGGTAGGCGGCTCTGCCATGGGCGGCACTTGGGACGATGGCGGTGCGGGCGGCACATTTTCTCCGAACGCCAACTCGCTCGCGATTTACTACACCCCTCCAATCAACAACGCCAACCCCATCACGCTGACTCTGACAGCAAACGGGCCTTGCCCCGCTACCGACGAGATGGAGGTTACTTACAATCTAACACCATCCATGACCCTGCGGGCAGTTGCCCCATCAAGCGCCACTTGCGGCGAAAACGTGGTCATCAGCGTGGAGGTAGATGATTTTGTGGACATCAAATCTTACCAGTTCGTGCTGGAATGGGACCCCGCGAAATTTGACTATGTGAGCTATACCGCCACCGAAATTGGTGGCGCGGAAGGTACCGTGGGCGAGTTTGAAGTGGACAACGGAATACTGACCTACGGTTGGGTGGACCCCGCCGGCATCGCAGGCGAAAACTTGGCCGACGAGACGGTGGTGCTGACGCTGACCCTGAAAGTATTGGCCAACTCCGGCACCGACGAGCCTGTGAACATCGTAGGCACCGTCATCACACCCATCGAGGCGACCAACAGCCAGCAGTGCTTTTTGACGGTAAATGTCGAAAACGAGGCCGAGATAGACATCAACCCCATCACTGTCACCTGTCCCGCTCCACAAACGGTGTGCAGCGGTGACGCGCCCTTTGCCCTTTCGGGCGGCACCCCCGACGGTGGCGACTTTAGTGGCAACGGGGTAACAAACAACGAGTTTGACCCCTCCGCCGCCAATCTCGGCGCGAACACGATTACCTATTCCTACACCAACAGCGACGGCTGTAGCAACACCTGCACCTTCGACATCACGGTGAACCAATCCGTTGCCACATCGGTCAGCATCACCGCCAATCCCGGCAACACGATATGCTCCGGCACAAGCGTGACGTTCACGGCCATTCCGACCAACGGCGGCGCCACCCCATCATATCAATGGAAGAAAAACGGCCTTGATGTCGGCACCAACTCGAATACCTACACCGACGCAGGTCTGGCCAATGGCGACCAAATCTCGGTGACGATGACCTCAAGCGCCCCTTGCGCCAACCCGCTCACCGCCACATCGAACACCATCACGATGACGGTGAACGCGACAGTCACGCCGTCGGTCAGCATTACCGCCAATCCCGGCAACACGATATGCTCCGGCACAAGCGTGACGTTCACGGCCATTCCGACCAACGGCGGCGCCACCCCATCATATCAGTGGAAGAAAAACGGCCTTGATGTCGGCACCAACTCGAATACCTACACCGACGCAGGTCTGGCCAATGGCGACCAAATCTCGGTGGTGCTGACCTCAAGCGCCCCTTGCGCCAACCCGCTCACCGCCACATCGAACACCATCACAATGACGGTGGCTAACAATGTCACGCCGTCGGTCAGCATCACCGCCAACCCGGGCAACACGATATGCTCCGGCACGAGCGTGACGTTCACGGCCATTCCGACCAACGGCGGCGCCACCCCATCATATCAGTGGAAGAAAAACGGCCTTGATGTCGGCACCAACTCGAATACCTACACCGACGCAGGTCTGGCCAACGGCGACCAAATCTCGGTGACGATGACCTCAAGCGCCCCTTGCGCCAACCCGCTCACCGCCACATCGAACACCATCACGATGACGGTGAACGCGACAGTCACGCCGTCGGTCAGCATCACCGCCAATCCCGGCAACACGATATGCTCCGGCACGAGCGTGACGTTCACGGCCATTCCGACCAACGGCGGCGCCACCCCATCATATCAGTGGAAGAAAAACGGCATTGATGTCGGCACCAACTCGAATACCTACACCGACGCAGGTCTGGCCAACGGCGACCAAATCTCGGTGGTGCTGACCTCAAGCGCCCCTTGCGCCAACCCGCTCACCGCCACATCGAACACCATCACGATGACGGTGAACGCGACAGTCACGCCGTCGGTCAGCATCACCGCCAATCCCGGCAACACGATATGCCCCGGCACAAGCGTGACGTTCACGGCCATTCCGACCAACGGCGGCGCCACCCCATCATATCAGTGGAAGAAAAACGGCCTTGATGTCGGCACCAACTCGAATACCTACACCGACGCAGGTCTGGCCAACGGCGACCAAATCTCGGTGGTGCTGACCTCAAGCGCCCCTTGCGCCAACCCGCTCACCGCCACATCGAACACCATCACGATGACGGTGGCTAACAACGTCACGCCGTCGGTGCTCATCACCGTCGCTCCCAACGACACGATATGCTCCGGCACAAGCGTGACGTTCACGGCCATTCCGACCAACGGCGGCGCCACCCCATCATATCAGTGGAAGAAAAACGGCCTTGATGTCGGCACCAACTCGAATACCTACACCGACGCAGGTCTGGGTCAACGGCGACCAAACCAGTGGTGCTGACCTCAAGCGCCCCTTGCGCCAACCCGCTCACCGCCACATCGAACACCATCACGATGACGGTGAACGCGACAGTCACGCCGTCGGTCAGCATTACCGCCAATCCCGGCAACACGATATGCTCCGGCACAAGCGTGACGTTCACGGCCATTCCGACCAACGGCGGCGCCACCCCATCATATCAGTGGAAGAAAAACGGCCTTGATGTCGGCACCAACTCGAATACCTACACCGACGCAGGTCTGGCCAACGGCGACCAAATCTCGGTGGTGCTGACCTCAAGCGCCCCTTGCGCCAACCCGCTCACCGCCACATCGAACACCATCACGATGACGGTGAACGCGACAGTCACGCCGTCGGTGCTCATCACCGACGATCCAACACGATATGCTCCGGCACAAGCGTGACGTTCACGGCCATTCCGACCAACGGCGGCGCCACCCCATCATATCAGTGGAAGAAAACGGCGCCTTGATGTCGGCACCAACTCGAATACCTACACCGACGCAGGTCTGGCCAACGGCGACCAAATCTCAGTGGTGCTGACCTCAAGCGCCCCTTGCGCCAACCCGCTCACCGCCACATCGAACACCATCACGATGACGGTGAACGCGACAGTCACGCCGTCGGTGCTCATCACCGTCGCTCCCAACGACACGATATGCTCCGGCACGAGCGTGACGTTCACGGCCATTCCGACCAACGGCGGCGCCACCCCATCATATCAATGGAAGAAAAACGGCCTTGATGTCGGCACCAACTCGAATACCTACACCGACGCAGGTCTGGCCAACGGCGACCAAATCTCAGTGACGATGACCTCAAGCGCCCCTTGCGCCAACCCGCTCACCGCCACATCGAACACCATCACGATGACGGTGAACGCGACAGTCACGCCGTCGGTCAGCATCACCGCCAATCCCGGCAACACGATATGCTCCGGCACAAGCGTGACGTTCACGGCCATTCCGACGAACGGCGGTGCCACCCCATCATATCAGTGGAAGAAAAACGGCCTTGATGTCGGCACCAACTCGAATACCTACACCGACGCAGGTCTGGCCAACGGCGACCAAATCTCGGTGGTGCTGACCTCAAGCGCCCCTTGCGCCAACCCGCTCACCGCCACATCGAACACCATCACGATGACGGTGGCTAACAACGTCACGCCGTCGGTGCTCATCACCGTCGCTCCCAACGACACGATATGCTCCGGCACAAGCGTGACGTTCACGGCCATTCCGACCAACGGCGGCGCCACCCCATCATATCAGTGGAAGAAAAACGGCCTTGATGTCGGCACCAACTCGAATACCTACACCGACGCAGGTCTGGCCAACGGCGACCAAATCTCAGTGGTGCTGACCTCAAGCGCCCCTTGCGCCAACCCGCTCACCGCCACATCGAACACCATCACGATGACGGTGAACGCGACAGTCACGCCGTCGGTCAGCATTACCGCCAATCCCGGCAACACGATATGCTCCGGCACGAGCGTGACGTTCACGGCCATTCCGACCAACGGCGGCGCCACCCCATCATATCAATGGAAGAAAAACGGCCTTGATGTCGGCACCAACTCGAATACCTACACCGACGCAGGTCTGGCCAACGGCGACCAAATCTCGGTGGTGCTGACCTCAAGCGCTCCCTGCGCCAACCCGCTCACCGCCACATCGAACACCATCACGATGACGGTGAACGCGCTGCCCAATGTCACCTGCCCAGACAACCAGTCGGTTTGCGTGGACAACCTGCCTTTGGATTTGACGACGTTGGGCGCGCTGCCTGCTGGCGGCACGTTTAGTGGCAATGGCGTGACCGGTACGAGTTACTCTGCTGCAGTAGGCACTACGAACACAGTAACTTATATTTACAATGATGGCACATGCTCCGTATCATGCACATTTAGCATTACGGTTGAGAGTGGTGGTGCCCTAATGATTACCTGCCCAACGTCAGTATCCATCACTACGAGTGCGGGAGGTACAGGCGATTGTGAAGGTCAATACGAGTGGAACCACCCCATCCCAACGAGCGGTTGTGGCCCCATCGTATCCTACTTAGTGTCGTACCAGAACCCGGACGGGACGTACGACGGTCCTTACGACCTGTACCAGGTATACAGCGGGGGGATGTTCTCGTACGCGTCGCGGGACTTCGAGGTTGGGGAGTCCCTGGTTCGGTACTCGGTGGAGGACGGCAGCGGTGGCGTGGCGAAGTGCGAGTTCAAGGTTGTGGTGGTTGACGACGAGGCGCCGTATTTTTACGCGTGCCCCGGGGACGTGACGGTCTCGAACGACCCCGGGAAGTGCGGGGCGTACGTGAGCTGGGTCGTTCCCCACGCGGGCGACAACTGCGGTGTCGAGCGCATCAACCGCGTACAGCCCGGCACCGGGGAGTTTTTTGCTGATAGGGGGCAGTTAGCACGATAAGGTACAACGCGATAGACTAGGCGAGGGCGACGCCACGCCGTGCGAGGGAAGGTGACGGTGGCCGACTGGAGCGTCCGGACATCGAGTGCCCGGATGCTCGGTGTACCTCCCGACGAACGAGGGGGCTGGCGCTGGCACCGGGTCTGTGGCAGCGACCTGAACGCGACGGCGACGGACAACCGCCGGGACGGTTCGTCTGGAGCACAGTTACGTTCACTACCTTGAGGACAACCTGTACGACGCGGTGTTCGACCTCGGGATAACGAAGGTGACGTGGGCTGCGTCGACTACGCCGGGAACACGTCGGCTCGCACGGTGACGCTGGTGGTGGTGGACAAGGAGCACCTGTCGGTGCAGTCGTGCCCGCCGAGCGTGACGCTTCCGAGCGACGCCGGGATTGCGGGGCGGTTCACGCCTACGAGGCGCTGTTCTCGGACAACTGCGACGGGACGGGTCTGGCCGGGCGCGCTGATAGAGGGTCTTCCCTGGGCTCGCTGTTCCCGGTGGGGACGACGACGGTGGTGTGGCGGTACGTCGACGCGGCGGGCAACGACTTCGCGGGAGTGTCTGTTCGCGAGACGGTGGAGGACGCCGAGTACCCGACGATAGCGTGCCTGACTGCCCATCGTGGTTGGGATAGACGGGAGCGTGCGAGCGGTAGCCTTGGGGCTCCTCTCGGCGAGCCCGGCGCTGGTCGCCAGCGCCTGTGCGGGGTGACGCTTCGTTACGAGGCGCCGGTGGGGAGGACAACAACTGCCCGAACGCGCTGACGGTGCTTCAGAGCGGCCTTGGGGGCGCCCCGAGCCACTACGCGTACGGTGGGATATACACGGAGACGTACAACGTTTACGACGCGAGCGGGAACGTGGCGACGTGCTCGTTCACGATACTGGTGGAGACCCCGTCGAGCCGACGATAACCTGCTCGGAGAGCGTGACGGTGCCGACGACCTTAAGCGCTTACCACGCGACGGTGAATTACTCGTACCCGTACCACGGGGACAACTGCCCTGGGGTACTCGCTGACGTGCGCTGGCGGCCGAACAGCGGCTCGGCGTTCCCGGTCGGGGGCCCGGTGACGGTTCGGTTCCGGGTGACGGACGACGCGGGCAACTCGGCGGAGTGCGAGTTCGCGGTGACGGTGGAGGACCGGGAGCGCCCGTTCACGTGGGCAGTGCCCGCCGCCGGTCGTCTCGGCCACGTCGAGCGACGGGTCGGGGGACTGCCTCGGGGCGGGCCCCGGACATGACGGCGCCTCTTTTGGCGACGGACAACTGCGGGTGACTGGGTGACGCAGGTCGCCGCTGGCCGGGCGCGTCCTCGGCGGGTCGCACGGGTCGAAGCAGTCGGTGACGTTCGTATCACGGACGCGGCCGGGAACAACACAGTTCCCGCCAGTCGAAGGTGACGCTCGCGGACGACGAGCCGCCGTCGGTTGACTGCTCTGGCCTGACGGCGACGCTTTACGCGACGCCGGGCTTTGCGGTCACAGGCCCCTCGGGACGCGGTGAACCCGTCGTTCGCGGACAACTGCGGTGGGGCGAAGCGCCGCACGACTTTTGATGGCGCCCGCACCTGTTCACGCTGGAGGGCGGGGCCCTTTCCGGTGGGTCTGACGACGGTGTGGTGGGCGTCACTGACGCCGCCGGGAACACGACGGGC
This sequence comes from Saprospiraceae bacterium, assembly GCA_026129545.1. Taxonomy (NCBI): domain Bacteria; kingdom Pseudomonadati; phylum Bacteroidota; class Saprospiria; order Saprospirales; family Saprospiraceae; species Saprospiraceae bacterium. Next base: position 154,384 of record JAHCHX010000001.1, read on the forward strand.
GCTGCGCGGCGACGTACGAGGTGTGCTGGACACGGTGCCGCCGTGTTTTTGAACTGCCCGGAGTCTGAGACGCTGTCGAGCGACCCCGGGAAGTGCGGGGCTGCCGGTGTGGTGGTTGCCGCCGGTGGCGACGGACGACTGCGGCGCGACGGTGAGGCGTGCGGGCGCTTCCTGCGCCGGGCTCGTACTCGAGGTTGACGAGCCTTACCTGATAGCCTGCCGAGGCCACGGACGCGAGCGGGAAACGTCCGACGCTCGTGGACGATAACGATACGGTGACCGGAGCGGCCGGACATCGAGTGCCCGCTGGGTCTTCAGGTGGTCGGGACGAACGACGGGTGCTCGCACTGGGTGTTCGGGGACTACCCGGACGCGACGGCGACGGACAACTGCCGGGCGACGCAGCCCGGCTGGGGCACTTTTACGGACGCACTACCTCGACAACACGCTGTACGACGCGGTGTTCGATTTGGGGATAACGAAGGTGACGTGGACGGCGACGTGACCATCACGGCAACACGGCGACGTGCGTGGTGAAGATAGTGGTGGTGGACGACGCCCCGCCGACGGTGAGGCTGTGCCCCGACGCCATCGCGCTGACAGCGACCCGGGCGTATGCGGCGGAGGTTCACTACACGGTTCGTTTCCGCGACAACTGCGACAGCGACGAGCGGGCTGCCGGATGGAGATGTACCTGAACCAGGGCTGGAGTCCGGCTCGGTGTTCCCGGTGGGGACGACGGTGGTGGTCTGGCGGTACTACGACGCGGCGGCAACGGCTTCGCCGAGTGCCCGTTCGAGGAGGGTGAGCGACGTGAGAATCTGACGATAGCGTGCCCGACGGACATCGTGGTCGGGATTGACGGGAGCCTGAGCGGCGGTGTCGGCAACCCCGCCGGCGAGCCCGGCGCTCGTCGCCAGCGAAACTCCTGCGGCGTGACCCTTCGGTACACCCCCGCCGGCGGGGGCGGACAACTGCCCCAACCCGCTGACGGTTCTGACCAGCGGCCTTACCACGCCGAACTACTACGGGTACGGCGGCGTGTACACTGAGGCGTACAAGGTGACGGACGCGAGCGGCAACACGGCGGCGTGCTCGTTCACGGTGACGGTGCTGACCCGGTCGGCCGACCATCACCTCGCCCGTCGAACACGACGGTCGACAACAACGCCGGGCTGTGCGGCGCCCTACGTGACCTACTCGTTCCTGCATATTTGGGGACAATCACCGGGCTACTCGCTGACCCTTCTGGAGGGCCGAACAGCGGGGATCTCTTCGACGCCGGCGCCACGACGGCGTTCGAGGTGAGCGACGACGCGGGCAACGCCGTGGCGTGCTCCTTCACTTGTGACGGTGCTCGACGTGGAGAAGCCCGTCATCGCGACCTGCCCCGCCGACCGCGCGGTGCCGACCTCGTCGAACGGCGAGGGCGACTGCACGGGCTTGGTGCCCGACCTCGTCCCGGAGGTGGTGGCCGCCGACAACTGCGGCATCGCCGCAGTATCGCCCAGTCCGGCGGCCGGCACTTCTTTTCGGCGTGGCGCACGGCGACAAGATATTCGTGACGATTGTCGCACCGACATTTATGGCAACGTCGAGACCTGCAAGGTCAGCTTCACGCTGCTGACGACGAAACCCGACGATAGACTGCTCCGCCATCCCGACGCGCTGGACAACACGCCGCAGTACTGCCACTACTTCGTGGCGGCCTGAGCTCGGAGCCCGCCCACGACGACAACTGCGCCCGGTCGTCCTTGACCAACAGCCTGACGGGCAACCACACGCCTGGGCACGCCGCTCCCGGTCGGCTCGACGACGGTCACGGAAGGCGACGGACGTGCCGGCAACATGGCTGCCCTGCTCGGTGACCTACGTGGTGACCGACTCGGAGCCGCCGGTGGCGATGTGCCGCGGCTTCAGATAGACGTGGTGCTCGACGGCGACGGGCCTGTTGCTGACGGTGGCGGCGAACAACGACAGCCAGGACAACTGGGTGCCTCGTCGCGCAAGGAGATCAGCCGCGGCGGCGCGTTCGGGCAGTTTGTCTACTTCTCCTGCGCCGACATATTGCCCTCAACGGGCTGCTCGACGTGATACTGGAAGTGGAGACCACGGCAACATCGCCCGCTGCACGACGCAGGTGGCGGTGCTCGACCTGACCCCGGTCATCACCTGCCCCAACGGGGGTGAGACGGTGACGAATCTGGCCGCCTGCACGGCCATCGTCAACGGCATCGGCCTCCAGTACGCGTACGACAACTGCCCGGTGACGATAGCGTACGAGATATCCGGGGCGACCACAAAATCCGGCAATCGGCGACGCCTCGGGCACGGTGTTCAACAAGGGCGCCTCCGTGGTGACGTACACAGTGGTGGACGAGAGCGGGCACCCGCAGTTTGCTCCTTCGACGTGGAGGTGTACGACGAGGAGCCCCGATCGTCGACTGCTCGAACATCGCCAACCCGGGTTCCGCCCGAACAACCCCCGACCAGTGCCGTACACGGTCGTCGGCATCGAGTTCGACCCGGCCTCGTTCTCCGACAACCGCCCCGGCGCGACGATTAAGAACAGCCACAACAGCTCGCCGAGCCTCGCCGGGCGCCGAGTTCCCCGTCGGCACGACCACCGTCATCTGGACGGTGACCGACGCGAGCGGCAAACACACCGCGACCTGCTCGGAGCAAAGGGAAAATCGAGGACGCGCAATGCGTCGACCATCACCTGCCCGACGGCGGGCGCGACGGCGTTCGTGAACGACCCCGGGCAGTGCTCGAGAACGATTTGAGCGGCATCCTCGACCCGGCGTTCGCTGACAACCGCCCCGGCGCGAGGATATCGCATCAGTTACGTGACCGCGCCCAACCCGTGGACGCTCGCCGGGGCGACCTTCCCGGTCGGCAACACGGGAAGTCTCCCGGACGGTGACGACAAGGCCGGCAACACGGCCTCCCTGCTCGATCGTCGTGTCGTGGTGACCGACGCTGAGGCGCCCAAGTTCGCCAACTGCCCGGTCTCGATGGTGATGGTGGGCAACGACGCCGACAAGTGCTCGGCGAGCTTCAACTGGCCCATCCCGGTGGCGACGGACAACTGCGGCATATCGTCCAGCCCAGACGGGCGGCCTCCGGCGAACGGCTCCGACGTTCCGGTGTCGCCCTCCCCGCTGACGGTGACGTACACGGCGACGGACGTGCACGGCAACACGGCGGCCTGCTCGTTCCGTGCTGGTGGTCGACACCCAGAAGCCGGAGTTCGACGCGGACATCACGATGCCCGCGGACATCACGGTGGAGTGCGACGCGATCCCGACGAGCCTGCGTGTTCATGGGCAACGCCTGGGCTGATACGCGCTGCCGCTGGACAACGGCGACGTGAGCGACAACTGCACGGCCCGGGGACCGGGGTCATAGGGGTTCACCGAGACCAGCACGAAGTGCGCCGACCCCGCGCAGTGCTGCTTCTGGCTGTTACTCCATCACGCGGACGTGGACGGTGACGGACGCTGCGGGCACGCGCGTGCACACGCAGGTCATCACGGTGGTCGACACCACTCCCGCCGTGGCCAAGTGCAAGAACGTCACGGCGACGCCCGCACAGCCCGGGGTCGCGACCGTCACGGGCGCGGGCATCAACGACGGCTCGACGGGACAACCGCGCTGCGCCGCAACACCTGACGTATCAGGCCGTCCCGGGCACGCTCGGGTGCACGACCTTGGGGCCGAACGACGTGACGTTGGTCGTCACTGACCCGTGCGGCAACAGCGGGACGTGCACGGCCGTGGTGACGGTTGTCGAGGGCATCGGCAAGTGCGTGTCTCGGAGTACGACCTTGCGAGGTCGGTGAAGTGCGAGTGCCTGAACAACGCCACGACGCTCGACAACGGGCAGTTCCGGGAGGTCGTTCAGATATGGGCGCTGGAGTGGCAGACCTCGACGCTGACGGCGAACCAGGGCTGTACCGCCGAACAGCCCGGCGCCTCGCCTCCCCGGTGCCCTTCCGGTGGGCACCGTCCTGTGATGGGCAGCGCCGACGGCCCGACAACAACGGCAACGGGGCGGTCGACGAGGCCGATGAGATGGTGTACTACACGCTTCGCGGCGTTCACGTCGACGGCGTGGGGTACACTGATCACGGTGAAGAACGCAGGGCCAGTCCCTGACGATATCTAAGTTAAGTGCTACTACCCGACGCCGGTGTTCCTGGAACCCGACGACCCGTTCTGCCTGAGCACGCCGCCGTTCCAGATACAGGTGGGCGAGAACTACGGCGCTCCGGCACGGTGATCGCTGATCACGGTGAACGGGGTGGCGACGGGGACGTTCAACGCCGCGTCGCTGGGCATCGGCTCGCACAAGGTGGCGGCGACGTTCGACGTGGACGGCCACGCCGTTCATCCGGGTGAACGGCCGTGGTGAGCGGCAGCGAGCTGGCGGCGCTCGCCGACCCCGGCTGCCAGCAGATGATAATGAAGTTCGTGCAGGTGGTGGGCACGCCGCCAGCGTGGTGTGCAACGACCTGCTGCACGTGTCGCTGGCCCGACTGCGTCAAGGCGCTGAGCCCGGACGACGTTGAGGGCAGCCATTTCTGCTACGACGACTACAAGGTCGTGGAGCCTGACAAGGTGCCGCCGTACGGCAACGTCGTGGGTGCCTGCCGTGCTGAACGCCGACGACATCGGCAAGACGTACGCCTACCGGGTGGTGCAATCTGCTTGGCGGCAACGTGTGCTGGGCAGCGTGAAGGTGGAGGACAGCTTCCCGCCGGCGGCGTGCCCTGCTGACGTGTCGATACTGTGCACCCAGACGAGGACAACTCGTCGCTGACGGGGGCTCGACGTGGTAGGACTGCTCGGCGGCGCTGTCGCGCCAGACGACTACGTCCAGTACTCGTGCTCCGAGAACCCCGCGGTGCTGACGGGTGCTTCTGACGTGGGTGGTTACGGACGCGTGGGGAACTCGACGTGCCTCCGTGTCATAGACAGCTTCGCGGCAAGGTATCCTGTGTGACGTTCCCGGCGGACGCTGAGTACGCCTGTGACGCCCTTCCGTCGAGCCCTCCGCCTCCGGCGGTGACGGGCTGGCCGCGCGTCGGCGGCACGCCGATCACGACGGACGGCAGCGGCGCCTGCGGGCCGTCGGTGAGCCACACCGACGAGCAGGCGGCGGTGTGCCCCGGCTCTTACAAGATAATCAGGACGTGGAAGATAACGGACTGGTGCACGGCGGGGCGCTGGAGAGCGTGACGCACGCAGTACGTCAAGGTGCTGGACGCCGCCGACGATAGACTTCTCGAACTTCGCGTACGACGCGGCGCACGGGTGGTACGTGATAAATGCGGCGAGCCAGCACAACGCGGCAAACGGTCCGCACGCTGCCTCCGCCCAGACGGCACGCGCGACTGCAGGTTAAGATCCACCACACCGCCGGCGTAAAAGGCAGACGGCATCTGATAATGGCGCGGCTTTGCGGCAAGATAAGACAAAGTACTCGTGGAGGACCAGTGCGGGAACATCACGGATGGGACGATCACGGTGAGCGTGGAGGACGTGGCTCCGTCGGTGGCGTGCACGCAGTTCACGCAGGTGGCGCTGGGCGCCGGGCAAGTCGCGCCAGAACGCCTCGACGTTCGCAATCAGGGGACGGGACAACTGCTGCCTGGACTGTTTCCGAGGTCAGGCGGATGAGCGGTGATGCGCGACGGCTCGCCGGACGACTTCGCCGACGGTGGAGTTCTGCTGCTCAACGCCGTGGTCACGGTGACGGTGGTGTTCCGGGCGTGGACTTCGCAACAAGAACCACAACGACTGCATGGTTCGGGTGCTGGTGAGGACGAAGATCAAGCCGTGCGACGCGCCGCGAGCGTGACGGTGTCGTGCGAGTCGTTCGACCCGAGCCTATGGGCGTACGGCCGCCACGGGCGCCGACAACTGCTGCCCGACACGTGATGGAGGCGCGGAACCTGTCGCTGTTCGACACGCTGTGCAACCGGGGACGATCACGCGACGTTCCGGCGCTGGACTGCGCGGGCAACTCCGCGCAGTGCACGCAGCGGGTGACGGTGACGTACGAGCAGGACTACTGGGTGCGTTCAACGACGCCATCGTGACGCAGTGCGACGGGATTGGCACCGAAGCGGCGCGGCCGACGTTCGCCGGCGCCCGTGACTGCGAGCCGCTGGGCAAGCCGTTCGAGGATCAGGGTGTTCACGGTGGTTCCGGACGCGTGCTTCAAGATACAGAGCGGACGTGACCATCATCAACCGGTGCACCACAACCTGAACGGGGGTGCGTGACGGTGCCGAACCCGGAGCCGAACGCGACGGCGAACTCGCAGAACCTGACGTGGGCCCGACGGTTTCGCCGTGCGGCACGCCCGCCCCGTGGGCGCCGACGAGCGTGGCTGTCGCCCCGGCCAGCGCCGACGAACTTCTGCACGTTCTTGGTCCGCGACGGCGAACTGCTACCGGTACAAGTGATCATCAAGATAATAGACAACCAGAAGCCTCGTCTTCGCCTCGTGCCCGCCTCCCGGTTGAGTACTGCGACCTGTCGGCGAACGACCTGCTGCTGTGGAACCAGTCGTACTGGTGGGACGGGGTGTCGCAGTAATGACCTTGCGAGGGCGACGCGCCGCTGAGCGTGACGGCGACGGATCTGTGCTCCGGCCCGAACGTGAGCGTCACGTTCCTGCTGTTCCTCGACCTTGACGGCGACGGACGATGGAGACGGTGGTGTCGAGCAACAACCCGCCGCCCCGGCACGGTGAGCCACAACAACCTGAACACGCCGAACTACAGCTGGCGGCACGCCGCGGGTGTTTCGACGGCCGCCGGTGCCGCCGCGCAGACATACCGTGGGCGGTGCACCAGTCGGTGTCTGGGACGAGCCGGACGGCGCCGGTGCAGTGGAAGACGCAGGCGTGCTTCGCCGACGCCGCCAACCCGCTGGGGCTGCCGGGCGTGGGTCCCGCGCTCGCCCCACGGGACGCGCACAAGATAAAGTGGACGGTGAGCGACGGCTGCGGCAACGAGGAGACGCGAGTACATCGCCTGTGGTGAGGGACTGCAGGCGCCTCCCCGACGGTGGTGTGCCTGCACGGGCTGTCGGCGAACATCATGCCGACGGGCATGCTCACGCTGTGGGCGCCCGACTTTTGCAGTACGGCGAGGACAACCGCGCCGCCGTCGAGCCTGTTGAGGTACGGTCCGCAAGGCCGGCCAGGCACGGGCTTCCCGGTCGACGCGCAGGGCAAACCCTGTCACGCCGGTGACGTTCACCTGCGCGGAGTTGGGCGAGCAGGCGTGGTTTCGTGGGCGCAGGATCTGGCGGGCAACGCCGACTTCTGCCGACGTACTCGACGTGCAGGACAACGTGCGGGCAACTGGCAGTCCCGGGCGACAAGGCGACGGCAGGCCGCCGGCTGAAGACGGAGTCCGGCGCCGGGTTGGAGGACGCCCCGGTGCAGCCTGGTGTCCGGCGCGTCGTCGCAGGCGCTGTCGAGCGTGACGCGCAGGGCGCGTACGCCTTCCCTGGGCGCGGCCCCGCTGGGCGGCAAGCTACACGGTGGTGACGCCGCGAAGGACGACAACCCGCTCAACGGGTGTCGACGCACGACCCGGTGCTCATCTCGCGGCACATCCCGCCTCGAGCCCGAGCAGCCCGTACAGGATGATAGCGGCGGACGCGAACAAGTCGGGCCCATCACGACGTTCGACGTCGTGGAGCTGCGCAGCTTCGATACTGGGGCTGTACGACGAGCTGCCGAACAACACCTCCCGGAGGTTCGTGGACAAGTCGTTCGCGTTCCCCAACCCCAACCCTTCCAGACGCAGTTCCCCGAGACGGTGTCCGCCGCCGACGTGCAGGGCACCACCTGTCGGACGACTTCGTGGCGGTGAAGGTGGGCGACGAACGGCACGGCCATACCGGAGCCAAGTTGCACGTGCGGCGATTAATCGTCGTCGGGCGCGCTGCTGTTCGACGTGGACGACCGCGAGTTGGCGCGCGGGCGAGCCGCGACCGTGACGTTCCGCGCCGCCGAGCCGCCAAGGCAGGGCTGGCAGTTCACGCTGGCCTGTCGGGCCTCGAGGTGGCCTCCATCGAGGAGGGCGAGCGGGTGAGGGCGCCGAACTTCGGCGTGTTCGCCGCTGACCACGTCTGTTGACCTCGCGATTCGAGGCGGGCGAGTTCTCGGTGACGTTCCGCGCCGCGAGGCCGCCGCCTGAGCGAGATGCTGGGCGTCGAGCCGCATCACGCGGGCGGAGGCCTACTCGCCGCGTCGGGCGACCTGCATGGGGTGGCGCTGCGCTTCAACGGCGCGGGCGGCCCCACCGTCGCCGGCGTCGGCTTCGAGCTGTACCAGAACCAGCCCAACCCGTTCGTGAACAAGACGCTCATCGGCTTCCACCTGCCGGAGGCAACGGACGCCACGCTGACGGTGTTCGACGAGAGCGGCCGCCTGCTGTTCACCCAGAAAGGCTCGTTCGCCAGGGGCCACAACGCCATCGCCGTCGACCGCGCCCTGCTGGGCGCCGGCGGCCTGATGTACTACAGGCTCGAGACCGCGACCGACTCGGAGACGAGGAAGATGATCCAGGCGAGGTAAGCGCCCGCAGGGGCGACGCCCCCGCAAAGGCGCCGCTTCCCGTCGGAACAACTCAAGCGCCCCGCCCGAGCATTCGGGCGGGGCGCCTTCGTTGGGGGAGGAGGGGGTATGAATACGAAAATGCCAGTTTCCTCAAAAATTGCAAACACCCGACACCGCCAAGTCTGTTTGATGCCTTAGGTTTGCTGATTGTTTTGTTTCACTATATTTTTATTTGGATGAAAAACCGCTTTGCTTTCGTGTTCTTGCTGTGGGTGGCTGTACAGCCGCTTTTTGCTCAAAATTGGACTTCCGCCGAAAACCCTGCTGCTGATTATCCCTCCTTGCGGCAGGCATTTTATGATTTTTGGGAAGGAAAAACGCCGGGTAAAGGCCAGGGTTACAACGTGTTCAAGCGCTGGGAATGGTTCTGGCAAAGTCGTGTTTTGCCCGACGGGAGTTTTCCGCCCGCGAATATCAAGGAAATAGAATGGGGCAATTACTTGGCGGCTCGCCCCGGGAAAGGCGGTATTTCGGCAGCTAACTGGACGAGCATGGGGCCAAACTATTCCGCTTCGGGCTACAACGGTATTGGCCGGGTCAATTGTATCGCGCTTGACCCGAACGATGCCAACACGATTTGGGTGGGCGCGCCAACGGGTGGCTTGTGGAAAACGGAAAATGGCGGCGTGACATGGACGACCCACACGGACCAACTGACGGTGCTCAGCGTGACGGCCGTGGCCATTGACCCGCTCAATCCGAAGGTGATGTATCTCGGCACGGGCGACGGGTTTGGCAACTTTGAGCCTTCGATTGGGATTTTGAAATCAACGGATGGCGGCCTCACTTGGAACATTACCGGCCTGTCATGGAATCTCACTAATTACCGATATATACGCCACATCGTGGTGCATCCGACCACGCCGACTACGGTGCTGGCGGCCACTAGCGACGGGATGTATCGCACGACCAACGGGGGCGCGACTTGGGCCAAAGTGTCGAACGGCAATTTTTTCGACGTGCGATTCAAACCCGGCGCGCCGGAGGTCATGTATGCCGCGACGAACAACCAAGTGCGCAAGTCCATCAATGGCGGGGCCACTTGGGCCAATGTGCAGACCATTCCGAATTCAGGGCGGGTGGTGTTGGCAGTGACACCCGCTCATAAGGACATGGTGGTGGCCGCCAGCAGTTCCGATGCGTCGGCGACCTACGGTTCTTTCAACGGGTTGTATGTCTCGACCAACAGCGGCAGCAATTTTGCCTTGAAATCTTCCACGCCCAATTTACTGGATGGCTCTTCCACGGGTTCCAGTGATAGGGGGCAGGGCTGGTACGACTTGTGTGTGGCTGTCAGTCCCACTGATTCCAACCTGATTTTTGTGGGCGGCGTGAATTTGTGGAAATCGAGCGACGGCGGTGTCTCTTGGAGCCTCGCCACGTTTTGGCACAACGGTGCCCCCAGCGGCGTGCCCGTGAACCACGCCGACAAACACGCCCTGCTTTGGTTGGACAATGTGCTGTATCAAGGATGCGATGGCGGCATTTACAAGACAACGGACGACGGCGTGTCGTGGGAGGACATCAGCGGCAATTTGGCAATTAGCCAGATGTATCGCTTGGGAGTGTCGCAATCGGACGACAAGGTGATTTGCGGCTTGCAAGACAACGGAACCAAGCTGCGCAGCAATTCGGGGGGGTGGACGGACAATATCGGCGGCGATGGCATGGAGTGTTTTATTCACCCTACCAATTCCAATATCATGTACGGCGAATACCAATCGGGCAACATTCGCCGCTCCACGAATGGGGGCAATTCGTGGACGAACATTCACCAAAACGTGCCGGGGCAGCCGCAGGGCGCATGGGTGACGCCTTTCGTGATGGACCCCAACATCAACTCCACGATTTATGTGGGGTATCGGGATGTTTTTAAAAGCACGAATCAGGGGAATGATTGGACGAGTATTTCTTCCCTGAATCTGGTGTTTGATTTGCAGCACATCGCAGTGGCGCCTTCCAACAGCGCGGTGATATACGTCAGCGATGGCGACCAAGTGTTTTTGACCACCAATGGCGGCGACACTTGGGGCAACGTGACCGGAAATTTGCCCACCAACGAAGGCATCACTTACCTGACCGTGGACCCGCACGATGCGAACATTGCGTTTGTGACACTTGGGGGATACACGGCGGGTCAAAAGGTGTTTGTCACGACAACGGGCGGCACGACGTGGGCCAACATCTCCGGCACCTTGCCCAATATCCCTGCAAATTGTGTGTTGGTGCAGCCCCACAGCAAAGGGGTGCTTTATATGGGCATGGACGTGGGCGTTTTTCGCCGGGAGGCTGGCGCGACGGATTGGGAACTGTTCAACGAGGGGCTGCCCAACGTCATCATCACGGAATTGGAAATTCGGCACAGCACAGGAAAAATCCGGGCTTCCACTTATGGGCGCGGTCTGTGGGAATCGGACCTCGAACCGCTTCAAAGTTGTGTGCCCGTGAGCAACCTTTCTGCTGCAAACGTCCAGCCGCGTGTGGCCACCTTGCAATGGGGCACGGTGAATGTGGCGCTTGGCTATGAAGTGGAATGGCGCGAGGCGGGCGAAGCGGAGTGGCAGTTGTGGCAAGACGTTGCAGGCACTTCACTGACTTTGGCCTATTTGAAGCCTTGCACGCAGTATGAGTTTCGGGTGCAGGCGATTTGTGGGAGCGAAACGGGCGGGTATTCGGCTATTCAGACCTTTCAGACGACGGGTTGCAGCCAATACTGCAATGCTTACGGTAGCGCCGCTGCCGTACAGGGCACCTTGCCGCGGGAGTGGATTGAAAGTGTGTCGTTTGGCAGTATCGAACAGGTTTCTGGCAACGACTGGGGTTACAATGATTTTACCCATCTCACCACGGAATTGCTTCAAGGCGAGACGTTTGCCATTGACTTGAAGCCCGGCTTTTCGGATACGCCCTTCGCCGAGGCTTGGGCCGTTTGGATTGATTTCAACAAGGACAATCAATTTGGCGACGACGAATTGGTCTTCGCGCACTCTGGAAGCGCTGGCCCGGTGTCGGGCGACATAACGCTGCCCGCCGTGTCTCTCCCGGGCAACGTGCGGATGCGGGTGAGTATGCGGCGCGACGAGGCATCGAGCGCCTGTGACTTGTTCGACTTCGGCGAGGTGGAGGATTACAGGCTGACCATCAAAAAAGTGGTGCCGGAAATGACGCTCGTGCCCGCCGTGGTGAATTTCCCTGCCGATGGCGGGAGCCAAGAACTGGTGCTGACGACCAATTGCGATTGGAGTGCGGCGAACGTGCCTGCCTGGCTGACGGTGACCCCGCCATCGGGTGGGGCGGACACGGTAACGCTGACCGTCGCGGCGGCAGCCAACGATTCCGTGGCGGGCCGAACGGTCACGCTTAATTTTACGGGCTGCAATGGACAGATTGTCAGAAACTTGTTGGTGACGCAAAATGGGGCGACGACCTCCAGCGCCGATGCCTCTTCCTTCACTCGAAACAACGTCTTATGCGTGCCCAACCCTGCCAATGAATCCGCTTGGTTTTTGATTCAGGCCGTGCGGATGCAGACGGTGCGTATTGAATTACTCGGCGCTGATGGCCGCGTGACGACTACCCTGAACAACATTGCGGTGAACACGGGAGACAACCTCGTGGCTTGGCATCCGCGTGACTTGCCGACGGGTGCTTACTGGTTCAGGTGCTTTTTTGAAAATGAGGTGGTGAGCGGGAAAGTGGTGGTGACGCATTGAGTGGTGCGTGCCTCGCGTATTGGATTGTGAATGGTTAAATGCCTCTTGAGGGTAGGGACACGATGTCGTTTTTGCCAGAATTGGCGGAACTACATGAATTAACATCGAAGATTCGTTCTGTACAAATCAGGGCCAAATCGTGTGCAATATGAAAGGAACGGTTGGGTTTTCAAAAGTAACGGAGATTGGACAACAATTGCGGTTCGCATAATGCGCTCAATTTTCGATTTTGCGAAACAAATGCTACTTGGATTTTAAGATAGGTGCTTGTTAAATTTGTAACAGACATCAGAATGCTGTGTATTTTGATTGTGTCTCACTTGCTTAAATGGGTTGAGTTCCACATGAAAAATCCTTTGCTCCTTCCTGATGCGCCCATTTTCACCATGCGCCCCAACCCCGTTGGCGAACAAGTTTTGGTAGTTGTCGCTGATTGGCAAGAGGATGTCGTCACCGTCATGCTCGTGACCGATTTGGCTGGGCGCCAAGTTTTCACCCAAACGCTTACTTCATCGCTCACGAATTTGAACATCGGCAATTTGCCGTCAGGTTTGTATTTGGTGCGTCTGACTCGCAATGGCAAATCAATTGCCACGCAAAAACTGGTAAAATACTGATTGCTTCCCTTAACCCACAGCCGATGGCACCCGCGAGTGCCATCGGCTGCACTTCTTTCTCCGTTATGAAACACTTCATTTTTTACCTCTCTCTTTTGCTTCCCTTGTTGCTTGGCGCCCAGAACACTTGGACAAAAAAATACGATTTCTCCATGACCGATTGGCCGTGGTCGCAGGTTGAGGTGAGTGACGGATACGTCATTATGATGGCTTGCCAATATGTGGAAGGTGCGCCCATCCCCCCAGTATTGATAAAAGTGGACAAACAGGGCGAGCTGGTGTGGGCCTGCACCCCGGAGCCTGTAGTCTATTTCTCTGATTCCCCCATCACTCCCCATCGCTGTGTCTTGGCGCCCGACAGCACCCTCTTGGTGTGTGGTCGGATAGCCACCAGCGACACAACCGCCGCCGTTTTTGTTATCAAGGTGAGTCAACAGGGAGAAATCATCTGGAACAAACTCTACAAAGAATCTTACCGCTACTATGAGTATTATTGGACCGAGCAAATAGCCACTTGGCCGAATGGGGACTTTGTGGTGACAGGAGTGTATTATAGATATGATGATACACCCAATTCCATGTTTTTGCTGAAATGCAACGCCGAAGGGGACTTGTTGGACGATATCAAGATCAACTACCCGCCTGTGCTTTATGCTGGCTACGAAGGCGGCGACAGCGGCAATCCGGTCATCCTGCCCGACGGGGACATATTCTTCTGCTTTTTTGCGCGCTGGAACACGCGCTACCACCCAATTCTGAATCGCTTGGACTCCAACCTGAAATTGAAATGGCAAAAGGAAGCCACCGTGATGGGACGTTCCTATGAGCTTGTCATGGCCTCCGACGGCAATATCCTGATGTATGTGGAGGGGGGCTACAACAACTACCCGTGGGGTGCTGACCCCATCGTGCAGAAACTCACCCCCGACGGCGACTCGTTGTGGACTTACTCACCGCCGGGCATCAACTCGCAACTTTGCCACGATATGTCGGTGCTGACCAACGGGAATATCGTGTTTACCGGCACGCCGGACTATTTTGAGTGGCTGCGCTGCATCTCTGCTGACGGGCATTACTTGTGGCATAGAAAATTCAGGTCGCCCGTTGACAAACCCAACGACCGCATGAGATTTCAAAAGGTGATGGGCACCTCCGATGGCGGGATGCTGATAGCTGGTTATTACAGACATGCTGGGACTGGGGGCAACTATGATGCGATACTGCTTAAATTGGACGGCAATGGCTGCCTCATGCCGGACTGCGATGTGGAGTTTTATTTGACCGACACAAAAGAACCGGGCGGCGGCTCGTTGGAAAGGCCTCCCTATTTTTTGCTGCGAACCAATATGCCTCGCCCGGGTATGCCAATAGAAGTGCGGCTGGGCGAGGGATTCGGCGAAGGCCGCTTGCGGCTTTTTAGTGCGGCAGGCCGGCTGGCATCGGAGCAAAAGGTGCTGGAGAACAGCCAAGCGGAAGTGCCGACGCGGTCTTTGTCCCCCGGCATCTATGTGCTGGTGTTGGAGGGCCGGGGCGGGGCGCTGCAAACGGAGCGCGTATTGGTGACTTTTTGAATTTTCTTTTCACAAACCACTCAACTTTTTCACCATGAGACAATTCTTGCTTTTGCTTTCCCTTCTTTACGCCACCGCAACGGAGGCACAAATCAAGTGGCTCGAAACGGGCCAACAATGGGAATTTTGCATGGAACTCGGCTGGGTAGGCTCATTTGGCTGCGACACGCTGACCGTAGTGGGCGACACCGTTATTGCTGGCAAGCCTTGCAAAAAAATGAGAGGAACGAAAGGGTATTTTCGATATGCCTATGAAATCAGCGACAAGGTTTTCATCTCCGAAAACGGCTCCTCGTTTCAAAAGGTGTATGACTTTGACATGATAGAAGGCGAGACCCTTGATGTGGGCTTGTTCACCTATCAGGTGGACTCGATTCAAGTTGTGGACTTGGGCGATTTCACCGGAGTGCGCGTTCAGAAAGCCCATGTAGTGGGTGCCCCTTATAGAGGCTTTTCCACTTTTTACATCGCGGAAGGCATTGGCTTCATAAAGAGCCTGCAATCAGAGTGGCAACAGTGTGTTTGCGGCTATTTTTTCTTACAGAACCTTTCTTGCGATTTTTTCATTGATGGACTGAATACCCATTTGGTGTCGTTCAAACAAGACGACAAAATTTTTCGTCCCGCCGACACTTTGAACTGCGAAGGTGGCATTTCCACCCACGCGCCTGCTTACCTCGAAAACGTGCGAATCGAGCCGAACCCCGTCGCGACGACTTGCCGATTGAGCCATTCACTGCCATTTTCGGATGGAGTCCTGACGCTTTTTAATATTGCGGGAATCCCCGTGCGTCAATGGAAAGGTCTGCCCGAAATGCTTGACATGACCAATTGCCTGCCCGGACTTTACTTTCTGGTATTGCACCGCGATGGTCAAGTAGTCTTTAGGAACAAAGTCGTGAAACAGTAGGCGCCGGAGGGTGCATTTCAAATTGTCGCTTATGTACGCCGGAACGCTGTTCCGGCATATATCGGAACAGCGTTCCGATTTACTTGCGACAATTTGAAATGCACCCGTGCCG
Source organism: Saprospiraceae bacterium (assembly GCA_026129545.1). Lineage (NCBI taxonomy): Bacteria > Pseudomonadati > Bacteroidota > Saprospiria > Saprospirales > Saprospiraceae > Saprospiraceae bacterium. The sequence continues at coordinate 169,954 of JAHCHX010000001.1, forward strand.
GATGAGATGCTGGATATCCATGCCTCTTGCTGCTCAAAGTTGCGCATTCGTCCGATGAATTAAACGACATTTGTCTCCCAAAAACAGGCCGTGCGATTTCAATGGGACATAAAAAAAAGGATGCCCCGCTTTCCGAAAGACAGCTTTCGGAAAGCGGGTATAAGGTTTGTGGCCCTCGTTCGTCGGCGCCCCAAAACGAGCGTTTTCTGTCTCGCACTCTTCCTGCTCTGGCTCGTTTGCCTGCCGCGCCCCTTGTTCGACAAACCCATTTCAGTGGTTGTGGAAGACCGGGACGGCGAATTGTTGGGCGCCCGCATCGCGGCGGACGGGCAGTGGCGATTTCCCCTGACTGATTCGGTTCCTGAAAAATATGCCGCCTGCGTGGTGGCATTTGAGGACAAACGCTTTTGGTGGCATCCCGGCGTGGACCCCTTGAGTCTGAGCAGAGCCTTGTGGAGCAACTTGCAACATCGGCGCGTGGTCAGCGGCGGCAGCACCCTCACCATGCAGGTGGCGCGACTCATGCGCGACAACCCGCCGCGCACCGTTTGGCAAAAAATGGTGGAAATGTTCATGGCCACCCGGCTCGAACTGACTTATTCCAAACGCGAAATACTTGGCCTCTATGCAGCCCATGCCCCTTTTGGCGGCAACGTGGTGGGGCTTGAAGCCGCTTCGTGGCGCTATTACGGCAAACGACCTGAATTGCTGACTTGGGCCGAAGCGGCGACATTAGCCGTTTTGCCCAACGCTCCCGCGCTCATTCACCCCGGCAGGAATCGCGATTTTTTGTTAAAAAAAAGAAACCGTTTGCTGGAAAAATTGCGCGACAAGGGCAATCTCACCGCCGTCGTGTGCGAGCTTTCCAAAGAAGAACCGCTGCCCGACGAACCCGTTCCCCTGCCGCAACTCGCGCCCCATCTGCTCGACCGGTTGAGGGTAGAGGGTAGGGTAGAAGGCCAAAAAAAGCCCTCCACCCTCAACCGCTTCCACACCACGATTGACCTCCACTTGCAACGCCGCGTCATCGAAATCCTGCAACGGCGACACGCGATTTGCCGGGGAAATGGGGTGCACAACATGGCCGCTGTGGTGCTGGATGTGCAAACCGGCGATGTGTTGGCCTACGTCGGCAACATCTCGGACGCGGGCAAGGAACACGGCGAATCGGTGGACATCATCGCCGCGCCACGCAGCACGGGCAGCATTTTGAAACCTTACCTCTATGCCCTCGCGCTCGAAAGTGGCGACATCCTCCCCAAGAGCCTGCTCCACGACGTGCCGACGCAATTGGGCAACTACCGCCCCGAAAACTTCCATGAAAGCTACGACGGCATGGTGCCAGCCAAACGCGCCCTCATCCGCTCGCTCAACATTCCCTTCGTGTTGCTGCTTCAGCAGTATGGCCTTGAAAAATTCCACTTCAACCTTCAGCGCCTCGGCATTTCCACCCTCAGCCGCCCTTCCGCTCACTACGGACTCTCGCTCATTCTCGGTGGCGCGGAAGCCAATTTGCTCGACATCACCAACGTGTATGCTTGCATGGCTCGCACATTGGGCAGTTTCTATGACCGCAACGGCCGCTACGCGCCCGACGATTTTCGCCCACCCAATTTTTTCTCAACCCCTCAACCCCTCAACCCCTCAACTCCCCAACTCACCACTCCCCAATTGCTTAGCGCCGGCGCCATCTGGCACACTTTCGAGGCCATGCGCGAGGTGGAGCGCCCCAACAGCGCGGGCGAATGGGAACTCTTTTCGGCCAGTCGCCCCATTGCTTGGAAGACAGGGACGAGCATTGGCTTCCGCGATGCCTGGGCTGCCGGGACGACACCGCGCTACGCGGTGGGCGTGTGGGTCGGCAATGCGAGCGGCGAAGGGCGACCCGGGCTGTTGGGCGTGGAATTGGCTGCGCCGGTGCTGTTCGAGATTTTTGAGCAGTTGCCCGGCGGGGGGGCGACGGAGTGGTTTTACCCACCTTACGATGACATGGAAGAAGCGGCAGTGTGTCGCCAAAGTGGTTTTCGAGCAGGCGATTATTGTGACGTGGATACGGTCTGGATTCCAGAAAGTGGCTTGAAAGCGGCTGTTTGCCCATACCATCAATGGCTGCATCTGGATGCGAGCGGGGCTTGGCAGGTCAACAGCGATTGCGAGTCGCCTGCTTCGATGCAACACCGAGCGTGGTTCGTGTTGCCGCCTGTGGAGGAGTATTATTTCAAAACCAAAAACCCGTGGTATCAATCTCCGCCGCCGTTTCGGGCGGATTGTTTGGCTTCCAACTCGGCGCAGCAAAACAGCCCGATGCAATTGATTTACCCTAAAAGTGCCACCCGAATTTATGTTCCGGTGGATTTGGATGGACAATTAGGCAGCACGGTGTTCCGGGTGGCGCATCGCAAGCCCGACACGGAGGTGTTTTGGCACTTGGACGGGGTTTATCTCGGTAGCACGAAGACGTTTCACCAAATGGCGCTGCAACCAGCAGTGGGTGCGCATCAACTGACGCTGGTGGATAAGGACGGCTACCAATTAAAACAGGGATTTGAGATTGTGGGGAAGTAGCGGTGGTGCTTGAACCCCGGTGAGTGCTATTACTGAACAAACACTCTCCCAATAGGGCTCAGGGCAAGCGCATCAAAATACAACCGACCTCGGAGAGGTCAAATGTTGGTAGTAGAAACGCCCCGTTTTCGCGATGTTTACGACCCCGGAGGGGTCGAATGTTGGTGCTCTGTGTTCTACCCAATATCAAACCTCTCCGAGGTCGGTTGTATTTTGATGCGTTTGCCCTGAGCCCGCCGACTCATGTTGCCGCGATTTATCTCAACACCACCATCTTCCGCACGGCGCTTTCTGTTGGCGTTTCCAGTTTGTAGTACAACACTCCCTTAGCCTCGACGAGATGCCGGTCGAGCCGGATGGCGTTGTAGCCGCTTGGGTAATGTGCCGAGTGTGCGTGGAGCAAGCGCCCCGTCTCATCAAAGACGCGCAGCGTGGCATCGCAGGCCTCGGGCAATTGGAAGCCGATGAGGGTGTGCGCGTCGAACGGATTCGGACGGTTCTGGTAGAGCGCAAACCCTGGCCGGACGTTGGTGCCATCGTCGAAGCGCAAGGCGATGTTGGCGTAGTTGAATGCGTTGTGGGAATCTCCTTCCTCCAGCTCATACCCTTCCGCCCGTGTGATGCGGCTGGAAATGGAGAGCATATCGCTTAATTGCCCGGCTTTTCGCGCGCGGAACACGACGGAGAACGCCTGTGCGCCATGTTCGACCGAAGTGGTGAGGGCATCCTCAAACACCCCGAAGTTGGCCAGACTGATTCCTTCGCCCGGCACCACTTCCAAGAGTTCCAAGTGGTGGAAATCCAGCGTGAACTGATACCCCAGCAGGGCGGCGGCAGGTCGGAACGGGATGCTCAACACTTCGCCTGCCTGCACCGTGCGGTTGTTCACGTCGAAGAACAGCGTGGTGTCCCAACGGTCATCGGAGGTCAGCAGGCTATCGCCGCTTGCCGAGTTGTTCACGTCGCCCACTTTCACGCCCACGAAGTCTTCGTTTGTGTGGCTGACACTTACATTGTCGCGGGAGATGCTTTCGGGGAACGGTGTTTCAAACGGGTTTTCGGGATTTGGGAAATCGAAATTTTTGTCCACGAAACGCCAAGAGGTGTTGGCGGGCAATTCGTCGTAGATGCCGAGGATGAGTTTGCGCAGCTCCACGATGTCGAAGGTCGTGATGGAGTTCGACTTGTTGGCATCGGCTGCAATCATCTTGTAAGGGCTGCCGAGCGGGTCAATGGCCAGTATGTGTCTGCTGATGAGCAACAAATCGGCGGTGCTGACTCCGTTGAGGTGGTTGATGTTCTTGACGGGCATCACGGAGTAGTCGCCGTTGAGCGGCACCGCGCTTTTGAACTGATAAAAGCCCTGCGGGTCGTTGTCGGTGCTCAAATTGGTAGGCGGTGGAGAGACTGTGAGGAGTATCGTTGCTTGCGCGACGGCAGCTCCCAGTTCGGTGGTCAGTTGCCCAGCCACATCGAAGTTGATGTTTTGGCAGGAGGTGTCGCCGACGAGCACGGTTACTTGCGCGGTGCAAAAATTCGTGTTGCCAGCCAAGTCCATTGCCCAGAGTTGTACCGAGTTGTTCCCCAAATCGGCGCAGTTGAACTCGAGGGAGGTTTCGGTTGGGAAGTCGGGGCCGCCGCCTTTTTTAAGGCCAAACACCAAGAGGTCTGGGGGCGTATGGTTGTCAGTCGCAATTTGCAGGATGTTGCTCACTTGAAGCGTCACAGGAGCGTTGTCGAAAATGGTCAGGGAGAAGGGGTTGCAAGTGACTTCCGGCGGACGTGCATCTTTCACGACGAAACTGTATTCGCAGGTGGTTTGGTTGCCGCAGTCGTCCGTGACGGTCCATTCGATTTTGTGCGAGCCGTAAGGCAGCTCTGGCACGGCGAATTGGTCGGGGTTGGCTTCCGAGTTCCAGACGACGTGTCCCGTTTTTTTCTTGCCCGACACGGTTGTTTGCAAAGCAAAACGGTATTTCTCCGCAGCATCCACGGGGCGGTTGTCGAACGCGCGCGATTCGCCACCGGAGTAGTTTGGATTGGCGGCATTGCCGAAGTTGACCGTGCCGGGCGCGGGCGGGTCTTCGCTGTTTATCACGGTTTCGTGCACGGTGTCATTGTCCAAATCGAGGAACAGCAGGTATCGCATGGTCACTGCCGTATCGGTGCAGAGGTCAGTGGCCGTCAGGGAGAGAGGAGCCATGCCCTCGCACAAGTCGGGTCTGTTGGTTTGTGGGTCGAACCAATTGCCACCATTCCAGAGCAGTGTGTCATTGACGGAAGTGTCGCCAAACATGAGCGCGGTGGGGTGGCAGTCATCAATGGTGGGCACCTGATTGTCAATGATTTTGATAAATTGCTTGTACCTATACCCATTGGTCGTTAGCGACCAAAAGGTACTGTAATCGGTCGGTTCGGGGTCGTCGAAATTGACGTTGATTACCGTAGGTGCCCAAGGGGCGGCTGTTCCCGGCGCAGAGACAATCGGCCCCGCCAGGTTGTCGGGGTTGTTGGCTGCAGAGTCAGGTTCGGGATTGGGCACGTCTGTAATGGGCAAGTTGGGGTTGTAGTCACACCAATTGATGATGGTCCAATGCCGCTCGATGATACGGCAATAACCTTGCGGGTCGGGAATTTCGATATCCTCATAGGTCATGGACATTGATTCGCAATCCACGCCAAAAAAAAGCGGCACGCCGTAGTCGCTGGAGTCGTTGCAACCTTCCACTACGGCATCGTCGGGGAAGCGTATGTAGTAATCTTGCTGGTATGTCACCACGATGCTTTGGGAGCATTGGGCATTTTGGCCGGAATTAGTGTCAAAAACGCGGTAGATGCGCGTGATGGTGCCGCGACTGCAAATCGTGTCGAACAAATCGTATCCCGCCAAGAGCTCGACGGAGTCAACATTGCAGGAAAATTCGGCATCCCCATACGACTCAAGCGTGGGGTCGAAATTTTCACACGTCACGGCGACATCGGGCGGCAGGTCGCAACGCGGTGGGTTGTTGTCCACGATGCTGGCCTGCACAAAGCAGATAGCTGATTGCCCGTCGCCATAATCTGCTGAGACTGGGCCTGCCGGGACAAATACGTCGTACACTTTCAGCATGAGTATTATGGTCTTTCCAATATCCGCGCAGCACAACAGGGTGGTGTCGTCCAACTCGTTCGCGCCGCCGCAAGGAGGGTCCGGGTCGTTGCGTTGTACTTTGAAATAAAGGGTGCCGCAGTCGTCGGTCGAGCCTGTGTTGAGCGATTGCGCGCTGATGGCTGCCGTACCGTCTGCGGTCAAATTGACCGTGATATTTTCGGGGCAGTCCGCAGTAGGTGGTGTGCCGTCCCAGACGTGCAGCGAGATATCGCACTTGGTTGTGTTGCCACAGCTGTCCGTAGCCCAATAGGTGACCCCAGTGATACCGAGCGGGAATTCTGAAATGGTGTCGAAAGACACGCGCACTTCTGAGGCGTTCCCGCCAATGGGGGCCAGTTTGCCTTCGAGCGTGTCGGCCAAGTTGTTGATTTTCCAGACTGCTATCACGGAGGCGATGTTCGAGCAGCCATCCGCGACCACCACCTCTGGCAGTACGACTTCGGCTTGGCAGTTGGCTGTGTTGGCCGTTACGGTCACGTTTGCCGGACATTCCTCAAAGAGAGGCCCAGCCTTGTCCTCCGATTCGATATTTTGGAAAAAATCGATGGTAGAGCCGGTGCACCAGTTGAGGATTGTCCAATGCCGCAGGATGTTGCGCGCACAGGGGCTGCTACTCGTGATGGAATCTGAATGGGTGTAGCTTATCGAGCAAAGGTTGGTGAATTTTCTGCCAGCATATTCATAATACGGCTCGCCCGTTTCGGCGGGGGACAGGCCTGCTCCCGAACAATCCACCGTCACGTCGGGTGGCAGTTGCACGTCGTCCATTTGTATGCGCGTTAGGCTGATGATCTGTTCGCAAGTGCTCGAATTTCCAAAGTTATCCTGCGCCGTCCACCTGCGCCGAATGTATCCGGTCAGATCGCTGGCGCAATCCAATGGAATAGATGCGTCCGTATTAAACAGGTTCAACGACTCGTTGGGGCTACAGTTGTCGCTCACAGCTGGCACGGCGTTGCCGATGCCAAGGCTGTCTCTCATAAAATAGGGCGAGACATTGGCCGCCACACACGGGACCGTGATGCTGTCGCAGGTCAATGTAGGCGGGAGAAAATCAGAGACCGTGACATTCCCCAGACAGTTGTTGCCTGCAATCGTGTCCGTCACTCGAAAGGCATAAGTTTTGTCGATATCTGCTGCGCCGAATACTGCTGGCTCCCAGGGGCCATTGCCCAACGGATGGTTTTTGTCCAACTCCACTATGTATCCGTCGGGGCAGCCATAGTTGCCACTCAGAAAAAAAGCAACGTCGGCATCCCATGTGCAGTTGGAGCCTATGGACACTTGCACATTGGATTTGCAGCTGATGACGCCGAAATACTGCTGCACGGTGAGCGTGAAGGAACAAGTGGAGGTGTTGCCGGCAGCATCGGTGGCTTGGAAGAGGTTGACCGTGTTGCCAATCGGGAAACCCGAACCTGACGCGAGACCCGACAGTTGCACGAGCGTGTCGCCCGGCTCGTCGTCGCCAGAAACAACCGCATAAAAATACTGAAAGGTGCAAATTCCGCCGGGGCCGAGCGTAACGGTGTCGGTCAGCGGGCAGAAGATGAATGGCGGGATGGTGTCTTGACTTTTTAGGACAGCTTGAAAAGAAAGCAGTAAAAGGATGAGGTAAATACGGTTCATAGGAAAATTTGATTTTGTTTGGAATGTAGGTGTTGTTCGAGAAGTATGAGGGCTTGGCCATGCAGGCCCTCATACTTCTCGAACAACACCTTGCTTCCCTGTTGACATTTATTTATGTTTTACGCCGCCGGGTTTTGGGCATGGCTAAAAGCGCAATCTGCTCAAAATCATGGAGAGCGGGCATGGTGAACTGACAAATCCCAGCGAATCAAGGTGTAAGAATGACCATTTTGCGAGTGGCACTCTCGGTGGGCGTGTCCAATTTGTAGTAGAGCACACCGCTGCCCAATCTACTCTTTTCGATGGGAACAGCGTGGTAGCCGGGTGAATAGGTGGCTGTTTGAGTGTGCAACAAACGCCCCGTCTCGTCGAAAATGCTCAGGGTCGCGTCGCAGCCTTCGGGCAAATGGAAACCGATGAGCGTGCGGTCGCGGAAAGGATTGGGTTGGTTTTGATACAATTCAAAGCCGATTTTGGAAATTGTGCCATCGTCGAAGCGCAAAAGCGGATTGAGGTAATGACCTGCTCGGCCTTCCAATTTGTAGCCTTCCGCACGGGTGATACGGCTGGAAATAGAGAGCATGTCACTCAGCAAGCCTGGCTGCCGCGCATGAAAGGCAATGGCGAATTCCAAAGCCCCGTTTTCGACGGAAGTGGTCACTGCGTCATCGAAGCGCGCAAAATTACCGAGGTTCATGCCTTCGCCCGGCAGGATGTTGACGGTTTCCAATCCCTGCGTGTTGAGCGTGAATTGATAGCCCGACACCTGCTCCGATGCCTTGAACAGGACGGTGAATGTTTCCCCGGCCTCCACGGCGCGGTTTGTCACCTCAAAGAACAAGGGAGCATGTTCGGTGCGGTCGTCCGACGAGGCGAAATCGTCGTCGTTGTAGAGTGCGGAGTTGTTCACGTCGCCCACTTTCACTGGCTCAAAATCGTCGTTGAGTTGGTCTTCGGTCACACCGTTGCGCGTGATGTTTTCGGGGAATGGCACGAAGAACGGGTTTTTCGGGTCGGGGAAATTGAAAGCCTTGTTCACAAATCGCCAAGAAGTGTTGTCGGGAAACTTGTCGTAGATGCCGAGGATGAGTTTCCTGATTTCCACCACGTCGAAGGTGGTGACGGCGTTGTTCTTGTTGGCATCGGCGGCGATGATTTTGTAGGGCGTGTCCAATTCTTCCAGACCAAGAATATGCCGCGAAATCAGGACCAAGTCAAAAGTCGAAACGCCGTTGAGGTGGTTTTCGTCGTTGAATGGTTTCACCGTGTAGTTGGTTCCGGCGCGGATGGCATTTTCAAATTTAAAATTGCCTTGATTGTCCGATGTCGCCATGAGCGTCGCCGGAGGGCCGGATGGGGGTGTGGCATTGAGTGTCACAGCGGTGTTGCTGACCAAGAGGTTGCCCGCTACGGTCAGTAGGTCAGGTGTGCAGGAGCTGTCCGCGTCGGTGATGTGTACGGTAAGTGTGCAGGAAGAAGTGTTGTTGGAGCGGTCTTTGGCCCATACTTCGAGGTCGTGAGTGCCCAATTGGGAACAGTCGAACAAGAGGGTGTCAATCGGATTGCCGGTTGCGTCTTCGGGGAAACCCGAGCCAGCCCCGACCTTGCGCATACCGAAATGGAGCAACTGTGGCGGCGTGTGGTTGTCCTCTGCGGAATTGAGCGCCGTCAATGCCGTCAGCATAATCGGTATGTCGAACGAGGTGATTTCAAAACTCAGCGTGTCTGCACATTCGACGACGGGTGCTTGCGTGTCTTTCACGGTGAATTCATACTCACAAATGGTCTCGTTGCCGCACACATCATTTACAACCCATCTTATCGAATGGGTGCCGTAGGGCAACTGCGGCGATTCGCCTGGCGAACCGAACGGGCTGCCGGGGGTAGGCAATTGCCCCTGTGTCTTCCACTGCACGCTGGATGTGCGCGTCGAGCCAGATATTTCGTGGTGTACCGCCCAGCGATATATTTGGGCCGGCGGCAAGTTGCGCCCGTCAAAAGTCCTTGGGGTGCCGCCTGAATAGTTTGGGGTATTGATGTTGTTATAGTTGATGGTGCCCGGTGCTGGCGGGTTGTTGCTGCTGACAACGGTTTCCTTGCTCCCGTTTCCATCCAAATCCAAAAAAAGCAAGTATGTGGTACTCACGCCTGCTCCCGTGCAGTCATCGCTGGCCGAGATGGATAACGTTACCTCCGCTTCTGGCACATCGTTCAGATTTGTCAGCGGGTCGTTCCAGTATGATTGGTTCCAAAGCAGCGGGTCGTTGGTGGTTGTATCGCCAAAAGTGAGCGCCTCTGTGGGGCAGTTTGTGATGATGGGTTTCTGGTTGTCAACGATTTTGATGGTTTGCTTATACCGGTAAGCATTGGCATCGGCATTCCAGAAGACGGAAAAATCAGTGGGGGTCTGGCCGGGTGCGACGGCTACGAGACTGGGCGCCCACGGGTCGGGTGTTCCAGCGGCCGACACGATGGGGCCTGCCAAATTGTTGGGATGGTTGGCCGTTGCGTTTGGTTCAGGGTTCGGTATGACGGTGACAGGGCCATCGGGGTCGTAGTTGCAGGTGTTTCGGATGGTCCAAGTTCTGTCAATCCTGAAACAAGCATCGGGCACCACATTGACCACCTCGTCTTCATAAGTGGCAATCAAAAGCCCACAGCCATTATTCAAAAACGTGGGTTCGCCATAGAAACCCGCCGGATTGCAAACCGTCACCACCACGTCGTCGGGCAATTTGATGAAATACTCTTGCACTGCCTCCACTTCTATCTGGTGCGCGCACGAGGTGCTGTTGCCATTCTGGTCAAACACAATAAACGTGCGCACAATCACCCCGCTCGTGCAGAGCGAATCAAAGTCTGTGTAATCGAGCGATACTTCAAGCGAATCAACCCCACACGACAACATGGGCAAGCTATATGCCGCGAAGGTGGTGTCGAAACTGGTGCAACTCACCTCCACGTCGGGCGGAGCGATGCAAGAAGTGGGTAGCGTGTCGAGCACCACCACTTGAACCACGCACTCGCTGAATTGACCTTCGGCAAAAATCGGCACCACTGGTCCGTTGGGAAGCGGCACATCGTACACTCGGAGCGTGAGTTCTACCGTGTCGCCAATATCGGCACAACAGAACAGCGCGGCATCCCCGAACACGCTGTTGTCCTGACACTCATTGGCCAATGCGCGGCGCACTTTGAAGGAAAGGTTCAAGCTGCAAGAATCGCCCGACAAGGAGTCGAGTGCGCTCGCCGCCAACGAAAATGAACCGTTTTCAGACAAGGCAACCGTCATTGCACTCACGCATAGCGCCTCTGGGGGCGACATATCCCACACCGTCAGCGCAATTTGGCAAGTGCCCGAGTTGCCACAATTGTCGGTAGCGACATAAAGCAAGTTGGTGGTAGCGCCAGAGGGAAAGTTGAAGGCCGTGTCGAGCACTGCAAGAGAGTTGCCGAATATAGTCCCATCCAACGAGTCTATGTTGAGCCCGTCGGTCCAAAACGCGGTGACAGCTACCACTGGCGAACAATCATCGCTGACGAGGACATCCGGCAAATCCACGTCCGCCAAACAATTGAGCGTGGTTGCGCTGATGATGACACTGGAGTCGCAAGTGAGTTTGGGCCCGCTATTGTCCACGAAATTGATGAGTTGAACACCCGAGTAAGGATTGGTCGCCGAAATAGGGTCGCACAGGTCAAAGACCTTCCATGTGCGCGCGTATTGTGCGCCGTTGTTGCAATCCGAGACCAGCAGCGTGTCGAAAAATTGAATTTCAAACTCGCAAAAAGAAGTGGGCCACAGATTGAACTCGTAGTTGCCGGCCAACAGCACGGGAAGACCTGTGGAAAAAATACTGTCTTTCAAACTACAGCTCACGGTCACATCCTCTGGGAATTGGATGCCCGCGAAAGAGCGTTGGCGCACGATGGTGTGCTGGCAAGTAGCTGTGTTGCCACTCGAATCGGTCGCCGTCCAGAATCGCGTCACCAAGCCACTGATATCGGTGAGCGGGTCGCAGGGCAAGTCCTCCGAAAAGTCAATATACGACAATGTGACGCCGGGGCAGTTGTCCATCACCTGAGGCACCCCGGCGGCGAGGCCGAGGCTGTCGCGGAGAAAATAAGGGTCGAGATTGCTCATGCCGCAGTGCACGATGACGGGCGAGCAAGACAAGATGGGCTTAGGGTCAAGGGTTCTTAACCTGCCAAAGCACGAATTGCCGACACTTTCATCCACCACCCGAAAGGCAATCAAATTGCCAACATCGCTAAACATCAGATTGGCAGGCACCCACGGGCCGTTGCCATAAGGAGGCACCCTGTCAATGTCCACCCGATAATTTCCCAAGCAACCAAACGGAGGCAGCAAACCCTCCTCCGGCAGCACCGCCTTCGCGCAGTTGGCACCCAACTCGACCACGACCGTGTCCTTGCATAAAAGAGGCCCGCCGCCTGCCGGCTGCACCACCGTCACCGTGAAAGAACAGGTGGCGGTGTTGGCCGAAAGGTCAGTCACGAGGAAACTATTGACCGTCGAGCCAATCTGAAAGGCGCTACCCGAAGCAAGGCCATTCAATTGAATAAGCAGAAAGCCTGGCTGGTCATCGTCGGCGGTCACCGTGTAACTATACATAGTGTCGCACTGACTGGGGTTGCCAAGTGTGAGGGTGACACTCGGAGGACATTCAATGGTGGGTGGTATCGTATCCGAAAGACTGGAGGCAAAAATCGGTGGGTCAAAAACATTCTTGGCGGAAAGCGGCAGCCCATTGGTAAAAACAGCAAAACCTGCCAATAGGCACAGGAGTAGTAAACGGCTCATAGGAAAAATTGTCTGGAAATGAACAACGTAGTTTTTCGTTTCAAAAAGTCTGCGAAAACTACGCCGCTCTACCGGACGCGCCAATACCAGCGGTCTAAAAACCCATATTCGAGCCTGAAAATTTGCAGATATGTCGGGCAGTTTGCATACTCCACTACCATTACTTGTCGCAAACCCACCGTTGCTTGCCACAAGTTGCCGCACGTTTGTTGAAAGTGAATTGTTCGCTTACAAGCGCCAACCCACTTTCTCCCCACCGCATCATTTCATCTTCTTCGCCATTTTTTTCGGGAACAAGCCGTCGTCCCTTTTTTTGCCAGTCTTGTAACTGCCGTCTTTGCCCGCTTTGGGCTTTAGGCTTTCAGTAGATTCACACCCGCTTTTGGTCTTACAGGCGGGAGCCGCCACAAAAGCGACAAGGAGAAAAAAACACAATGCTGCGATGCGGTAGTTTTTCATGTATTTATAGTTTGAAGCGCACAAAAAATTGCGCTCCATAGTTTGTCATGCGCGACTGGCGTTTGGTTTTCGGGGTCAAATCCAACTCGCCATATCCCTCTACCCCCATTCGAATCATGTTTGACTCCCCGATTTCGCGCCCCAAACCACCCCTTATGGTGAAAAGGTTGCCCGTGTTGCTGCCCAAAGGCGCTTCCGGGTTGAAGAAAGTAGAGGCATATTCCCGCGCCTCGCCGTTGCCGATGCTGTTCACGATGGTAGTGGCGCCAAAGCCGAGGTCTTTCACGAATTTATAGCCGCCGAGGAAATTGAAAAAGTAATCATCGTCGAAGGTGAAAAACTCTTTGCCGACCCCAACAACGAAACCATAGGCCATTTTCTGATACGACGACGGCGAGCTCATGGCTTCAATGGATGCCAACAGCGGCCAATCCTTGTAGGTAAAATGCGCCGAGATGCCAAAGCGAGGCTGCACGAACGACGTGCGGATGTCGTAATCCTTCTGGAATTTCTCCCAAGAATACTGATTCGGGCGGTGAGAAATGGCCGTGAACTGATACAAGTCATAGAGCGGCGTTGTCTCAAATCGCGTCTCGTGAAAAATCTGCGACATCCCGACGTTCACGCCGAGATTCACTTTCAAGTTTTGGGCTTTGGCAGCAATGGAGAAAAGGGAAAAAACAAGGGCAAGCGTAGAAATCTTCTTCAACATCATGGTCGTTAAAAAAAGGTGAAATGATTGGGCGTGACGGTTTTCACCAAAGACCGGGCGCGGATTATAGAACGACAAAAAATGTGCTGGTTTCAGACGAATTTCGTCGGCGAAGTTACATCTTATCGTTAAATGCAAACCCCATTGCCGCGAAATGTGACAATCTTACAAATTTTATGGTAAAGTTAAACCCCATTTGAGGGCGGCAATAAAAAATGGGCGAGGGGCATTTATAGCGCCGTAATCGCTGACGAACCAGCAACATTTAAAAAATCCGTTCTCATCATCTTTCAATTAGTCATCCTATGAAAAAGTCATTTTTCAACCTTTCGGTTCTCTTCATCACCGCACTCTCTTTCGTTGCATGCAAAAAGGAAAAATCATTCGAGGAAAAAGTCACAGGCGAATGGACTTCCATGAGTGTCAAACTCAACGGCAACGATGTCACCAACTACTTTTCGCTCGACCTCAACTTGCGTTCCGACAAGGATTTCCGCGCCACGCTCAAAACCGTCAACATCGTCACCGGAAAAAATGAAACTTCTTACCCGCGTGGCGCTTGGTCTGCCGACGATGGCAAGGAAATTGAGCTGACTTACAACGACACCGGTAAAACCGAATTCTACGAAGTGCTCGAATTCACGGGCACCAAACTGACGGTGGAGACCATCCAAAACACTGACAAAGTGGAAATCACTTTCGAGCGTGCCAACCAATAGAATTGTTGCGGCGGAGGGCTTTTCATTCGCCAAAGGCCTCCACCGCAACAACTCTATACTTCGCGCCGTTAGGTTTTGGGCATGGCTGCAATCCCAATCTGTTCAAAATCAAGAACATCAATCATGTTCATCTAACAAATCCTAGCGAATCAAGGTATAATAATGCCTTGCGAAGGGCATCATCCAATCAACGCACACATCCGAGCAATTATAATCCTGTGATTTTATCCCGCTTAAAATGTTGGCGGTCTGGCGAAAAAGGGTTTCGCCGGGCCGCTTTTTTTTATGCTTTTTTGCGTTTTTTCTAAGAATAAAGACGCTAATCCTGCAAATCTTGTCAATCCTGTCAACAACTATCGTTTGTGAGACAGCCTGAATAAGTGCTTGAACATCAGAGGCCAAGAAGATTCAACCCCTCAATTCGGATTTTCAATGGCCCCCTATCCCGTGCTTTTATCGCAGGAACTTTCGTTCGAGCACTGTCTCGTTGCCTCTGTCATCTTTTACTGCCAAGCGCAGCAGATGCTCCCCCGTGCCGATGCGCCCGTCGAATGTATGGGTGAGTCGGTCGCGCTTGCGGTCGTACTCGAAAAGCACCCACTTGCCATCCACGGTGCCGCGATAGCTGAGGTGGTCGGCGTTGCTGCCAATGGCGAAGTTGTCGCGTATGCGGAACGACATGGTGTTTTTGCGACGCATATCACTGTCGAACACGACGGGCGTGATGGTGGGCGGCTCGTCGTCCACCATCACGCAATAGTCGCCGAACTGCCGCACTTTCGTTGTCAGGTATTCGCCACGCCAAGCACCGCCGCAGCTGGCTGGGCGGCCTTCGCCACAGAGCGCGACGACGGCTTTGTTGCGCAATTCGGGCGGCAGGTTGTATGGCCTTATGCCAAGCTCAAAATACCGATGCACAGGGGTTTGATTGTCGTGCAAGTGATGCACCGAAGAGTGCATACCCTTGCTACCGTCGGTGGAGGTTTTGTATTGGAACTGTAATTTTTCGTACAGCGAGCCTTTGGGCAGCGCCATGAAAAAATCCTCGAGGTCAATGCGGCTGTCAGCATCCCATGGCAATTCAAATTGATAAGGTTGGCCGACGATGGTTTCCATGTTTTCGTCGCGTTTTACCCAAAACATAAGGGTGGAGGCATTGCCGCTGGCATCCGTGATGCGCAGGTTGATTCTGACGGGTTTGTCTTTCGAGAGTGCCACTGCCCCGAAGGTCTCGGTGCGTGTGTAGTTGGAAAGGCGGTCGCCGGGCAGGATGAAACACCTGTGAAACCACGCGCCGTAGCGTTTTCGGGCGCTGTAGTCAATGTGGGCATTCATGTAGCGCGTCTCGTCGAAGTCGAGTTCGTCCATACGCCACTGATATACTTGCAGCCCGTCGGCGTGGAGCGTCAGGGTGTAGATGCCGTTGTCGTTGCGTTGCCCGGTCTGGCGGTCGTAGGCCTTCACCCCAAAGCCGACGCGCCATGCGCCAAAACTGACCGTGTCGCCTTCCACGCCCACGGTGCCGTCTTTTCGACGCATGAGGGGCAGTGGTTTGCTGGTCATCACCTCGCGTTTGTCGTTGAGGAAATACACCTTCATGTCGCGGATTTCGGGCGGGGTTTTGTCGTTGATGGGCATGCTGAACAGGAGGGGGTTCAGCGCCTTGTTGGAGCCGGATTTGCGGATTTCAAAATGCAAATGGGGGCCTGTGGAACTGCCCGAATTGCCCAACTTGCCGATTTCTTGCCCTTTTCTCACGCGGAACTGATTTTCGGAGGGGTATAAATCCACCTCAAACCGCTCGCGTTTGTACTGCGTTTCCTTCACGAATTGTTGGATGTCGGAAGCAAAACGGTCGAGGTGCGCATACACGGTCGAATAGCCGTTGGGATGTTTGATGTAAATCACGTTGCCATAGCCGCCAGCCTGCACCCGCACCCGCTGCACATAACCATCGGCGGCAGCAAACACTGATTGGCCGAGCGTCCCGTTGATGTCAATGCCAGAGTGAAAATGGTCGGAGCGCAACTCGCCAAAGGTGCCGGTCAGGCGCATCGGCGTGGTGGCCACGGGAGCCATAAAATAATCCTTCGGATAGGCGGCCATTGCTACCTCAGGGTCGGGTGGGGGAGCGATGCCGGGGTTGTCGAACGACAGCGCCGGGAGCACCAACGCGCTGCCTATCAGCCATTTCAAGCAAAAATTCCGCATAACCAATGTTCGTTTTACAACGCAAATTAACACCCGTTTGCGGAAAAAAGCGGGGAAACGGATGTTAAAATTGGGAAAGGATGGTGGGGGATTTTACGATTTTGGATTTGCGATTTTGGATTTACGATTTTGGATTTACGATTTTGGATTTTGCGATTTTGGATTTGCGATTTTGGATTTGCGATTTTGGATTTGCGATTTTGGATTTTACGATTTTGGATTTGCGATTTTGGATTTACGATTTTGGATTTGCGATTTTGGATTTACGATTTTGGATTTTACGATTTTGGATTTACGATTTTGGATTTGCGATTTTGGATTTGCGATTTTGGATTTTACGATTTTGGATTTACGATTTTGGATTTACGATTGCCCTGGCAGAGGCTCCTCTCTGGCTGGCGGGTTTTCATTGTTGACAGGATTGACAGGTTTTTAAGCGCAACAAAACCAATCCCGCAAATCTTGTAAGGCCTGACAAAAAAAAATTTCTGACCAAACCTGTCAGCAACCTGCGAACAAGGCTCCTTGTTCTTCTCCGAAGTTGCCTACTTTTGCCACTCGGATTACCGCATTGCTTGTCCAATCGCATCTTCTCATGTTGAAACCCGGCGACAAAGCTCCCGACTTTGCCCTTCGCGCCAGCGACAAATCGCTCGTGAGGCTTTCCGAACTGCACGGCAAACACGTCGTGCTGTTGTTTTTCCCTTTTGCTTTCACGGGTGTTTGCACCAAGGAATTGTGCTACATGCGCGACAGCTTGGCCGAGTATGAAAGCCTCGATGCACAGATTCTGGCGGTATCGGTGGATAGCCCATACGCCCTCGCCAAATGGAAACATGAGGAGGGGTTCAATTTCCCGCTGCTTTCCGATTTCAACAAAACGGTCAGCAAGAAATACGACAGCCTTTACAAGGAGTTCGGTTTGGGCTTCAAAGGAGTGTCGAAACGCTCGGCATTTGTCATTGACCAAACGGGCATCGTGCGCTACGCGGAGGTGCTCGAAAACGCAGGCGAACTGCCGAACTTTGGGGCGGTGAGACAAACCTTGCAATCGTTGAAGCAGGCCATGCCCTCGTAAAGATTCACAGAACTATGCAACCCAGTCCATACATTTCCAATTACGAAAAACCCCTTTGGGAAGAAGACGAGGATGTGCTCGTGGAAGACGACATTGGCTCCAATATGCCCGCGCATATTGTGGTCTATAACGACGATTTCAACACCTTCGAGTGGGTCATCGAATCTTTCATGGCGATTCTGAAACATACCCACGAGCAGGCAGAACAACTTTCTCTTATTATTCATTTCAAGGGAAAGGCCACCGTGAAATCGGGCGGCAAGGAGGAGCTGATTCCGCTCTGCGAAGCCCTGCTCGAACGCGGCCTTTCTGCCGAAGTCATCAGCGAGGATTGATGCCTCGCCTTTTCACCCTCTCACTCTTCTCGCGCCCTTGCCCGTATTTTGGCTCAACGACACCGAACTTTCTTTCCCCCATCCCTCACTCGCTGAGGGGGGCGGCTTGCTGGCCATCGGGCGAGATTTGAGCGTGGAACGGCTCGTGCTGGCTTATCGCAATGGTATTTTTCCATGGTTCGAGGAGGACGGATATTTTTACTGGTACTCGCCCGACCCGCGTTGGGTGTTGTTTCTCAGAGAGTTGAGGGTGCATAAAAGCATGCGTTCCATATTCAATGCCAACAGATTTCGCTACACCCTCGACACGGCCTTTGAACAGGTGATGCAAGCTTGCGCAGCGACCCCCCGACGGGGACAGCACGAAGGCTCGTGGATTACGGAGACGTTTGTGGAGCAATACGGTCAGTTGCACCAGCAAGGAGTGGCACATTCCGTCGAGGTGTGGGAGGGGACTGCGCTTGTGGCTGGGCTTTATGGCTTGGCGCTGGGCAAGGTCTTTTATGGCGAAAGTATGTTCACCCTCGTGCCCAACGCTTCCAAGGCGGGTTTCATCACCCTCGTGCGGGCGCTCGAACGCGCCGGGTTTTGGCTTATTGATTGCCAACAGCAGACGAGCCATTTGCAAAGCCTAGGGGCGAGAGGCATCTCCCGCGAGTTGTTTTTGGAGTTTATGGCCAAAAACGTGTATGAAAAAACCTTGGTGGGCCGCTGGGAATTCGACGACGCACAAGGCATCCGGCTGGCGCATCAAGGATAGGCCACCGCGATGTTCCCCTCTCCCGCAAAAGGCCGTCGTTCGCCCGTTGCGTTGAACAAGTCGCATCGGAAACTTACCCGCATGCTTCGAGTCTTTTGCCCCAATTCGTTGTTGTCGTAGGGGGCCGATTCGCTCACCTCAAAAACGGCTGTCCCATCCTGTTTGCCTCCATCAGTGCGCCATGTCATGCCGTTTTTATCCACCCACTGAATGGCGACCTTGCCCTCTGGCACAGGGAATGTGATTTTTTCAACGGTGTAGGTAAAATCAGTGGAACGGGCCGGCAACACGGAGGCGGAAAGCCCAAACAGCATGGCCGAGGCAACGTTGGAACCTTGCACCACGAACACACTGTATGTGCTATCAAGGAAAAAGACATCCCTGTTGACCTCATTGCTTCCGTCGCTCCAAACCAACGTATCGTATTGAGGCACTCCTACCTCCGCGGTCAATTGGTAACCGATGGTATCCAGTTCTTGCACTTGTATATTGACTTGGGGATAGGCGCTGCTTCCGGGAGCGGCCAACGAAACCAATCGGCGCACTTTGCTGCGCAAACCCGTCGGCGACATAGCTTCCAGCTCGACACGCTTAGGCGTGTCGTCGAGAAATACCAACTCAAAGGAAGAGCCAGTCCCGGCGAGTTGGTCGTCAATTGTCCAAGAGAAACTGGTGGCCCCCCCCAGTGTATCGGCATAAAAAACAGTGCGATAGACCACCGAATCGCTGTTCGTGGAATCATTGCCCAAATAAGCGTATTGACCCAAGTTGAAAAACAAGCTCGGCTCGCTCAACTCAATGGCGGTGCCTTTGAACTCAAACGTCAAACTCTCTGGGCAATCAGCAGCGGGGCAATTTTCCTTGGCAAACGAACCCTTGCAGACGACCTCTTGCCCCGTCGTCGTGAAGCGGGTGAACAAATACACCGAATCCACGCCCGCCGTGAGCGGTTTGAATTGGGAAATGTCGTCGGGTGTCACCATGAAAACCGGAGCTTCGGTTGAGTCCGGCGGCAACCCGGTTTTTTGGCAGGCCGTCCCGAGCAAGCCCCAGAGGAGGAGCATCGTCGCAGCTAGCAGATATGATGCGTTTTTCATAGCAAGTCAGTAGATTCAGATTTTTGAATCGCGGTTTTTTTGGGGCACACAACAATCAACTCTCAACAATCAACTATTAATAAACCCTCCAACGCACGCCCGCGTCGAGCCAGAAAAGGCCATTGGTTTGATTGGCATCCGAAGTCTTTTTCACAAGGCTGCTGGGCCGGTAATGGCCGCGCACCCCCAAACTCAGCCGATTGGCGAACTGCCATTCCGCGCCGAGGAAAGGCGCCCAGTAAGCCGAGCGATAAGGGGCGGTGTCGGCCCAAACGCGCCGGCTTTCCATCTTTTCCTCCACCTGCAAGGATTCGGAGCGCCGTTCGAGCAGCACGGCCCGCACGCCGAGCAGCACCCCCGTCGAAATGCCTCCTTCCACGCAAAAAGCACCCAACTGTCGGCTCACGGATAAGGGCAGTTCGATGAAATGCGAGCCAGTCTGGCCCAACTGCCACTCAATCTGCTGGTAGCCAAACCCGTAGCGCAATTGGCTGCTGGAGAGCGGGTCTCCTGCGGGAGCCCAGTCGCCCTGCAATAGGCGGTATTGCACTCCCACGCCGAGCTGCCATTGGGGCCGGAAGGCAAGTCTCGCAAAAGCGCCGCCCGTGACGCCCCACCGTTTCCCGTCGGGCGAGGCATCGTGTCGAGTGGCAGCGCCGGATAGGCCAAACTGCCATCGCCGAACCCGATGTGGGTCAATGGACAATGAGTCGGGCGAGACGGGTTTCGTGGGCTGCTGGCGCGTCGGCGGTTCGAGCAGCAACAGCAGCGTGGGGAGCAACTCCAGATGTGCCATGCGCGAGGGCGCATCGAGCTCAACAGGAGCTGTGCCAAAAGCCGAATCTGCTGCTTGGGCGGGCGGGGCGATGAGCGATACTTGCTTGTCGTTAGTTGTTTTTGATGCCTCTGGCCGCTGTGGGGCGCGGATGTCGCGTTGAGGGGCGACAGGTGGTTTTGAATCGCCTTCCGCCACAGCCTTGTTCGAGTGTTTGCCCAATGCCGCGCCTCCGCTGATGGCGCCTTTTTCGCGCAGGCTTTTCGCTTGTTCCGCCGTTTGCGAGTCGAGGCTTTGGTTGTCTGGCGCCTCATTTCTTATCCCCTTCTTTTCTTGCCACGACGAATCCACGACGGGCATTTTTTCGCTCAAAACCAAACCCTCGCGCTGTGTCTGAATGTCGTCTTTGATTTCGGCAAGGCCTGCTTCTTTGCCGGGGCGAGTGGCCACGCACCAGCCCAACAAAACGGTCAGCAATCCCGCGAAAAGCCACCAGAAGAATCGCCGCCGCCGCCGTTTTTCATCGGCTTCGAGCAATGCCTCTGCCTGCTCCCAATATTCCTCACGGAATTCGAAGCGCGGTTCCGAAGGGTCGGAGTCGCCGTTGAATTTTTGCCGCATGAAGTCGTCCAGATTTTCCATAGTCGTTGGTGCGTCAGATGGCGGGGTTAAGTTCGGTTTTTATCCAAGCTTGCAGTTTTTGTCGGGCATGATTGACGTGCCATTTGGAAGTCCCTTCGCTGATGTCGAGCATTTCGCCGATTTCGCGGTGGCTGAACCCATCGAGCGCGAACAGATTGAACACCTGCTGCGTCACCGGAGGAAGGCGATGCAGCAAGGTTTCGAGATATTGTATCGAAAGGCGCTGTTCGGCCTCATTCCAGTCAATGGCCTCGTCGTAGTCGCGTTCCACCGCATCCGTGAAGACGGTCAGCTCGCGCCATTTTTTCTCGCGCCTGAACTCGTCAATCACCGTGTTTATCATGATGCGCCGAATCCATGCTTCGAAGGGCACGTCTTCGCGGCGATATCGAGCGAGGTTTTGAACGATTTTCAGAAACCCGCTATTGAGCGCCGCCGCCGCCGCTTGCTCGTCGCGCCGATAACGCATGCAAACAGCCATCAGTACCGGGAAACACACACGGTAGAGGGCATATTGTGCCTTGCGGTCGCCTCGGTGCGCGGCGGAGAGCAATTGCGGGTCAATGTTCATGCATTCGGAAGGTTCTTGGCCGGGGGCAAGTCAGAGATACCCCATTCACGCAAAGGTGGGGACAAGGGTTGGGTGCGTCGGCGTTTTTTTTTTTGAAAAATAGCCTTGTTGCGATGGAGGGCTTTGAGTGAAGGGGATTGTCATTTTTTCGGCTGGCAAGGCAAATTTTGCAGTCGAAATCGGGCATATTCGGCGAAAAATGTAACGAATCCAGTCGGAAAAAGGGCTTTCCCTTCGCCAAAGGCATCCACCGCAACAAGGCTGATATGCGAAGCGATAGTTGACGCCGCTTCATCGGGGCGGATTATTTTCGAGGACGCCCCACATTTCGCCCCGCTGGGACTTGAACTGTCTCATGAAATAAATCCTACCAAACGTGAGCTCGAAGATATCTGATCTAACAGATGGCGCTTAACTAACTGATCCCCTGCCACTCTCGGTTTGCAAGAGGTGTCATCTTTTGCGGAACGAAAAAGGTGACATCTCTGCCTGTTTTTGAGATGTCACCCCTCCATGCTTCCGGGATGACACCTCAGAACCCGACAAAGCGAGCATCGCCGATTGATTCCCGATTTTTATCAACTTTTCACCTCTTTGAGGCACTAAAATGACTTTATGGAAATCAAACGTTTGCGATATTTGAATTTTTGTGACCACTCAGGCAGGGGCAGCGCCCCGAAAAATCGGTAGGAGATGCTCGATATTGTTTGATGGAGGGGCAGCGCCCCGGAATGTGTTTCAGGGCACCGTCCACAGGGCAAACGCATCAAAATACAACCGACCTCTCCGAGGTTTGTGCCATTTGGATGCGCTTGCCCTGGGCACCGTCCCTGGATTTTCAAAAGTTTTAACTCCGAACTCGCGTTACCAACATTTTCGCCTCTCTGAGGCGTTTTCACCCCCTCCTTGCAAAAACACTAATAAAACCATGCTGCATCAAGGCACAAAAAAAGAGCGGCTGCTCCGAACGTACCGGAGCAGCCGCAGCCTAAAAAGTAGTTTTAGTGTGACTTGATTAAGATTTGGCAGGGAAAAAAATTACCCGTGTGAGCGCCGCAAATATGGAAATCGCCGCTCAAGGCCATTTGTCAAAAAAACTGAACCGGGAAAAAGAGTGGCTGAACGGGAGAATCGCTTGCCGTCAGATTCAACGCCCGACAAGAAAAGTCCCAAAATTTAACATGCTGCTCTATCGGTTCTTTGGCACGTTTTGTATGTTTGCACAGCCTTCCGAGATTCGGTACCAGTCTTTGGAGGCGCGTCATCAACCCTCCCTCTTCATTTCAAAAACGCTCATCACGCACATGAAATCAGTTCTTTCTCTCCGAAATGTGGCACAATGGTTGTCACACACACACACTTGCAATTGCCATGCTAATGCTTTTGTGATGTGCCGCCCTTAATGCGCAACAAGCCGGGGACTTTACGATTTCGGGCTTTGTCAACGACCCCGCCACAGCCACCACGCGCTGCACGATTAATTGGGAAAATCTATTTTATTCCTCTGTCCATCTGCTCAACGTGGACATTTCGGTGGATGGTGTCGGGGCGGCATGCCGGCAACGAGCCTTTTACCCGTTGTCGGCATACCATGTTTTCTAATCAACACAACCGCTCATCCCATGACACTTCGGCTGCCAATACTCTCGCTGTTGTTGCTTTGGAGCATCAACCTGTCCGCCCAGTTGATATATTATGTCAGGTCAACTAACCCCTATGACCTATCCCTGTCAAATACCAAATTTGATTTCGGGGTTATAGACGCGAGCACCTGCAAGGATTCCACCATTTTTCCAATAAAACCCAATGATTTATTAACCTTCGCAATGGACATTGCGATTTGTCCCGACGGCAATTTTTATGTGTCTGGCTCGGGGATGGATGGAAAAACAAGAGTCGGGGTATTGAACCTACAGGATTCCTCGATACATATCCTTACTGATAAACCAATGCCTGGCTCCAACTCGCTCACCTGCGATGCCAACGGGGTGCTGTACGGCGGGAGCGTGTGGAACCTGTTCACCTACGACACGAAAACGGGCGCCATAGACACGCTTGGGTTTCTGGGGCACTCCTTAGCGGGCGACCTGACGTTTCGCGACGGCAAGCTGTACGGCACCACATCGTCCAACCATTTGCTCGAGATAGACACGGCCACCCCCACTGCCTCGCAGCCTGTTTTTCAGTACTCGCTTCCCAACACCCTCAGAGCGTTGGGTGTCGTGACCGACGCAAGGAGCTGCGATTCGGCCATCACTTACATCACCGTGACAAACGAGCAGACTCTTGGCATCACCGACACCATCAACGAAATCTACGCCATAGACCCCGTGGCGCAGACCACGACTTTTGTTTGCGAGACACGAGGGGTTATTTTCGGTGCCGCCTCCCCCACCGAGTTCCTCGCCTCCGACTGCTCCGTCCGCCTTGACCTCGACGCGGACAATTCCAGCGGGACGCCCGGCGGCGATTACCTCGCCCCGCCCCTCTGCCCCGGCACCGCCCTCGTGGCCGCCGCCGACACCGATGCCACCTTCCACTCCGGCTACCGCGTGGACTCACTGCACGCGCGCCTGCTGCCGCCCGCGCCCGACGCGCCGCTCGAATACCTCACGGCCCAGGCCTCCGGCTCGGTCGGCGTGGCGGGGCAGGGCACTGGCTGGCTCACGCTGAGCGTGGCCGCCGGCACCGCCCTGCCCGCGGCGAACGCCGATTTTCAGGCCGTGCTGCGCTCGCTGCGCTGGCACAACGATGCCGCGCCCTTCACCCCCGGCCAGCGCACGGTGGAGGTGGTGGCCTTTGCCGCCAACGGCCTGCGCGACACGGCCCGCGCCTTCATCCCCGTGCCGCAGCCGCTCAGCGCCGGGCGCGACACGGCGCTGGCGCTGTGCGCCGACGCGCCACCTTTCGACTTGGCCGCGCTGCTCGAGGCGGGCGCTTCCCCCGGCGGCGCCTGGTCGCCTTCGACAGCATCGGGCAACAGCGTTTTTTCTCCTCAAAATGACGCGAGCGGCACATACACCTACCTCGTCGGCAACAGCGTGTGCCCAGCGGACACGGCCACGGTGAGCGTGAGCGTGCTGCCCTTGCCCGCCTTTTCGCTGGGCGGCGATGCGTCTTTTTGTGCGGGCGACACGCTCGCCCTTGCCGCCCCCGCCGTCGCCCTTTGGCAGGACGGCACCCTCGCAACGAGCCACAACGTGAGCCAGCCGGGGCTTTATTGGGCTGAAATCGCCGATGCCAACGGCTGCCGCTGGCGCGACAGCGTGCTGGTGGAGGCGAGGCAGCCGAGCGTGTCGCAACACTTCGCCACGACTTGTTTTGGGAAAACGTACGCATGGAACAATCAGGCGTTCAGCGCCGACACGAGCGTGTGCGCCACCTACGCCGCCGCGAACGGCTGCGACTCGCTGGACTGCCTGAACCTCTCCTTTTTTTATCCAAGTTTGGCGCTCGACACCTCAGTATGCGCCGGCCAGACGCTCTCGTGGCTGGGTCAAGCCTTCCCCGCACAGCCGGGCGTTTTTCAGGACACATTGCCCCACGACGGCTGCCTGACCGCCGTGACGCTGAACCTTTCGGTGACGCCCCTGGCGACGGTCGCGCTCGCCCGGAGCGTTTGCGCGGGCGATTCGCTGATTTTCAACGGGAGGACACTTGTCGCGCCGGGGGTTTACCTCGACACGCTGCCCGCATCCGTGGGCGGCGGCTGCGACACCGCCGTGACGTTGACGCTCGGCTGGCTGGCCTTGCCGAAGCCCGAGATAACGGGCGCGACGCAGGTGTGCGCGGGCGCGACGGCGACGCTCTCGGCGGCGGGCGATTTCGTGGCGTGGGCATGGTCGGGGGGCGAGAGCGCGTCGAGCGTCGTCGCGGAAGCTGGCACCCATTCGGTGACGGTGACAGATGCCAACGGCTGCCGGGGGGCCGACACGGTGCTCGTGGCCGAGGTGCCGCCCGTGGCGGCCGTCTGGGACACGGCCCCGCCGCTTTGTCACGGGCAGGCGAGCGGGTTCATCGAGTTGGCCGATGTTTCCGGCGGCGCGCCGCCCCTTGCTTTTCGACTGAACAACGGCGCCCCGTCGGGTTCCGCCTTTTTCCAAAACCTTGCCGCGGGCGAGTGGCAAGTGTCGGTGAAAGACAGCGCGGGCTGTGAGGCCGTTTTTTCCTTCGATCTTCAAGACCCTCCCGCGCTGGCGGTAGATTTGGGCGCCGGGCAGTTGCTCCGGGAGGGCGAGTCGTACGCCATCCCCGTGAGCATCAACCAGTCGGGGCAGTTCAGTTACGCATGGTCGCCGCCCCAAGGGCTTTCGTGCGCCGATTGCGCCAACCCCGTGGCGATGCCCTCGCAGACGACGACCTACACGCTTTTTCTGGAAAGCGCCAACGGCTGCGCGGCCTCCGGCTCCGTGATGCTGCGCGTGCAGGCCGCCGCGCCCGAGGTGTACGCGCCCAACGTTTTTTCGCCCAACGGCGACGGGTGGAACGACTTTTTCACGCTGTTCGGCAACGCGGAGAATTTTGCGCAAATCGAGCTGCTCCAAGTCTTCGACCGATGGGGAGGAATGATGTTCGAGGGCAAGGGGCTGCCGCTCAACGACGAGCGGCGCGGGTGGGACGGCACTTGGCGGGGCAAAAAAGCCCAGCCGGGGGTGTACGTGTGGCGGGCCGAGATTCGGCGGGCCGACGGGACGCTCGAGCGCAAGTCGGGGGAAGTGACGGTGTTGCGGTGAGCGCCGCGCGTTGGTTTGTCTTACGCTGCGCGCCGTCAAGTTTTCAATAGCCTTGTTGCGGTGGGGGGCTTTGAGTGAAGGGGATTGTCATTTTTTCGGCTGGCAAGGCAAATTTTGCAGTCGAAATCGGGCATATTCGGCGAAAAATGTAACGAATCCAGTCGGAAAAAGGGCTTTCCCTTCGCCAAAGGCATCCACCGCAACAAGGCTGATAACGTATCTTCAATCGCACATCTCTTATGAAAAATCGCATCGCTATTCTAAGTGCATTTCTGCTCTCATTTCTTGTGCTGCATGGCTGCAAGAAGGAGGAGGAGCCATCGCATGGGTCTTCGACAGTGAAGCTCAATAATACGTCGCTTACACTCAAGGCACAGGCAATGCTCCGGGAAGGAAATCGGTTTCACGTTTATCTTGAGTATTATTCAGAAGAGCGTCTGCGCTTCCAAACAGTGGTCTTCAATGTTCCCGCCAAAAAAGGTGACTATCCCATTCACAAAGCCAATATCCCGGACATTCCACATATTTCTTACCTTTTCACCTTTGACGACGATTTGGCACTCGACGATTATGTGCTTTTGGACGAGGCGGACAACACCGTATCCATCACCGAAATCAACACCTCGACACGCTGGCTCTATGGCACCTATCAGGCCACGTTCATTCGTGACACCCTCCTGTCGCCCATCAAAAAAGATGGTTTTCCCGACACGATTCGCCTCACGGAGGGTGTTTTCTGGACACCATATATGGAGAAATAAACGCTCCGCCTCCGCCTCTGACCACACTCGCCTCTTCAATGCCCGGCCAAAGTGGTGGTCAGGGCGGAAAGGGTTGGCTTCGGCAGCGTCATTGTTTCCACGTCGAGCGGCTGCTCTGTGGCTTGATTAAAAAAAAAGGTACAAATGCTCCATAGTACGCTGCCAACAGCGCATCGCAACTCGGAATCAGGGAAAGCAAAGAGGATTCGCGCAATTTGGGCAAGATTTTCCAATACAGAAACAGCAAAGAAGCACTGCGCAGGCAAAACAAAAACACGACACTTACCATGCCAAACCCCGCCGCCAACAACGCCACAAACATCAAATAGTGCAAAACGTGAGACAAACTGACACTCGCCAGCACGGCTTGATGGCGCCACCGATACCGCTTGCCGGCACCCAAGTGCCGTTGTTTTTGCCGCACCCACTCGCGCCATGTTTTTTTGCTTTCCGAAAACACGAAGGCATCAGGGTGCAGGCAAATCGCGGTGTTGCGGGAGGTGGCCGCCGCGTTCACCAGCAAATCGTCGTCGCCGGAAGGCACATCCCAATGCGCCTCAAAACCACCCACCCGTTCGTAGGCCGCTCGTTTGAACGCCAGATTGCGGCCCACACCCATGTAGGGCATGCCAGCCAGCGCGAACGATAGGTATTGCATGGCCGTGTGCGCGGTCTCGAAGCGCGACCAAGTGTTCAGCCAGCCGCTCTCAATTAGACTTGTTGCGGTGGAGGCCTTTGGCGAAGGGAAAGCCTTTTTTCCGACTGGCTTCGTTAAATTTTTCGCCGAATATACCCGATTTCGATTGCAAAATTTGCCTTTCCAGTCGAAAAAATGACAATCCCCTTCACTCAAATCTCTCCACCGCAACAAGTCTATTCTTTTCATCGGCCCGTATCCCAAAACAATTTCCGTCTCCGGCCTTTCGACCAGCACCCTCGTCATCTGCAACAGCCAATGCGGAGACACTGGTTCGCAGTCTGCGTCGGTCAGCAGCAGATGGTTGTGTTTGGCCGCCGCAACGCCCTGCGCGAGGGCGTGTTTTTTTCCGGCATGTCTTTTTTCAGAAATGCGAACCACGCGCAAACGGGCATTTTTTTTCAAGAAAAACTGCAAAACGGCGGGCGTTTCATCCTCCGAAGCGTCGTCCACGACGATGGCCTCCCATTCGCCCGGATATTGTTGGGCCAAAATTTTCGGCAAATAGCGGCGCAGGTTGTCGGCCTCGTTGCGGGCGCAGAGGATGATGGAGACGGGTGGAAGGTGGAAGGTGGAGGGTAGAGGGTGGAAGGTAGAGGGCGGAGGGTGGAGGGTGGCGGAGGCCAACTTGCCGAAAACACGCCACCACACCAACAACTGTGTCAGTGTGGCGGCCACATAGAGCCAGAACAAGCATGACCAAACAAAATCTTGCAGCATGAAAAAATTGATGCGCAAAGGTGGTGCATCGGCGCAAATTGCCCTCCACCTATCAAGGTTCCCAAATTAGCACATCAGCACATTCCCAAATTGTCTCACTTTTGCGGCATCATTATGAAACGAATCATCATCGCCATTGACGGCCACTCTGCTTGTGGCAAAAGTACCTTGGCCAAAGGACTCGCCAAGGCGCTCCACTACGCCTATTTGGACAGCGGAGCCATGTATCGCGCCGTGACTCTCTATTTTCTCGCTCACCAGATTGACTACCACGCTCCCGATGCCGTGGAGGAGGCCCTGCGCCACATCGAGATTCATTTTGAACGCATTGACGGTCAGAACCGTACCTTTCTGAATGGCCGCGACGTGGAACGCGATATCCGCGAGATGCGCGTGAGCGAGCACGTCAGCCCGGTATCGGCCATTAGCGCGGTTCGCAGGGCGATGGTGGCGCAGCAGCAGGCGATGGGCAAGCGGCGCGGCATCGTGGCCGATGGGCGCGACATCGGGACGGTCGTGTTCCCCGATGCCGAAATTAAAATTTTCCTCGTCGCCGACTTGGATGTACGCACCAGCCGCCGCCACCTTGAATTGGCTGCCAAAGGCATTGATGCAGACTGGAATGAAATTCAAAAAAACCTGCTCGAACGCGACCGGATTGACTCCAGCCGCGCTGACAGCCCCCTTCGACAAGCAGCCGATGCCATCGTGATTGACAACACCTTGCTCTCGGAGGAGGAGCAGTTGGAAAAGGCGCTGGCGCTGGTGCGGGCGCGGGTGGAGTCCTAAACGTTTGCTTCGAGGGCAAGCGACTCAATCGAGCTGCTCAAGCTGTTGGTTCAGCTGCTTGATTTTGCGCGGCAACCCCCATGTGAGTGCCGACAAAATCAGAAGGTTGACCAAAACCAACGGCACAACGAGGTAGAGCGACCAACGTACCCAAGCGTATTTCCAGAAAATGACGTAGAGGGCCACGGTGAGTGTTTCCCGAATCGCAAGTCGAATCCAACGACCGCGCAAGGAAGGTTGCATGACGGCGTAGATGATTTTCAACTTGGCCAGTTTTTGTTCGAGCGCATCGTGCTGCGCAAGTGGGGTTTGATTTTCCATGGCTTTCAAATTTCGGCCACTAACGGGCAGTTTGAAGTGAAAAGTTCCACTAGCGTTTCCCTACGTTTACGAAACCTTCAAGGTTTCGTAAACGTCACGCAAACGTCGCACACAATAAGTTATCGCTAAGTTTTTCATTCCCATTGTTCTAACGGCCTCACGCGCAGGATTTTTGCCGATTGAAAAATTCTGCAACATGACTTCTCCCGCACTATTTTCTCTCTACGGCAAAACCGCCATCGTCACCGGTGCCACTGGCCTGTTGGGCCGCCAACACTGCCTTGCGCTGGCTGAGGCGGGCGCGTGTGTCGTCGTCGCCGATTTGGATTTGGACACCTGTCTTGCGGTGGAAAGCACCTTGCCCGACCGCGACCATCTTTCGCTGCGGGTGGATGTGACCGACCCGACCTCGCTCGTCGCGGCGCGGAATTCGATTTTGGAAAAATACGGGCAAATAGACGTATTGGTGAACAATGCCGCCGTGAACGATATGTTTGAAAACCCCGCGTTGGCCGCCGAACAGTCAAAATTTGAACATTACCCGCTCGAAATGTGGCGCAAATCGCTAGAGGTGAACGTCACGGGCGTTTTTCTCGCCGCCCAGATTTTCGGCACTCCCATGGCTGAGCGCGGCACGGGCAGCATCATCAACATCGCTTCCACCTACGGCATGGTCGGGCCTGACCAGTCCTTGTACCAAAAACCCGACGGCGAGCAGGTGTTTTACAAATCGCCCGCCTACCCCGCCACCAAAGGCGCGGTGCTCAACTTCACCCGCTACCTCGCCGCCTATTGGGGCAAAAACGGCGTGCGTGTCAATTCGCTCTCGCCCGGCGGCGTGGCCAATGGTCAGGATGAGTGGTTTGTGGACAATTACAGCCGCCGCACCGCCCTCGGTCGCATGGCGCAACCCACTGATTACAAGGGCGTTTTGGTGTTTCTCGCCTCCGATGCCTCGGCCTACATGACGGGCGCGAATGTGGTGGTGGATGGGGGATGGACGGCGGTGTGAGGGGGAGGGGAATCTCGTTCCGAATCACGTTTACGAAACCTCGGAGGTTTCGTAAACGTCGCGTACCCAGAATACGTTTACGAAACCTCGGAGGTTTCGTAAACGTCGCGCTACTCCACCACCACCCGCACCGCGCCCACACTCGCTCCGCTTTGCAAACGCAAGAAGTATAAGCCTTTCGGCAGGTCGGAAAGGTCGAGCGAGGTCTGCAAGTCGCGCACCTGCTGTTGCGAACGCACCGTTTGCCCGAAGGCATTCAGCAAGGTGAGATGCGTGGCTTCGGAGGGCCATTCGTTCCATTGCACCGTGAGCGCGCCAGCGGTCGGATTGGGGAACACGCGCACCTGCTCGTTCAGCGCGACATCGTGGGTGGAGGTGTTGGGGTCATATTCGAGGTAGGCATCCAACAGGGCAAGGAAGACATCCACCAAGTCATTCATCGGCATTTGAGGAGTGCCGTTGCGGTCGTCGTTTTGTTGAACGGCAATAGCGATGTTGAGGTCAGGGAAGTAAAACCCAAACGATTGATAAATCAGGCTCCCGTCATGCCCCCAGTTTTTCAGAGGCTGCAGACCGATAAGCGAATAAGCGCCAAGACCGTATCGAATGCCTGTGGAGGCATTTTGCAGATAGTCCGTCTGCATGGCGGCCAAGGTGGCGGGTTGGAGCAGGTGTCCTCCGAACAGGCGCTCACAAAAACGCGCGATATCCTCCGGCGTTGAAATCAGGCATCCGGCCCCGGCGGCGATGCTGAATAGGCCATCCATCGAGATGCCGATGCCTTGCAGCCCTTCCACGGTGCCGTTGTTGTCCGCGTCGGCGAAGGCGTGCGAAAAAGGCTGGTTGCCTGCCGATTCCCACGGGTAGGCGAAGGTGCGCGTCAGGTTCATAGGGGTCAGGATGCGCTCGCGCACCGCTTCGTACCATGTTTTTCCCGTGATATTTTCGATGATACGCGCTGCCAGCAGGTAGTTGGTGTTGGAATAAGACCACGCAAGGCCAGTGGGGAAATTGGGTGCCAGCACATAGTATTTCAGGATGGTGTCGGTGTCCCAGATGCTGTCCAAGTTGGCCACCCAAGCCGTCGTCATGGCAGGATTCTCGTTGAGATAATCCGAAAAACCGGAACGGTGGCTCAGTATCTGGCGGATGGTCGCCTTGCCGTTCACGTTGGGGTATGGCGCGAGAAACTTCCCGATGCTGTCGTTGAGCGTGAGCAAGCCTTCGTCCACGAGCGTCAGCAGCGTGGCGGACACGAAGGTTTTGGTGATGCTGCCCATGCCCATCAAGTGATTTGTGGTCAGCGGGATGGGGAGCGGGAGCTCGGCGGCGACCCCGTGCGCGCGTTTCCAAGCCGAGCCGTCGGGCAGCAGCACAGCAGCGTTGATGCCTTTGATGGGCGTGGGGGCACACACATCGTCGAAAGCTTGGTTGAGGGCATCTTCGAGGCTTAGGAGAGCGGAAGGCGATTTGCCCGTCGGTGTTTTTTGGGCCAATCGGTCGTGCAGTGCATGGGCGGATTCGCGGAGCGGGGCACGCAGTTGAAGTTGTTGGGCAAAAACGTTGGCTCCGAAAAGCAAGCAGAGGAGGAGGAGGAGAGTTTGTTTTTTCATCGTTCAATTTGTGTGGTGAAATAATTGACTTGTTGCGGTGAGGTGCTTTGAGTAAAGGGGGGGCATTTTTTCGGCTGGTAAGGCAAATTTTGCAGTCGAAATCGGGCATATTCGGCGAAAAATTGAACGAAGCCAGTTGGAAAAAGGGCTTTCTCTTCGCCAAAGGCCTTCACCGCAATAAGTCTAATGGTTCAAAGTTCAGGTATTCGTTTGGTCTGATTGTTTGCAAGGGCAAGCCCGGGCGGCCTTTTTCGACGCATCGGCTTGTTTGGTCGTTGGGTGAATCGGTTCAATTGACTACCGACAGCGTCGTTCGGCACGCTCTGGGGCGATGCCCAACTTCAAGCAATTCCCACCAATTCTTCGAGGTGCTGCTCCTGCCTATGCGGTCGTGTAAACAAGCGTTTAAGCAAGTGCAAACCCTGCGTAAAGCCGCAATAAAAGATTTAAAATCAACATAACCCCCGCTTCATTTTCACGAAATATACGCCCAGCACCTTTGCCCCCATGCTTGGGGCCGAACTATCCCGCTCATTTATCGAAAAAGCCACTCGCATTCGGCTCCTCCTGACCGATTGCGACGGCGTACTCACCGATGCTGGGGTGTACTATTCCGCTGACGGCGAAGCGCTCAAACGCTTCTCCATGCGCGACGGCATGGGCGTGGAGCGCCTCCGCCAACTTGCCGACGTAGAGACTGGCATCGTCACTGGCGAGAACTCGCCCATCGTGGCCCGCCGCGCCGAAAAACTACAAATAGTGGAACTTCATCTCGGAGCAAAAAACAAACACCAAGTCCTATCCGACATCCTCAAACGCCGCCAACTTGCCCCCGAACAGGTGGCCTATATCGGCGACGACGTGAACGACCAAGCCGTCATGCAAGCCGTCGGCCTCACCGCCTGCCCCGCCGATGCCGAAGACGACATCCTCCACATAGCCGATTACATCTGCCAAAAACCCGGCGGCCACGGTGCCTTCCGCGAGTTCGCCGAGCGCATCATCCAAGCGAAAACCAGTTCACCCACACACGGCACCTCTTCCAAAAAATCAATTCTTATCAACTGATAACCAGCAACGAACAACCACTCATGATTTGGCTCAACACGAACAAAAAAATAGGGCAAGAAGAACCCACCTACATCATCGCCGAAATCGGAATCAACCACAACGGCTCGCTCGACATCGCCAAAAAACTCATTGACGAGGCCGCCGCCGCCGGATGCTCAGCCGTCAAGTTCCAAAAGCGAACCCCTGAACTCTGCGTTCCCCGCGACCAATGGAACATCGAGCGCGACACCCCTTGGGGCCGCATGACCTATATGGAATATCGCCACAAAGTGGAATTTTCATTTGTCGAATATGTGGAAATAAATCGCCACTGCCGCGAGCGCGGCATTGACTGGTTCGCTTCCTGCTGGGACGAGCTATCGGTGGACTTTATCGAACAATTCGACCCGCCGCTCTACAAAGCCGCCTCCGCTTCCCTTACCGACCACGCCCTTCTCTCGAAAATGAAAGAAACCGGCAAGCCCCTCATCATCTCCACCGGAATGTCCACCCTCAACGAAATTGTGGAAGCCGTCGAAGCCATCGGCACCGACAACCTGCTCATCGCGCACTCCACCTCCTCGTACCCCTGCCCCCTCAACGAGCTCAACCTGCGAATGCTCCACACCTTGCGGGAAATGTTCCCCGACACACTCATCGGCTATTCGGGACACGAGACGGGATTGGCCACGACGGTGGCGGCGGTGGCAATGGGCGCCTGTTTCGTGGAGCGGCATTTCACGCTCGACCGCGCGATGTGGGGAAGTGACCAAGCCGCCTCGGTGGAACCCACCGGCATGCACCGCCTCGTGAAAGACATCCGTGCGGTGGAAGAGGCGCTGGGCGACGGTGTGAAGCGCGTCTATGAAAGCGAAATGAGCAGTCGGAAAAAACTGCGGCGGGTGCAAAACGAGGAATTGGTCAACACATAAAATGTACGCCGGAACGCTGTTCCGGCAAAATGTTTAAAAGCCGGAACAGCGTTCCGGCGTACTGTTATGACTAAAAAAATCCTCTTCATCGGCGGTTCGCTCAACCAGACCACCATGCTCTGGCGTGTCGCGCAAGCATTGGAAGAACATGAGTGTTGGTTCACTCCCTACTACGGCGACGGCGTGGTGCGGGCCTTGGCCATGCGCGGTTGGCTGGATTTCACCATTCTCGGCGGAGTGGCGCGGCACGCGACAGAAGCGTTTTTTCAGGAAAAAAAACTGCAAGTGGACGAGCGCGGCGAACGCAACCACTACGATTTGGTCGTCACTTGCTCCGATTTAATCGTGCCGAAAAACATCCGTCACATACCCATCGTGCTGGTGCAAGAAGGTATGATGACCCCCGAAAACCTGACCTATCACTTGGTGAAGCAACTCGGTTTGCCGCGCTATTTGGGCAACACATCCATGACGGGGCTTTCGCACGCTTACCAAAAATTCTGCGTGGCCTCCGAAGGCTTCCGCGAGATGTTCGTCCGAAAAGGCGTGCGACCCGAACGCATCGAAGTCACAGGCATCCCCAACTTCGACGATTTGGAGCGATTTCAGGACAATGATTTTCCGCACCGCGACTTCGTTTTGGGCGCAACCTCCTGCCTACGCGAGAGCTTTCAGTACGAAAACCGCCCCGCATTCATCCGCAAGGTGCTCGAAGTGGCCGATGGGCGGCAAGTCATTTTCAAATTGCACCCCAACGAAAACCACACCCGCGCCCTGCGCGAAATCGAGCACCACGCCCCCCAAGCCATCACCTACACCCGTGGGAACATCCACCCCATCATCGCCAACTGCACGGCGATGGTCACGAAATACTCCTCCGTGCTCATGGTGGCGCTGGGAATGGGAAAAACCGTTTACAGCGACCTCGACCCCAGCCTCGCGGAGCGGTTGAGGCCAGTTCAAAACGGCGGCACATCGGCCAACCGCATCGCTGATATTTGTCGCAATTTTTTGTAAACCAATTTTTTGTCACGCTTTTACCTCTGAGCATCTGATGCGCATTTTTTGCCTCGCCCCGTTTGTCATCCTGTAAGGAACCGTCCGCTCTAATAGGGAAGTCGCGTGGGTTGCCCCGCCCGTAGAGGGGACGGCTCCCGTCAGGACGACAAACGGGGCACATCTTGAGTATGCGCATCCGAGGCTCGACCGCATAAACATGACAAATCAGATACGAACCATGAAAATCCTCCTCGTCGGTCTTGGCTCCATTGGGCGCCGCCATATAAAAAACCTCTCTGCATTGGGTGTGCGGCAGTTGGCTGCCGTCACGCAGCACCGTTGCCAGTTGCCCGCCGATGATTTGCCGCCCCATCTAACTTTTGAGTCCATGGAAAGTGGTTTGGAGTGGCGGCCCGACGCGGTGTTTGTGTGCAACCCGACCGCTTTGCACTTGCAGACCGCGCTTGAAGCCGCCCGCGCGGGTTGTCATGTTTTTTTGGAAAAACCCGTGTCGCACACGCTCGAAGGGTTGGATGAATTGACGGCTCTCGTGGAACGGAAGGGGCTGAAAGCCCAAGTCGGGTTCCAATTTCGCTATCACGGGGTTTTTAGGCAAATAAAACAGGCGCTCGCGGCAGGCCAAATCGGGAAAGTAGTGTCGGCGCACGCACATTGGGGCGAATACCTGCCCGGTTGGCACCCGTGGGAGGACTACCGCCACTCGTATAGCGCCCGCGAGGATTTGGGCGGCGGCGTGGTGCTCACGCTGTGTCACCCGTTCGACTACCTGCGGTGGTTGCTCGACGAGGCAGAAGTCGTCGTCGCCGTCGGCGGCCAATTGTCCGATTTGGAGACCGACACGGAGGACGTGGCGCTCGTGTCGCTCCGTTTCGAGAATGGCGCTATCGGCTCGGTCTATCTCGATTATGTGTCGAAACCCGCCAAGCATACCCTGCAAATCATCGGCACCCGGGGGCGCATCGAGTGGGATGCGGATTTGGGCGCCGCAAAAGTTTATTTCAATTCGTCGGACGAGTGTGGGCTTGGCTTCAAGACCATTTCCCCCGGCAAATTCTTCGAGCGCAACGAAATGTTCCTCGTCGAGGTCGCCGACTTCTTGGACTGCATCAAAAACGACCGCCGCCCGGCCTGCGATTTGGGCGACGGCATCCGGGCGCTGGAAATGGCGCTGGCGGCGAAAAATATGCTTGAAAAAACACCCACCGAATTTGTCGTTCTGTAAGAACCTGCCCGCTCTTAGTGCGCATCTCTTGCGATTTAACCTCGTAGAGTGGACGGATTCCGCCAGAATGACAAGGAAAATTGATACGAAATGCCCGACTATCCTAAAACAATCGCCCTCATCCCCGCGCGCGGCGGCTCGAAAAGCATCCCGAAAAAGAACATTCGGCTGCTGGGCGGTGCGCCGCTGCTGGCTTACAGCATAGCCGCCGGCTTGCAAGCCAAATGGGTGGACAGGGTGCTCGTCTCGACCGACAGCGCGGAAATCGCGGAAGTCGCGCTCGCATGGGGCGCCGAGGTGCCGTTTTTGCGGCCTGCGGAACTGGCCGAGGACACGACGACGGATTTTCCGGTGTTCGAGCACGCGCTGCGCTGGCTGGAGGAAAACGAGGGCTACCGCGCCGACATCATCGTACAGTTGCGCCCCACTTCGCCGCTGCGCCCAACGCATCTGGTGGACGAGGCGATTGAACTTTTGCGGAACGCACCCGATGCCGACAGTGTGCGCTGCGTCACGCCCTCCGGGCAAAACCCCTTCAAAATGTGGCGCATCGAAAATGGGGCATTGCAGCCGTTGCTGACACTTGACTTGCCTGAACCGTACAATCAGCCGCGACAGGCTTTGCCCGACACTTTTTGGCAGACGGGCCATGTCGAGGTGATGCGCCGAGAGACGATTATCCAAAAACATAGCCTGACGGGCGACGTGATTTTGCCCTGCCTCGTGCCGCCCGAATACGCCATTGACCTCGACAATTTGTACCAGTGGGACTATGCGGAACATGTTTTGGCGAAGTGGAATTTGGAGATTGTGTCGCCTGTGGGTCTGGCGCCAGCATGAAGCGCGTCGGTCCGGCAACGTCGGAAGGGTTCAACGTCGGAAGGGTTCAACGTCGGAAGGGTTCAACGTCGGAAGGGTTCAACGTCGGAAGGGTTCAAAACCCTTCCGACGTTCCGGTGTTCATTGGAATTTGGAAATTGTGTCACCCCATCTTTCCGAAAGTTTCGAATTTTCGGAAAGGCCGTTCCCATAACTTTAATGACTTTAAATCATGCGTGAGCAATTCTCTCGCGACGGCTACACCGTCGTTCGTTCGTTGTTTTCGCCCGAACAAATCGCTTTTTACAAACAAGAACTGGATGCCCTCTCGGTCGGGCGCAGCCAAAAATGGACTTTGCCCGATGGTGTCTGTCAGAACCGCCCGTTTTGGGATGTGATTTTCAATGAGAAAATTCTCGCGGCGGTGCGCGGATTGTTGGGCGAGGAAATCAAGTTTTTGCAACACAACGATTTGCACGTCGGGTTCTCGTCGTTCCACTGGCACCGCGACAGCGTGTGCCGCAGCTTTGGCAAAGGCCCCGACTGGGACGAATCGGCGGAGCCGTACCAGCTCGTGCGCGTGGGCATTTATTTGCAGGAAAAAACAGGCGGTTTTCGGCTCGGTCTCGTGAAAGGCACACATCGTCCCGACCGATTGCCGGACAACGAACGGCATTTTATCGAAAGCAAATTGAGCGGCCTGACGAAGGCGCTTTCGCTCATCGGCGGCAAAGACCCCCTGCACGCTCGCGCCGATTGGGTGGCGACGGAGCCGGGCGATTGCGTCATTTTCGACCCGCGTGCCATCCACACGGGCAGCGATTTTCAGGGCACGAAATACTCGTTTTTTGTGGCCTATGGGGTCGAAAACAGTCATTTCCGAAATCACTACAACTACTACCGCCACCTACGCGAGGATTTGAACTATCAAACGTTGCATCCCGAACTCGCCGCGCGCCTGCGCGACGCGGGTCTCTACGCCGATGAGTCGTTCGACGGCGAACCCATCGAAGGCGCTTGGTTGCCCTCAAAGGCGTTCTCGATGGTGGCGCGGCAGTTTAAATAGGTAACGTCGGAAGGGGTTTGCGATAACGTCGGAAGGGGTTTGCGATAACGTCGGAAGGGTTCTAAACCCTTCCGACGTTCTAAACCCTTCCGACGTTCTAAACCCTTCCGACGTTCTAAACCCTTCCGACGTTCCGGTGTCGAATCCACCGCATCACCACGGCACCAGCTGACACCTGAATTTTCCGCTTTTGAACGAGGTGTGTTTGGGATATAGCCACAGGTTGGCGTTGAAAAAAGTATCGGCGACAAAATGCGCCGAAAACTCCCCCTCCGCCACTTTGGCCACGGTGTCAATCACCGATATCCTGATGTAGTTTTCATCGCCATAAGACTCGTCTATCTCATAGCCCATTACCACCTCGTCGCCTTCACCCAAATAACGGCCTACTATTGCAAAAGCGATTCCGTCGTCCACGTTCCAGTTCACGTTGTTTTTGAGCGGGTAGGTTTTGGGCCGCAGCGCCATGTTGCCAAAAGTGAGTTGTTCTCTCAAAAAATCCCAGCCCGGTTCGTTGGTCGCGTGTGTGGTAAAAGCGCAAAAGAAGAAGTCGTTGCGCAAAAAATGAAAGCTGGCCCTCGCGGAGGCCTGCCAGTCTATGGTGTCGTTTTTGATGGCGCTGGCCCAGCCGTGTTTGCGCTGCCCTGGCGGGAAGTCGTTGGGCTTTAGCGCGAGGGGTGGCTGAGGCTCTATGGGTTCCGTGGGGTCGTGGTGGCAGGAGAAGGCCAGCATGGCTGCCATCGCAGCGGCGATTATTTTTTTCATGACTGATTCGTATATTTTTGTTTGATTGATCGCTAACGTCGGAAGGGTTCAAAACCCTTCCGACGTTCAAAACCCTTCCGACGTTCAAAACCCTTCCGACGTTCAAAACCCTTCCGACGTTCAACCGACGTTGAGTTCCGGTGCGCCTGATGTCAGAGTTTGAGAAATTTGGCCCTATATACATGAGCATTTTGTTGCGCTTGGCAGGTGTAAAAGCCGGATGGAAGCCGATGAACCTCCAATTTAGCCACCCGCTGAGCGCCGGTGTGCTGAACCAGCGTCGAATGTCTCATCTCGCCCATCGCGTCGAATATCTGAACCTGCCAGCTGGCATTTGACAGGGTGTTGGGCAATTCAATCTGAAGAGAGCCATCCGTGGGATTGGGGTAAAGCCTTAGGCTTACCTCATGGTTGTTGGCTGGCGCGTTGTCCGACAAAGGCCTTCCGCAAATTGCCACCGAAATTCTTTTGATGATGGTGATGACCTGAAGGTCGCCGGAAGTGACTTTCAGTTGCACGAACAATACGCTGGATGCCGGAGGGAGCAGGGTGGCGGCGGCATTGGTGCCGAACAGGGTGCCTGGGTCAGCGTTGAAGTTTCCTGTGGTGTTGTAGCGCCATTCGTAGGTGTAAGAAGGTTTGCCCGTGATGGGTAGCGCGGAGGGCACGACGGGTTGTATCTGCCCTCCCGTGTTGGGCTGCTCGACATGGGCACTCATTTCGACAGGCTCTGGCGATTCGGGTATGACGCAGATTTCGTCGGGGGCGGAGATGAAGACATCCCATGTGGCCGTGGCGATGAAGTTTTCCACGCCGCATCCGCGATTGCGAAATATCTTGGCGTTGTTTGAGGTAGCGGTGCCCGTCGGGACGCCGTTGTAGAAAATATCGGGATTGGAAAAGTGAAGGATGCGGGTGCTGCCCGGCGGGGTTGGGAGGCTCATTGTCTGCATGAGGGTATTTTGGTTGTCCTGTCCGCCCACTTTCCAGCCATGCCCACACAGGTTGTCAAGATTGGCGCTGTGCGGACAATTGTCCTGGAGGCCGGGGCCGTCGTGGTGCATATTGAGCAAATGGCCGAGCTCGTGCACGGCCGTCCAGCGCGGATGAAGCAAGTAGGGTCTCTCTACATAAGCGTAGCAGTTGTATATGCCGCTCCCGCAATTGTTGTTCACGTATGCCGCGCCCGCGCCACAGGCCCAATCCTCGCTTGTTATCAGGAGCACCAAATCGGCGCGGTATCGCTCTCTATCGCTGTTCGATTGCTGACGCAAATTGTTGAGCAATTGAAGACAGTCCTGAACGGGGGGGTATGTGAAATTGAAATTGGGAAGAATCTTGCTGATTCTCACTTTTTTTCTCGGGATGCCGCTGTTTTGAATGGCGATTCTCATGGCAGTTTCCACCGCAAGCCTAATCTGCGAGTAGGAAGGGTTGTTGGCGACGTACCAAGGCGTCGCGTCGGTCGTCACAAGCACCAAAACATCAATGACCGCCGGGCAATTGTTGTATTCTTCGTTGCAGGGGTAAAACTCAGGCTCTCCTTGGCTTTCACCCTCTTCCACTACCAGCTCGCATCCGTCGCTTGGCCCGAAGTCCCCGTCAATTTCCTGAAAAATAGAAAAACCGCCCCCAATAGGGGTAATATTGAACAATCTACCTTCGACCTGAACAAATGCACTGCGCTCGCCGGCACTTTGAACAATGGACATATAGCCGGGCTTGCTTGTGATGGCACCAAACCATGTGTAGCCCGTGGAATCGCCATACTCTAAACTGGTCATGTTGGCAACGATGTTTGAGTCGGCACCGAGTTGCGGGATACTAAAGCTTAGCACGCCATTTTGCTGCAACTGAGTGGGGTCGCCAAGATAGACAAGGTGAGCCATTTTTGAATAGGGGTCGGTCGAATAGTTTTGAAACTGTTGTTGTTGGTCAAGGGTTAGGCCGGGAGGGTTGGGGGGGGGCAAATTGAATGAGGGAGGTCTGTGCTGACAGATGTGGGGCAAAAGGGAGCGACATCGCCAGAAGAATGGTGTGGCAAAAGACTTTTTTCATGCGGAGATGAGTTAAGATTGTTAATGATGACTTTTGCGAGGTCAAAATTATGTGATAACTGCGCTTCTTTTGAAAAATTTTACCACAAAAAATTATTGATGTCAATCCTGTCAAAAAAACACCCTTGCAAATGTTCGACCTC
This sequence comes from Saprospiraceae bacterium, assembly GCA_026129545.1. NCBI lineage: Bacteria > Pseudomonadati > Bacteroidota > Saprospiria > Saprospirales > Saprospiraceae > Saprospiraceae bacterium. The sequence continues at coordinate 211,206 of JAHCHX010000001.1, forward strand.
GACAAATTGCTCCGTCGCTTGCTACCGATTATCTGTGTCGGCGTGCTCATCAATCTGGCTGTGACGTGGTATCTGGCTGACCGCAGCAATAGCCCTGATTGGTCGAAATTTTCTCCCGCTTATTTGCTGCTGGCAGCGTTGCTGTCGCTGCTGCCGTGGTTTTGGCACTGCGTCCGGTTGGCCATATGGGGGCGATTTTTTGGGGTAAAAATCTCCCATACGAACCTGCTTCGCATCGTGGTGGCCACCGACGTGGGTGGCACGGTGACGCCGCAGGCCGTCGGCGGCGCGCCGGTGAAAATGGCGATGCTGGTGCAACAGGGCTACAAACCCGGCGAGGCGGCGACACTGACGCTGTTGGGCAACTTTGAGGATGTGGTGTTTTACGCTTTTGCGATTCCGGTTTCGCTCGCGCTGGCGCGACCCTGGGAGAATCCGCTATGGCAACACGCGGGTGCTTTTTTGGGAAAAAATGGATTTTGGCTCGTCGGCGTTTTGTTGGTCGCGCTCGCCGTTTTCTTGTTTTTCAGACAAAAATCTTTTTCAAAAAACAGGCAGGCCAAACCCGAATCGCGCTGGCAACTGCTCAAGTCGGAGTTTAGGGCGGCGATGCGGCTCGTTCGCCAAAAAGGGCGCAAGCCATTTGTTTTGAGCATTTTGGCCCTGAGTGCCCAATGGCTGACGCGGTTTTCCATCCTGCTCGCGGTGTTGCTGGCACTGGGCCTGCCCGAGGGTTTGCTCCATTTTTTCCTGTTGCAATGGATGGTGTTTGTGGCGATGGCGCTCGTGCCGACACCCGGCGCGACGGGTGGGGCAGAGGCGGCTTTTTTGCTTGTTTTCGGAAAAATTATCCCCAAATCGGCAGTCGGCCCGGCGCTTACGGGCTGGCGCTTTCTCACTTACTATTTCATGTTGTTGGTGGGTGTGGCGATATTGTGGGCGACGCAGCGGTGGGCGGGCCCTATTCAGCCAAAATTGCCAGACACATAATTGAGGGTCAATTCTTGTGTTGGATTTTTAAAAATATCGGTTGTTGGGCCGTGTTCTATGAGGTTGCCGAGGTACATGAACGCGGTGAAATCGGCCACCCGCTGCGCCTGTTGCATATTGTGGGTGACGATGACGATGCAAAAACGCTCGCGGAGGCGGAGCATGAGCTGCTCTATTTTGTCGGTGCTGATGGGGTCGAGCGCGGAGCAGGGTTCGTCCATCAAAAGCACTTCTGGCTCCACGGCGATGGCGCGGGCGATGCAGAGGCGTTGCTGTTGGCCGCCCGAGAGTTCGAGCGCGGATTTGTCGAGTTGGTCGTGTACTTCTTCCCAAAGGAAGCTTTCTCGCAAGGCTTTTTCCACTTGCTCGCGCAGGCGTTGCGGATGATGCTCGCCATTGATTTTTAAGCCATAAGCCACGTTTTCAAAAATGGATTTCGGGAAAGGGTTGGGTTTTTGGAACACCATGCCGACGCGCCGACGGATGCCCGTGACATCCTGTGTTTTGCCCAAAATGTTTTTGCCATCCAGCATGATTTGCCCGCTCAGGTGGGCATTGGGGTTAAGGTCGTGCATCCGGTTGATGCTGCGCAGCAAGGTGCTTTTCCCGCAACCGGAGGGTCCGATGAGCGCCGTGATGGCATTGTCCGGTATTTCGAGGGAGATGCCCTTCAGGATTTCTTTTTTGCCGAAATGCAGGTGGAGGTTTTGGACGCTGAGTTTTGCTTGCATGGTAATTTATACCTTGATTCGCTAGGATTTGTCAGTTCACCATGATTGATGTCTTCGATTTTAAGCGGATTGCGCTTTTATCTATACTCAAAACTTGGAGATGTGAGGTATACTTTGTCGTCACAAGCGTGTCGTGGGAAAGGGGGGGGCTTTTTTTTTTTAACGAATTTTTTGCCGGTAACGCGAACGTATGAAAAAGGCCAGAATACTGATGATGAGCACAAAGCCGAGCAACACCAGCGCCGTGCCATAGGCCAAAGGCCGCACCTCCCGAATCGCGTGATGCTGCGTGGCCATGATGAACAGGTGATAGGGCATGGCCATGAACTCATCCCACACCGAAGCGGGCAAGTATCGCAGGTAAAAAGCAACTCCGGTGAACAGGATGGGGGCGGTCTCGCCAGCGGCCCTCGACAGTCCGAGCAGGCTTCCCGTCACGATGCCCGGCACAGAGGCGGGCAGCACGACCGAGTAAACGCTTTGCCACTGCGTGGCGCCCAGCGCGAGGGCGGCTTCCCGCAGGCCATTGGGCACGTTGCGCAAGGACTCCTCGCTCGTCGTGATGACGTAGGGCAGGGTCAGCAAACCCAACGTGAGTCCCGAAGAAAGCAGGGAGGCACCCAACCCAAATCCTTGCACGAAAATGGCGACCCCAAAAAGACCATAAATGATGCTCGGCACGCCCGCAAGGTTGCGGATGGACGCGCGTATCAGCCGTGTGCTTGCGTTGTCGCGGGCATATTCATTGAGATAAATGGCAGTGGCCACGCCAAACGGCACCGCAAAAACAGCCGTGATGAGGGTGACATAAACGGTGCCGACCACAGCAGGCAGTATGCCGCCCTCGGTCATGCCCTTGCGCGGATTGGTGAGCAGAAATTCCCAAGTAAGCACGCCTACCCCTTTGGAAAAGATGTCCCAAAGGATGTAGCCAAGCATGGCCACGACCACAAGTGTGCAAACGAAGAGGAGGCGCATGGTTAGATTTTATACCTGAATCGCCGGGCAATTTTTTCCGACAAGATGTTGACCAACAAACTAATTCCGAACAAGACGGCACCGACGGCAAAAAGGGAAAAATAGTGCGTGGTGCCTTGCGCCGTCTCACCCAATTCGATAGCAATGGCGGCGGTCATGGTGCGTACCGGGGCAAAGAAGCCACTCGGAAACGCCGAGGCGTTGCCCGCAGCCATGAGCACCGTCATGGTCTCGCCCAATGCGCGACCCAAACCAAGCATCACCGCGGCGAGAATGCCCGACATGGCGGCTGGCAGCGTGACGCGCCAAAGCGTGAGGGACCGATTGGCGCCCAAAGCGAAGGAGGCTTCCCGAAAAGATTGCGGCACTGCCCGGATGGCATCTTCCGCGACCGTGATGATGGTGGGCAAGGCCATGACCGCCAGCAGCACCGAGCCGTTGAGGGCGTTCAGGCCATTGCTCAGCCCAAAAATTTTGGCAATCGCAGGCGCGACGACGGTGATGCCGATGAAGCCGATGGCAACGGACGGCACCCCGGCGAGCAATTCGATGGCGGGTTTCAGCACGTTGTAAACCCTCGGTGGCGCCACCTCTGCCAAATAGGCCGCTGTGCCAATGCCCAACGGCACGGCTATCAACATGGCTCCCGTGGTGACGAGTAAAGTGCTGGCCACCAACGGCAAAATACCGTAGCGAGCCTCCCCAAAAGCAGCGGGGTTCCACACCGTGCCAAAGAAAAACTCGGCGAGCGAAATGTCGGTGAAAGCTTTTGCCCCATTCCACACAAGCATGGCGAATATGCCAAACAGCACAATGACAGACAGCCAACCCGCCCATTGAAAGGCAAGGGCAGCCAATCGGTCGCTTTGGTGCGCGGTCAGTTTCATGCGCCTGCTTATTTGTTGATGGCTACTTCTGCGTTGAGCAGCTCGATGTCTGCCGCGTGTTGTGCTTTGGAAATAGGGTAATAGCCGTTCTTGCTGACAATGGCTTGCCCTTCCGCGCCGATGGCGAAAAGCAAAAATTCGAGCAACCGACCGCTGGGCTTGCCGTTGACGTACTGGTAGAGCGGGCGCACGATGGGGTACTGGTCGCTTGTGATGTGCGAAGATTCTAGCGGTGAGTAGGCCGTTTGCCCTTTGGCGCGGCTCACTTTGAGCAATTTTACGCCTTGGGGCAGGTCGCCGCTTTTTTCGAGCAAATAGCCGACACCAACATAACCAACGCCTGCCGGGTCAGTAGAAATGGCCTCTACAATCTGCGCCGTGCCGTTCATTTGCTTCAACGATGCGCTGTATTCGGCATTGAGCACCTCGTCCCGAAAATAGATGAACGTCCCCGAGTTGCTTTGCCGCCCATAGAGCGACACGTTCATATTGGGGCCGCCTATTGCGGCCCAATGGCGTACCTCGCCTTTAAAAACACGCGCCAACTCGTCCATTGTCAGGCTATCGAGCGGGTTTTGTTCGTTGACGATGATGGCAAGCGCATCAATGCCAAACACGATGGGCAGCGGCCTGATGCCGCGGGCCTCTGCCATCTTCAGTTCATCGGGCTTCATGGGGCGGGAGGAGTTGGCGATGTTGGTTTTGCCGCTCAACAACGCGGCCACGCCAGTGCCGGAGCCTCCACCCGTGACGGCGATGGACACGTTTGGCTCTTTTTCCATGAACGCCTCGGCAAGTGCCAACGCGACGTTCACCTCCGTATCCGAGCCTTTGATGAGGAGGTTCTCGATGGAGTTTGAACTTTTCTGACAGGAAATTAGCAAGAGTATAAGCAAGACCCAACCTGCGATGCGGCTCATAGAAGCTCTTTTTTCGGCTTCAAAAGTAGCGGGGAAGTAGCGGGTGTGTGTTAAGTCAAAGCTAAGTTTACGGGGAGGCGCAAGATTGTGGTCAGCGGCTTGGGCATGAGGGCTATCGGACGGGCCTTGCGGTTTTTAGAGGCACGGGAGCAACCCCAGAAGTCATCAGATGTTTACAACAATCAAATGGTTCATTTCAAATTGTTGCGGAACGTAGAGTGGAATGACATTCCGCACATCCCGGAATATCATTCCGGTTTACAAGTGTGGCAATTTGAAACGCACCCCAACCAGAAAGGCATTCGAATCAGCTATTCTCGGTTTGTAAGAGGTGTCATCATTTGAGGAACGAAAAAAGTGACATCTCGGCCAGTTTTTGAGGTGTCACCCCTCCATTCTTCCGGGATGACACCTCAGAACCCGCCAAGGCGAGAATCGCTGCATTCGAATTGGTTTAATGTTGCTTTTTCCTGATTACTTTTGGCAAAAAATGAAACAGCTATGACTTTTCTCAACCCTTTCTTGATATCGCGCCATCGTTGGATGCTGTCGCTTTTTCTTTCCGCTGGCCTACTTGCCACTACAAAGCCCGTACGGTCGCAACTGATACCCGCCGGAGGTCCACCTGGAGTACTGGTGGTGGATATGGCTGTGACCGACTCGGCTATTTATGTGGCTTCGCTACATAGCCTGTATCGCTCTTCGGACTATGGCTTGAGTTGGACGAAACTGTTGGACATCCCTTTCAACAAAAACTTGAAAGGCACAAACCTTTTTCTGCCAGTGCAGTGGATGGTAAAGGCACTTCATGACAAGGTGTTTTTTCACTATCATGATGACTCCTCCTATCGCTTGCTCGTCAGTGTTGACCGGGGAAACTCTTGGACGACACGTTCCTATCCCACCTATAACAACCAAAAGGTGTATTCGGGACAATGGGCGCTTACCGATTCTCTCTTCTTGCTGCGGAATGGGAAACGGATTTTTTATTCCAGCAACAATGCAGTGTCATGGAGTTGGCTCCCTATGCCCGGTCATTCTGATGATGGACTCGGAATGGCGGTTGACGGGAACTGGGTGTATTGCTGGAACAATGATTCCCTTTTTTTGAGCCGCGACTATTTGAAGACTTGGGAAGGCAATGATTTTCAGGGCTTCGGCAACCTCAAAGTTCAAAACGGTTTTTTGTTTGCTCGAGCGTCCGAAGCCAATGGCATAAAAAACTTTTGGGCTTCGAAGGGCTGGGGGTTGCCTTGGGGAAAAAAAACCAACTTGATGCATTTGAGCGAGTTTGATGTAGTAGTTGTGAGCGATACCGTTCTGCTCTGGCCTAATTTTCCCTGGGAAAATGAAGATTATCTTTGGGTGGGTGATACCGCGCAATTGCAATTCACCAAAGATTTGACACGAAGAACTCCGATAAAAGGATATTTTTCGCTTATGGACACGAGGTTGATGGAAATTTCAGACCGATTGTTTATTCGCTCCCCTAACCGTATTGGTTTTTCTTCTTACGGCCATTCTTATTGGTTCCCGTCTCTCTGGCATTCTGACGATTTTGGCCGACGATGGACGACAAGGGAAAATACCCTCGAGGAGCCGATGCTCAACGACCTATATGCCGACGGAGAACGCATTTGGGCAGCCACCTCCTCAGGACTTTTTTACCAAATCGCAGGACAAGATGACTGGCAGAGCAATGATACCATCGGTTTAGCTATTTTTTCTGCAACTCGGTTTGACGGCCAGCTCTGGAAATCAGTGTTGCAACTTGCCAGTGTGGCAGAGATAGGATTGTATGCCTCTGATGATGAGGGCAACTCTTGGCACCAAGATTTTAGCGCATCTGACTATCCGCTGATTTCCACCCCTCTTGCACTGTTCCAGTATTTTGGCGGCAGTGTTTTCAGGCGATTTCCCGACGACGGAGGCTGGAAGGAGATTTCGGATAAAATCCCCGGTCAATTTGTCAACTCAGGTATACTGGATGTCTATTACAAAGGACTGATTTTCACTTACGACGACCAAGGGGTGCTGTACAGTTCGAGCGACGCAGGCGAGCATTGGAATATGTTTCCTTTTCCGACCAATATCTATACGCCGCTGCACTTATTGACAATGGTTGATAGCATGCTGGTGTTTGTGGGAGGGCGACGAGACCCTGTTGAACAGGAATATCAATTTGAAGTGTACAGATGGCACGACGATATCGAGCAATGGACGCTCCTTTCCAATAGTATTAAGATATCATATTCTTGGGAAGACCAAAACCACTATCGCAAAATTATCGGTCTTGTTTCTCACGCTGGCAAGTGGTTTTTGGTCGTGAGAGGCGTTGGCATTCTCGAATCTGTGAACAATGGTGCTGATTGGAGCATATTGGCCAACAACGATGTCGCCAAAAATGCCATGGACGTGGAAGTGGTTGGAGATTGGCTATATGTGGGTAGCCAGTTTTTCGGCGTGTGGAAAATGAAATTGGATGCAGTGGGGCAGCAATATATTTATACCCGTAGGGAAATGCGTCTATTCCCTAATCCCAATGATGGCCATGTGGTTCGCCTCGAAGCCACTCAACCCTTGGAACGCATCTGGGTTTTCGACCTTGATGGCAGGCTTGTACTTGAAAATGGCCCGACCAACTCATCGGTAACACTGTTGAACTTGTCGGGACTGTCTTCGGGATTTTATTTTGTAAAAATACTGGATGCGGAAGGTGTTATGACGGTTCAAAAAATGCTGGTTGCGAGATAATTCTGGTCAGTTTCGCCCCAAAAGAAATTGCTCCGCTCCTTCCAAATCATCCGTGCTAATCAAATCCACTCCGGCCTCGAGCAGGGTCAGCCAAGCGTTCGGCTGGTCAGGAATGGCCCAGAATCGGAGTTTTTTCCCTTGTCGGTGCGCTTCGTGGGCAAGCCTTTCCAACTTTGATTTTTCCTGAGCGGGCATCGCGCCCTTGCCGCGCCATTTGAAGTGTTTTTTAAAATTGTCGCTCACGACGGGCATTGCGCTCGCGGCGAAGTTTTTGCTCAGGTCCGGCAAACGGCCATCCACCGCCGCCACTTCTTCCGCGTCGTTCAGGATGTGCTGCACGGCACGGTTGCCAGAGACGAACACTTGAAAATGAGGGTTGCACTGAAAGAGCGGGTATTGCAGCAGTTGTTGGCGCAACACGCGGTAGGTCGCCAAAGAGTCGGTTTTTACGTCCACCATCAGGTAAAAGACGCCGTCGTAGGCAGGGTAAATTTTCCCGTTTTGGCTGGCCAACAGTTTGCTCAAAGGCTCGAGATACACTTCGCGGAGGGTTTTCGCCGGAAACATCTGAGGGAGCCAATGCCCCAAATACAATTCGCCGCCCACCAAATGAACATCCGCTTCGATGCTCGTGAAGCCTTTGGACAAGGCCTCCCACAATGGATTGTCGTGCAAGTAATCGTTGTGGGCGTGTGCATTGGGCAACGCGACCGAGGCAACGAGCGGTTCTCGATTTTGAGAAGAAAAATCCACGGCCCGGTCGCTGTGGAACGAAGGGACAATCAAGAGCAGGAGCGAGCTTTGCCAGTAGTTCCTGATGGGCCAGCGTCCTCGCCGGGGTGTCGGCAGGTGTTTTTCGTTTTGCATGAGGAATTGGTTTTTACACCGAAATTCCTCGTAAAGGACGAAAGGGGGTGTTATGCCTGAATTAACTTAACATCAAGCGTGTGTGAAAAATCACGGGTTTTCATACCACTGGTCATCAAACTTGGTAGGATGCTCCGCCGCAGGCTCTTTGTGGCGCAAAGCAATGATGACTTGCCAAATAATGAGCGGCGGCACCGCCATCATGGCCAATGCGGCGGCCACAGGGTGGAGGTTCGACACCGCGACAAGCCCCAAGAGGGCAATGAAAATGACTGGGATGGACTGTTGAAGTTTCATGCAAACGTTGCGTTGAGCGCGAACGCCATTACCGCAGGAGCGCCCGGATTCCCACAAAACCTCGCGCACCCTGCACTGGCGCGTAATTGTACGAAGGGTCGAACGTGTAACCGTTGGGATTGTTTACCGGGTCGTTCACCCGTTTGTCGAAAGGGTCGTGCGGGCGCATGATGACATCTTCGCGGGGATAAAAATTGAACAGGTTTTTCACGCCGGCGTACACCTCAAAGCCGCCCGGTGACTGGCGCCGAGGCTTCCACGTCACCTGAATATTGTGAATGCTGAACCACGGCGACTCAGCCGGGCGATAGTCGTTCGGAAACACTGGCAGCCGCATGGGGCTGTTGAGATGGCCGTTGTAGTCGAGCGTCAAATTCCACTTCACAATAGGGCATGAGAGCGACCAATTGCCCGTGAAGCGTGGCGTATGGATTTGCCACGTCTTGATGTCGCCCGCCACCACGCTCACATCCATGAGCGTGAATCCCGCCATCGCTTTTAGGCCATTGACGAAGTTCCAGTCCGAATTGAGCGAAAACCCCATGTTTTCGGCGTAGCCTGCTAGGTTTTGGTAAATGATTTTTTCCGGGTCGGTGTCGTAGTCGGCCACTATTTTGTTGAAAAAATAGGTGTAAAAAACCGTCGCGTCGAAGTTGATAAACCCGAACGAAGTGTTTTGAAAGCGGGTGTAATTCAGGTTTGTGTTCCAAGTGCGTTCCGGCTCCAATGCCTCCGCAAACACCACCTGCCGCCCTCCCGTGAGCGCCGCGTGGTCTTCGCTAAACACATTGACGACGCGGAAGCCACTACCAGCAGAGAGGCGCAGAGTGTTCTCACTGTCGGGGTTGTATTTCAAATTCAAGCGCGGCGAAAGGATATGGTCGTGACGAGGGTCGTGGTCGTATCGCAAGCCCGAAAGCAGTTTCCAGCGTTTGTTGAATGTCCATTCATCCTGCACAAATACGCCGGGTAGCCAAGTACGTTGGGGTGCGTTTTCGAGATTGTTGTTGGCAGTCACGGGTGTGTTGTCGTCGTAAAACGTGTAGCGCGTGCTCGTGCCGAACAGCAAGTCGTGGCATCGGCCTGCCTTTCGCTCCCAAGTCAGTTGGCCGAAGCCAATACGCTGGTCGGCGAGATAAGGCATATCCCCATAGTAGCTGTCCTGTTTGTGTCGGTTGTAGGAAAAACTGAACAGCACTTTCTCATTTTCAATAGGCAACTGATAGTTGCCGATGATTTCATAGCGGTTCGTTCGGATGCTCTCGCCATAGATGCTGTCGGTGCCGCGCCAGCGAGGCTCCCACTGCAATTCGCCGCCGTAGCGGTCTTCCCAGAGGTAGCGGAACGCGACCGAGGCGAGGCGATTGTGTTTTCTTTCAAAACGCCATTTGTTGAAAACGGAAAACCGCTTTTGCAAAGTCACGTCGGTAAAATTGTCGTCGTTGAGGTCCCAGCGGTTGGTGAAGTGAAAGTAATTGGCGCTCAAAAGGGTGCTGGCCTTTCCAAACATGAGCGAGCCTGCGGCATCGGCGTTGTATTCTCCGTAGGTGGTGCCGTTCAAATCAAGGTGCAATTCGGGGCGTTCTGCCGGGTCTTTCGTGATGATATTGATGAGGCCGCCCATTGCTTCCGAGCCATAGAGCGATGCGGCTGGCCCTTTCACGACTTCCATGCGTTGCAACACGCTGTTTGGGATGCCACTCAGGCCATACACCGTCGAAAGCCCGCTCACAATCGGCATCCCGTCAATCAATACCATCGTGTACGGCCCCTCCATGCCGTTGATGTGGATGTCGCCAGTGTTGCACACGTTGCACTGGAGTTGCGGGCGCACGCCGTTCACCATCTGGATGGCATCGAAGAGGCTCGGTGTGGGGTTTCGGAGGAAAAATTTGGGCGAAAAAACCTCTACCGGCACGGGACTGTCGGCCTTGCGCATTTCCTTCATGGTGCCAGTCACCACCACTTCTTTCAGGCTGCTTTCATCGGGCGACAGGCGGATTTCGATTTCTTTATCATTGATTTTCAGCGGAATGGCCTGTTTGACGTAACCAATGAGCGACACGATGATTTTTACTTTATCAGCCAGCGCGGGCACATTCAGCAGGAAAAAACCCGCCGTGTCGCTCAACGTTCCGGCGGGGGAAGGGGCAGTCATTTGCACGGTAGCAAAAGCGAGTGGCTCACCCGTGTGCGCGTCGGTGATGCGCCCCTTCAAGATGCTCGTTTGGGCTGATGCAAATAAGGCCTCAAGCAAGATTAAGACGGCGAGGAAATGTTTTTGCATTGTAAAATTATATTTTTAGCCTTGTCTAAAAATTATTACAAAGGTATTTTTAATTTTTTTTGAAAAGCAATAGGGCGCGTGCGTTTTTGCAAAAAAAATCCCCGATGCGTGTCGCACATCAGGGATTCTTGCGTGAAGGTGTTGCTTGCAAGGTTAATTCAGCCATTCTCGGTTTGCAAGAGGTGTCATCTTTTGAGGAACGAAAGAGGTGACACCTCGGCCTGTTTTTGAGATGTCACCCCTCCATTCTTCCGGGGTGACATCTCAGAACCCGCCAAATCGAGAATCGCTGAGGTCAATCCGGCTTGCCATACGCTGGGTTTTTCACAAAGTCCAAATCCGTGAACGTTTTTAAAAATGCCACCAAATCCGCTTTATCCTGTTCGGTCAGTTGCAAGCCGCCTGATTGCAAATTGACCTGCATGAGCACATCTACGGTTGCAGACTTTTTCACGCCAGTATTGTAATGCTCAATCACTTCTTCCAAGGTGGCGAATCGCCCGTCGTGCATATAAGGAGGGGTAAGAGCCACGTTGCGCAGGCTTGGCACTTTGAATTTGCCCCGGTCGGCTGGATTGAGCGTGACGTTTTGGAGGCCCGCGTCGGTCATGGTTGCGTCCGAGTCGAGGCCGTTGTTCACGTAATCATCAATGGTCAGGTTGTGCCCGACGTGGCAATGGAAGCATTGTGCTCCCTTTTCGATGCCGCTGGGGTCAAATTGACCAAAAAACAACTTTCGCCCCCGCTCTTCCGAGGCGCTCAAAGTAGCGTGTCCTTTTTCCCAATGGTCGTATTTCGAGCTGTGGGAGACAATGGTCAGCATGAATTGCTCCAAGGCCAGCCCGACTCGTTCAGCCGTCACTGTGGCATCGCCAAAAGCGCGGACGAATTGGTCGGTGTATCGTTTGTCGGCGCTGAGCTTAGCGACCATGTTGGGAAGGGTTTCGTTCATTTCGAGCGGGTCTTCTATCGGCATCAGCGCCTGTTCGCGCAGCGTAGCGGCCCTGCCATCCCAAAAAAATCGGTGTCGGTGCCAAGCCAGATTCATCACCGACATAGCGTGGCGATGGCCCGGCAGCCCTTCCACGCCGATGCTGAATTGGCGCGTGTCTGTGAAAGCATCTTTTTGCTGGTGACAATCGGCGCACGATTGAGAGCCGTCTTTGGAGAGCTTTTTTTCGTAAAACAGCATTCGCCCCAACTGTACGCCCGCAAGGGTGAGGGGATTGTCGGTCGGCAACTGCGGAGGGTCGAAGTGGCCGTAGTCCAAAGTGTACGGTGTCGGGTCAAAAGTGACAGGGGGTTCCACAGGCTCCTTTGTGCCGCAGGCGGACAAAAAGGTGAGTGTGGCCCATGCAAGGTAACAACGGTTTTTCATGCATATTGGCGCTAGCGTGTTCAGACGCTGACGGCGGGCAAAAATACGCATAACGGCAGCGTTTATGCAGCCTGCTGGAAGAGGCTCATTTGCCCGTTGTGCAAGAAGGTGTCGAGCAGGCGTGCATATTTGAGTTTGTCCTTGCTATTGGTGCGGAGCGCGATGAGTTTGGCCAGTTCGAGCGTGAGGAAGAAGTCCTCAATCGGTTCGCCGGGCCGAGGCCGTTTGGCGAAGTCGCGATAGGGCTGCGGGCGGCGGATGCCGTCGGCAAATTCGTAGGCATCGCGGAGCCAGCGACGCACTTGTGCGCCGTATTGACGAACGGGCAATTTGAGGGCGGCGTGAAGGTTGGAGGCGGTGACGACTTTGGTGCCGTGCTTGCTTTCAAATACTTCGAGTTTCATAAGCCACTCGTTTTGTTGCTGTTAACTTGTTTGTTTTAAACGCGGTACAAAAATAAACAAGTTGTTTTTAAACACAAATTATTTTGTAAAATTTTTTGAAAAAATTTTTTGTGTTTAAAATAAATCGCTTAAAATCAATCTTTTGCAAAATGAAAACAAATTTGAGCGATACGGGTTTTATGCAAAAATTTGTGGGTGCTGCTGGATTGATACTAAAAACTCACGCTACCTTCGCCCGCCAATTTTATGCGCTGACGACACCACACAGCGACCATTTTTTTCCCTAACCACTTTGTCCGTTTTTCATATTGCCCATGGCGCTAGTCATTGGGAGCAAGTATTTTTTTGAAATAACTGCTCGCTTATGTCAGCTATTCTCGGTTTGTAAGAGGTGTCATCTTTTGAGGAACGAAAAAGGTGACATCACGGCCTGTTTTTGAGATGTCACCCCTCCATGCTTCCGGGATGACACCTCAGAACCCGACAAAGCGCGAATCGCCGAAGGCGCGGGCAATGCAACACACACACTCAACTATTCGCAATCAACTCATGGCGCTACTTCCCATCGGCATTGACGACATGGCCTTCTATGTGCCCAAACTTTATCTTGACATCCGCGCATTGGCCGAAAAACGCAACATCCCTTACGAGAAACTTTCGCTGGGCCTCGGCCTCCACAAAATGGCCGTGTGCGATGCGCACGAGGATGCCGCAACGATGGCCGCCGAAGCGGTGGCCGAACTTATGGAGCGCAACGGCCTCGACCCGCGCCACATCGGGCGCATCTACCTCGGCACGGAGAGCGCACTCGACATGGCCAAACCGACGGGTACCTACGCGGTGGAGATGCTCGCGCAACGCTTCGCCAACCGCTACGGACCCGACTGCTTTCGACATTGCGACGTACTCGACATGACGTTCGCCTGCATCGGCGCGACGGATGCGCTGCAAAACACGCTCGACTGGGTAGCGACCGACCGCAACAACATCGGTATCGTGGTGGCCAGCGACATTGCCAAATACGAACTCAACTCCACGGGCGAATACACACAAGGCGCTGGCGCGGTGGCCATGCTTGTGCGCTGGCATCCGCGACTGTTGGTGGTGCGGCGGCTCTTTGGCGTGGCGATGGAGAGCGTGCATGATTTTTACAAGCCCCGCCGGGAAAAATTCAGCGAAACGCCTGTGTTCGACGGGCAGTTTTCCAACCTGTGCTATCAGAACCGCATGAACGAGGCGCTCGACGATTTTCGCCGTCGGGCGGTGGCGGCGCGATTGTTTCGCGACGCCCAGTTTCAGGCGCTGAGCGAGCGTTGGGCGCGGATGATTTTTCACCTGCCTTATGCTTTTCACGCCAAGCGGATGTTTGTGGAGCGGTTTGTTGAGGAGCGAAAAACGAAGGGTGCTTGGGAAAATGACGTTGCCAGATTTGGCTTTCAGGAGCCATATGCGGGGCAGTTTTTGGAGAAAAAATCATTTGGGAAAGCGCACGCTGCCTTTTTGAAAAACGTCAGCGAATCAACGCTTTATCGCCGTTTTGTCGCCCAAAAATTGGAAAAAGCCCAACGCGCCAGCATGGAGACTGGCAACCTGTACACGGCTTCTATTTTCCTCGCGCTCATGAGCACGCTCGAGTGTGATTTTGCGGGAAATGGCAATTTGGCGGGAAAAAAATTGGGCTTCGTGGCTTACGGCAGCGGCTCGAAGGCGAAGGTGTTTGAGGCCGTCGTACAGAAAGAGTGGCGCGAGGTGACGCAGCATTTTAAGGTGTTTGAAAAATTGCGCGACCGCCGGGCGCTCGACTACGACCAATATGAACTGCTGCACACCGGGCAGCAACAAGGGGCGGTTTTCGCAGAGGAAGGGCGTTGGGGGCTTGAAAGAGTGGGTCACGAAGGCGTGACGTTGGGGGCGAGGTATTATGCGGTGTTTTGACGACGTTGTGCGAGCCAGTCTTTGAATGGACTCCACAACCCCTTCACCGCCACCAACGCCGCAATGGGCATGGCTGCCACTGGCATTTCCTGCGGAATGATTTTCCAAAAAATGAGGGCTATGAGGGCGAGGCTGCCTGCTATCGCAAAGTGGAGCCGAATCCAGCCGCCTTTGTGGCTGCGCCAAAACACAAGCAAATGCGTGGGGAGCGCCCACAGCAGGTTGAAGTTCGTCTTTGTGGCCGAGTGGTCGGTGGCGAACCAAAGCAATGCGATGAGCAGCCCCGACGCGCCCAACACGAACCAAAAAACTGTATCGAATATCCGTTCCGTTAGGCGATGAAACATGCTTAACAGACCGAGCAGCGCCACGAGGCTCATCACCCAGAGGGGTCGGTCGAGGAAGCCGGGTCTGAACTCGGTGGTCGGAAACGGGTATTCGGGGATGTTGCGCTCCGACGCGACGAGCGGGGTGGTGTCGTTGATGCGGGCTGCGGCAAACATATCGCGCACATGGTCGGGTAGGAACATGAAGTCTTGGGCTAGCGCCCGTCGGTCGGCGGCGTAGCCCAAGCCGAGGTTCATGCCGAAATGTGTCCAGGGCTGACTGGTCATGTAGGGGTTGAGGAGTTGGCGCATTGTGGTGCCTAGGGCGAGTCGGCTGCTGTCCCATTGGATGGGTTGGTCGAAGGTCAACCCCACCACGTCGCGGATGCGGGTGGCGCAGTTGTCGTAGAAAAAGTCGTATTTGTAGTAGCGGTTTTCCTCGAGGGCGTTTTCTTCCAACACCTCGAAAAGGCGTTGCTTTTGTGTTTGGCTCAAATTGAGGGTTTGTTCCTGCATGGCACGCTGGTCGCGCAGATTGCCGCGCTCGAAGCCGCGATAAGGCTCGACATCGAGGTAATAGAGGAGTTTGCCGCGACAAAATTTGAGGATAAAATTGGGCTGCTCGAAATCGAATGTGCCGTAGTTGTAGCATCGGTCGAGTCGGTTGGCGGGGTCGAGGATGCGCAGGGCGCTGTGGCCAAAAGTGCTGTATAGGAACTCGCCCGGCGCGACGGTCATCAGGCTGACGCGGGCGCTATCGGAGAGGGCGGGCGTGTTTTGTGACGGTAATGTTCCCGCGCACAGCAGGAAGGCAAGCAGCATGAGGTGTTTCATCCAAACAATTTTTGGAGAGTGTTCAGAAAACTGTGTCATCCCAATGGAGACGATAAGAAAACACAGAGGCACTAAGGGCACAGGGTTTTGGTTTTCAATAATTTACATTCCTTTAAGCGCGGCGTGTATTGCGTAAAAAGAAAACACCCCCGGTATGGTTTGACACATTTTTCTGAACACTCTCAATTTTTGCGGGAGCGAAGGTGGCAAAAAAATCAAAAAAGCCCCCACACCCATGAGGCGAGCATGGCTGCCATTTTCCAAATGCCCCAAATCAAAAGGGCAAATAGCACGAAAAACAAGATGCTCAGCAAAGCTATTGACCACCGGGCGCTTGGTTTTGTCTTTCCGTCGGCATAATATTTTTTCAATAAATTCACATTGCGGCGGTTGGCTTTGAAGCCAAAATCGAACAAGTCGCCCACAATGGGGACGATGCCCGTGATGGCATCGAGGGCAAAGTTGCCCATCATGCGCAGCATGAGCAGGGGGCCAGCGCCGCGCTTGAGCATGGTGCGCATGAGTATGCCCGACACGACGAACCCAGCCACATCGCCTAAATAGGGCACGAGTCCGATGATGCCGTCCAATCCAAACCGGGCATTGGTGCCGGGGATGCGGAATTGGTCGTCCAAGATTTTGGCGAGCGCGTCGAGCCGGGCGAGGTCGGGGTCGTTTGGTTGGGGGGCGTTCGTTGTTGCTTGCCCGACTGGCTCGTCCGGGCGGAGTTGTTCGTTGGTGGTTGGTGGTTGCTGGTTGTCCATGCGGAGGTTGATTTGGGGGGCAAAAGTAGGGTTGGTGGCGAAGATGTGGCAGTGGGGAAATAAAAAAGCAGCCGCTTGTTGGGGCGACTGCTTTTGGGGCTTGCTCCTCAAAATAATCCTATTGCACGCGCAACGTCTCCCCGATTTTCACGGTGTCGCTGGTCATGTTATTGAGGCGTTTTATGTTGGCGACGGTGGTGTTGTATTTGCGGGCAATGCTGAACAGGGTGTCGCCTTTCACCACTACATGGGTGCCGGGGGCGGCGGGGTTTGTGGGGGTGGGCGGTGGGGTGCTGGGTGGCGTGACGATGGGGGGATAGTTGGTGCTGCCCGTCACCACTGGCGCTGGCGCGCTGGGTGGCGGAGTGGTCGGTGGGGTAGTGGTTGGTGGGGTGGAGGGCTGTTGGGGCTTGTTCCCTTCGCCGCCGCCGATTTCTTCGAGCAGGCCGTCCTCGTCGGGGGTCATGCTGCCGGGGTTGGGAGTTGGCCAATAGCCGCCGGGGTTTTCGGGCTTTGTGGTTGCCATGCCGTCGCGTAGGCGCACGGGGTCGCTTTTTGAGCGATTGCTGTTGAGGCGGATGCGTTCGCCTTCGGCGGGTTCTTGGCCTCTGGTCATGTAGTTGCGCTCCAACAGTTTGCTCAGTTTGATTCCATATACTTGGGAAATGTCGAACATGGTCTGGTCGGCCTTCACGACGTGTTCGTTGGCTGGCCCGCTCGTCCATTTGTCTTTTTTAGGCTCGATGAAAATCCGCGTGTTGGCTTTGAGTTTTTCAAGGGGGGTGTAGCCTCGGTCGTTGTATTCGGCCACCTTGTCAGGTTTGAGCATATAGGTGCGGGCAATATCGGTGATGGTTTCTCCCTGACGCGCGATGGCTACCTTCACGTTGTTGATGCGCCCCACGCGGTTGGCGGGGTTTGGCAGCGCGACATCTGCACCTGTTTCCGTGCCGTATTGAGGGTTTTCGGGCTGGGGCGGGGCTGTGGGCTTGCCGCTGGCCACGTCGTATTCGTAGAGTTTGTATCGCTCGATGATGTCAATCAGTTTGTCGGCATAAGTGTTGGAGGTGGAATAGCCTGCCGCTTGCAGCCCTTGTGCCCAGCCTTTATAGTCAGTTGGGTCGAGTTTGAAAAGAAATCCGTAGCGAAATTCTTTTTTGGGGTCGCGCAGGAAATGTCCGTGGTCTATGTAGCTCTCTTCCACCTTGGTGTATTTGCGAAAGCAGGATTCCTTGAGTTTGCCGTCGGGGCCCCGGTCATCGTCTTTTTTCATATAGGTAGCGCCTTTCCAGTCGTTGCCGCATTTTATGCCGAAATGATTGTTAGCGTTTTGAGCCAACTCACTAGTGCCTGCTCCGCTTTCCAGTATGCCTTGGGCGAGCGTGATGCTGGCTGGCACACCAAGGCGCTGCATTTCATAAATGGCCGCCGACGCGAATTTTTCGGTGTAAATCTGGTTGCGGTCGGCGCCAGTGCGCGAGCTGAACATGGAAGAGGCGGGAGCGGGTTCGGGCTTTTTTTTGAAGGCGCTGCAAGAGGGCGCTGCGAGGGCTGCTACGAGTAGCAGCACGGGGAAAATCTGTTTCGTCATCATGTAATGCGGAAATTGAGTTTTGGAATTCTGAATGAACGGCCAAATGTAAAACGCCTTCGCAAAAAATCTATTCTGCCAAGAGGGTTGTCTTCGTCAAACAAAAAACGGCGCTTCCGTTTGCATCGGAATCGCCGTTCGAGTATCAAAAAAGGTTAGGTGTGTTATTTCAGGATGAAGTTGTACTCAATCCAGCCGCATTGCACCTCTGCGCCCGGCTCTGCGGCAAATCTGCTTTTCAGCGCGGCAGCTCTGGCGGCTGAGCGGAGTGTGGCATCTGTCGTGGTGGAGCCGGATTGGGTGGGGTCGGCTTCCACCACCGTGCCGTCGCTGTTGACGCATACGCGCACGCGCACGGTGCCTTGTTTATTGGAGTCATAATCTGCTTTGGCAAGGGTCAGCACTTTGCGGCCACCCAGCCCTCCGCCGACCGAGCCGCCGGTGCCAGTGCCGATGCCTCCTCCCGAACCGCCTCCGCTGCCGGGGCTTTGCCCGAATGGGTTGCTGCCTGTGCCTCCGGGGATGCCTTGGTTGCCGGCGTTGCCACCCGAACCGCTACCTGCGCCTGTGCCGCCCGTGCCAAGTCCAGAATTTTTGATCCTATCCCGTCTTGCTTGCTCTTCCCTTGCTTTGGCGGCAGCGGCTTCTTGTTCCTTCTTGATGCGTTCGCGTTCGATGGCTGCAAGTCTGTCTTGTTCTTCCTGCTTGCGCTTGGCCTCCTCTTGCTGCTGACGGCGCAGTGCCGCCACGTTGGGGTCTTCGGTCGTGGGCGTGTTGACCGGAGGCTCTGTCTTGGCTGGTGGGGTAGGGGTGGGAGGCGTGGGTTTGGGCTCGGCGGGCGGCACCTTGGCGGGCAAAGCAGGCTCTGCCACGTCGGTTGGGTCGCCAGCGGGTGCCGAAGTGCTGTTTCTGCCTCTGTCCGGTTGGCCCTGTGCGGCATTGTCGCCGCCACCGCCCCAGTTCGACATATCAATATTGATATAGACGGGTGGTGGCTCAATTGCTTTTTCCGGGACGGAAAACTTGTAAAACATAAGCAGGGCCAACATGCCAAGGTGAACCAACAGGCTGGTAAGTATCGCCTTGGTGCGGTCTTCTTCTCTATGGACTATGGCTTTCATGACTATTGCAGTTTTGGGTGAATGGATGCCGAAACGGTGTTGAATGCACAAAAAATTATTTGTCGTCTTTCAACTGATTGGTGGCCAAGATAGTTCGCACCTTCAATTTATTGGCAATATCCAACACGAACACAACATCTTCAATGGGCACTCCCTGCTCGGCAGCGATGGTGATGGTCACCTTCGTGGGGTCTTCGTCTTCGGCTCTTACCCGCGAGCCGAGCACAGGCTGGAGCGATTGGCGGTCAATGGGGCTATTGCCAAGGTACATCTGGCCGGTCTTTCTTATCGAGACGGCCAACGGAGTGGAGGCGATGGGGGCGGAGGAGCTACTCGAGGGCAGCTGTAGTTGCAGCGAGTTGGTGGTGACGAAATTGGATGTCAGCATGAAGAACATCAACAGGAGGAAGATGACGTCAATCATGGCTGCCAAACTGAATTCCGGCTCTACTCGTTGTCTTCTTTTGAGTCCCATATTCTTTATTAGTTGTTCGTTGTTCGTTGTTCGTTGTTCGTTGTTGGTTGTTTGTTGTTCGTTGTTGGTTGTTTGTTGTTGGTTGTTTGTTGTTGGTTGTTTGTTGTTGGTTGCTTGTTCGTAGAGTTGACTTTTTTGTAAAAAATTGAAATTCAAGCACCAACAAACCATGAACAACGAGAAAAAATCAGCGTGAGGGTTCTTGGAGCAGGTCCATAAACTGCATGGCCGTGTTCTCCATTTTGAAAATAACTTGGTCGAGTTTCGACACCAGCAGGTTGTAACCCGCCATTGCCATGATGGACACGAACAGGCCAAAGGCGGTGGCTGTGAGGGCGTGGTAGATACCGTCGGAAAGCGTTTTTGCAGTGATGGCTCCCTCGGCGTTGGCCATGGCTTGGAAGGCGATGATGAGACCTATTACCGTGCCCAACAGACCTATCATGGGTGCGATGCCAGAGATGGAGGCCAAAGTGGAGAGGTTTTTTTCGAGTTTGAGCAGTTCGAGGTTGCCGACGGTTTCGATAGACTTGTTGATGTCGTCCAGTGGTTTTCCGATGCGGTCAAGACCTTTTTCCACCATGCGGGCCATGGGGGCATCCACGCTTTGGCACAGGGCTTTGGCTGCTTGAAGGTTTCCGTTTTCCACGCTGTTTCGGATGCTATTCATGAAGTTTTGGTCCACTTGGCCTGCTCTGCTGAGCGTGAAGTACCGCTCCACGATGATATAAACGGCGTAAATGGATAGCAAAGTCAGGATGCCAATCACTACTTGGCCAGAGGCGCTGCTGCCCGTGATGAGGTCGAACAGGCTTTGCGATTCGGCGGGGGGCGGCGTGGTCGTGGCGGGAGTAGTGGTGCCAGGGGTAGTGCTTGGGCGCGTTTGCAAAAAGAAGAAAGAGGTCAAAAAGGCGTTTACTATCATGTTAGTTGTTGCAATTAGTTGGTGAAACTGATTGTTTCCTTTGAGCGATTGCGAACGCCAAAAGTAGCGCATTTTGTATTCGGCCAAATTTTTTCCTTAACATTTTTCGCATCAAGGGGCATGTTTTGGCGGGGAAAAGACAAATATCAGTGGTTGAGAATGAAAGTGTTATCGGAAATCGCCCTTGTCGCGCATCATCTTTTGCCCCTCCCAAATAATCGGTTTTAAAATTGTGTGAAAATTTCGCTCGCGGCTTTTCAATTGACATGGCTTTGTTGGCTGTCGCTTGCGGTTGTTGACGTACCTTTGCCAAACAAATGTTTGATATGAATTCAAAAACCGGTTTCTTGCTTGCCGCGCTCCTCGGGTTGATGGCTTGTGGTGGCGATGCCCCTAAGACCAGCGATGCTCCGCCCAACACCCCTTCCGCTAAAGCGGACGCTCGCCCCATCACTTGGCTCGAAGGTATTTACGCGACCTCCAGTTCGCCCGCCAACGAAATTTATGACTTGTTCGACGACGACCCCTCCACTGGCTGGCGCACCCAAACTGGGGCTGGGCCAGACGAGGGCATTATGCTCTATTTCCCCAACGCGCTGCCACTCCAATCCATTCAGATTGTGCCCGAAGAGGGGCGTTTTCAAGGAGCGGATGCTTACATTCAGACGTACGTCAACGGTGCCTTGGGAGGAGGGGGCAAACCCGGCGATAAAATCGCCTTGGGAGAAGAGTTGGTCAAATCGCTCTATATACGCTTTGTGAAATCTGGTTTGGAGGAAGTCTCAAGACCTCAGAATAAAGATGAGGCGGTGGTCGAGATAGAGTCGTTTCCGGCCAATGAATATATCGGTGTGAAAGAACTCAAGGTGTGGAACGACAAGGGGGAGCTCCTGCGGCTCAAACCACCCAAACGGGTGCGCGGCACCCTGTCGGCATCCTCCACGCTTCAGCCCGAAATCGCGTACAGCGTCGCCAATTTGTTCGATGCCCGCAAGGAGTTCGTCTGGGTGGAGGGCAATAAAAAGACATCTGGCGAGGGCGAATCGCTCACCTTTGAGTTTGATGAACCAGTGAACATCACGGCCATCCAAATCTGGAATGGCTACCAACGGTCCGACGAGCATTTTGCCGCCAATGCGCGTGTGCGCGATTTTGGGTTTGGCCTGCAAGGAGGCGAGGCAACCACTTACACGCTGCGCGACACGAAGGCTGGCCAAAAAATTGAATTGACGGCACCCTTAAAAGGCAAATCGTTCACCTTGTCCATTCAAAGTATCTATGCCGGAAGCAGATACAAGGACTTGGCCATCAGCGACATGGTTTTTTTCGATGGTCAGAAGCCGTTCGTGTTGTACTCAAAATTGCTCGAGCGTACCCAGTCGAACTTGCGCAACGAAATCGGGAGCTCCCCGCTCGTCCAAATTCTAAATCGCCGCGTCAGCAATGTGGTGCAGGAGGTCGGTGTGATGACCCAACAATCGCTCATCCTGCGTTCCGACGGTACTTTTGTCATGTATAGCAGCGACATCATGCCCGACGACACGGAAGTGCAAACACTTGCCGACGGTAATTGGGAACTCATTTCCTCTGACCCTGCGGAGGCAGTCATCAAAGTTTTTGGCAGGTGGAACAACGTCTCTGATTTCGCAGACTACTATCGGGGCAACACTACCCAAAACGTCACGCGCATTTTTAGCGACCAAGTATTGACGGATGGCAACATCGTGCGCGGAAAGCGGATGCTCGGGACGTTTTATCTGAGATAAGGTGAGGATAGGGGTCATACTGTACAAATTGTTCGCTTGGGCGCTACTTTCAATTTTTCAAGACCAAAACCCATCGTGGCTGCTCTGGTGCTGGCGACGGCTTCGGCGATGCTGCGCTATTGGTCGCTGGCGCAAACGTCTTTCTCGAATGGTTGGGACAGCTATTTCTATCTCGTGCAGCTGAAATCGCTGGAAGAGACAGGCAAAATGCACTCTCCTGATGCCTCCATCATTTATCCTTATTTGCGCTTGTTATATTGGCTCACAGGCGATTATGTGATGACCTTGAAAGTAGGCACGGCGCTTTTGTGCGCGCTATGGACGGCAGTGATGTGGCGCATGGGTGGCTTTGTGTTGGCTGCCTGGTCTGTCTTTTCTCCGCATCTGGTCTATTTTGCCGCTCAATATCCCAAAAATCTGCTGGGCGTGGTGCTGCTCGTTGCGTTCATTGGCACGCTTGAACACAGGCCACGCGGTGGGCTTAGAAAACCACTCCATTGGCTGTTTCCTCTTTTGTTGCTCCTGCTCAATTATTTTGGCCATCGGCTGACGTTCGTTTTGGCGCTGGCTTACCTTGTTTTATGGTTGGTTGGCACATGGAAGCCCGTGCCTACTCGGCTGATTTTTTCCCGCAAGAAGGTGCTCGTGGCGGGAGCTGCGATAGGCGTTTTCATGTTGGTCGGGCGTTTTTTTCCGGGCCTTTTTCATGTCGTTGACTTGGGGCGCTTGAAGGGCGCTTGGGCATGGCCGCCACAGTTTGCGCCTTACTCGTTTGTTGCGCATTTTGGCTTGGAACGCATTTCGGGTTGGTGGCTGGCAGAGATAGGGGTGGTGACGGGTTGCTGGCTGTGGTCGCTGATTCATGGGGCGAGGGAGAAGTTCGAGCCATTGTCCCCCGTGCGGGTCAATGGTTCATTAGTCATCCTTTCCGCCCTGCTCTTGTTCCCTTTTTTGGAGTGGTCGTTCACGGGTGTTGCGTGGCGGTTGTTCCTTGTTTTTGTGTTGCTTACCCCACTCTCGGTAATTGGTTTTCAAATTTTGGAAAATAGGCGAAGCGGCTTGGTTTTTGTGACCATTATGCTTTGCTGTTCTTTATTTTCTTGGAAAACTTATAGCCCCAAAATGCACGACCCGGACTACTCGCGTTTCTCGTTCATCACGGAGCAAGCACAAGCAGTGTTGAAAGAAAAGCAGGTGGAGTTGGTCATCGCGCACAACGCGCTGGCCGAGTTTTTCACCTACACGACGGGCGCCGATGCCATGCCGTGGCTGCCAGAATACGAGGTGGACTCGCTCCGTTTGTGGCGCATCGCAACCGGCGCAAGCCTGCAAGCGTTGAGATACTACGCCGGAGCCAACAGTGGCACCATCAAGCCGTTGGGTTATGGGTACTTCATGCTACCTGAGTATGTGTGGCAGGCAGCCCGCCGACAAGCCAAACACGAGCGAGATGAGTATTTTTTGACCGAGACGACCGATTGGCGCAATCCATCGCGTATTCGACCCTCGTGGTTACTGCATAGAAAAAGAACCCATTAGCCATTGTAAAACGATATATTCGACCGTTACCTTTAAAAATGCCGCCGTTTCCTTGATGGTATCGGATTGTAACGTACCTTTGACGCTAACTTTCGCACACCTTAAACTGTCACCGTCTTATGATTTTTCCATTTGGCAAAAAGAAAGACAACAATGCCGACAACGAGCAAGACAAGAAAAAACGCTCGCTCGACGACATTGAAGCCGACCTCACCGTGCTCGACAAAGACGAGATGAACAAAGTGGAGGGCGGCAAAACGAACAACTCGTTCGGCAGCCTTGGCGACCTCCGCGACAGCCTCGGCAGCACTATTCCCTTGTAATCAACCCTTCCCATACTTCGGAAGCCTTCTGTCGCTACGAGCGGCAGAAGGCTTTTACTTTTGCAGACGGCTGACGGTGCACCGTCAACCATGCACCGTCAATCGCATATCACATGGAAATTTTGCAGCGCCTTTGGGAGGGATTGCTTGCTACCACGCCGCTTGAGTTCGTCGCCGTGTTTTTCGGCGTTGCCAGCGTGATGTTTTCCCGGTTGGAAAACATCTGGGTCTATCCGACGGGCATCGTCAACACCACGATTTATATCTATCTGAGCATTGTCGCTGGGCTGTACGCCGAGGCTGGGGTGAATTTTTATTACACCGTGATGAGCATCGTCGGCTGGTGGTTGTGGGCACAGAAACGCGAAGGCCAAAAGGTGTTGCGCATCACTCGTTCAAGTCAGCGCGAATGGCTGAGCGCACTGGTTTTCTTTGGTTTGTGTTGGGCAGTCTTGTTTTTTATCCTGAAAAAACTCACCGACAGCACAGTGCCGCTCGCCGACGGCTTCGCGGCGGCGGCGGCCTACACGGGTATGTGGCTCATGGCTCGAAAGAAGTTGGAAAACTGGCTTTGGTGGATTGTGACGAACATCGCTTCCATGCCGCTTTACTTCGTCAAGGGTTTTGTGTTCACGAGTTTTCAATACTTCGTTTTTCTCGTGCTGGCGATTTTGGGCTATGTTGAGTGGCGGAGGAAAATGAGGGTTTCTATCCTTCCAGAATCATCAAAGCCAGCCAAGCAAACGGCAACACGAAGATAAAAGAATCGAATCGGTCAAGAAAGCCTCCGTGACCTGGCAAGATGGAGCCAGAGTCTTTGATGTGCGCGCTGCGTTTGAGCATGGACTCGACAAGGTCGCCAAGCGTGCCAAACAGTGCTACTATTATCGCTAGCACTATCCATTCCTCCGGGTCGAAGTCCGTGATGATTTTTGACAGGAGGATTGCGACGATGAAGGTGCATAAAATGCCGCCGATGGTGCCTTCCCACGTTTTTTTCGGGGAAATGCGGCTGAAAAAAGGTGTTTTCCCCAAAAATGAACCAGTAAAATAAGCCATCGTGTCGTTTGTCCAAGTCAGGAACAACAGCCCGAACACACGAAGCGGAGCGTAATTGTCATGCCAATAGGAAATCGAAATCAGCAAGGCAAAAGGAACACCTATGTACACCACCCCCAGCAGGTAGTGGCCGATGTTGGTGAACGGCCGCTCCGATTCCAAAAACAACTCCACGATAAAAAGCAGAAAAACGAACAGCATCAGCATGATAATGGACATCAGTATCGGGCTAACGTTGTCGGACAAATCAGCCACAAACAGATACGGTGAGAACTGACTGCCAGATGGCATGGAGAGAAACAGGTTGAAAATCTTGCTGCCAAACACAATGAACGGAAGGCAGCCGAGCACGGTGCCCACGATGCGTCGGAACCTTGCATGATTGGTTTCCTGACTGAACATTAGCCCGGTGAATTCCCACAAACAACCCGCCGTGATGAGGATAAATAGTAGGTAAAAAGCTTTGTCCCCGCCAAAAACACCACCGAGCATAGCGATGACGAAGATAATGGCGGAGATAACCCGTTGTTGCATTTTGATGGTGATTTTGCCGGAATGTTGATATTGTTATACTTCGCGCCGTTAGGTTTTGTGCATGGCAAAAAGCGCAATCTGCTCAAAATCAAGGAAATAAATCATGGGCATCTGACAAATCCTAGCGAATCAAGGTATAGTTCGTGTTCAGTCATTTTCGCCCGCTCACAATTCGCTCCCACAGTTTTTGAAACGACTCCTCGCTGCCTTTCACGCTGCTGCGGTTTCGGTTGTTTTGCTTCGCGTCCCACTCGCCTTTTTCATTTTTGAAAAGCAAAAACGGGAAAACGTAGTTGTTGCCGCGAATGGAATCGCCCAGTAGCCCGAAACGCAAGTCGTTCACCTGCAAGGTGTCGCCATTGTAGGGCATCACACTGTAATAGCCATTGGAAAACCAGCGCAAAAAACGCAGCGCCCGCGCATCGGGGGGGATGCCCTCAAGCAAATGGTGATTTTTCGGAATCACCGAAAAAGGCGCGTATCGCTCTGCTTGGTCGTTGAACCCGTACAAGCCGTAGTAAAAAGCCGTGTCATCCTCCGCCACACCATGCCAGACGATGTTGTTGAAAATCGTCGGGTTGGTCATGAATCGGCGGTGCCGGACATCCTGTTCTTCCAGCGTTTGTCGGAAAATGCGGTTGGCTTGCACTTTGTGCCACGAGGCATAAATACCCACATACCCGACAAACCACGCGACGCCCAACCATGCAAGCGCTGCCCGCATCGGCTCGTTTTTCTGAAATTTTGCCGCGAGCACCAGAAACAATCCGAAAGGAATCGTCGCCAATGGGTCCACCACCGAAATGGTGTTCCACTGCACTCGCAAATCGCTGAAAGGCTGCCAAATCTGAGTGCCGTAGTTAGTGCAACAATCAAGGATTGGGTGCGTGAAAATGCTTAGGAAAAACAAGGCAACCCAAGTAAGGTAAGGTGCTTCCACGAGCGGAAGGTCGCGCCGCCAATACTCGTTCCACAATTTTCGAGCAAGCCATATACCTATCGCAATCGTGGGGAGCAGCACATAAAAACTTAGCCCCTCTCCCACCAGCACGGGAATAAAATTGATAGCAGCCGCTGCCCCAAAAAAGAACAGCAACCAGATACCCATTGCCCACGCCTTGTAGCCCCGCAATCGGTATATGTTGTTGTGGTAAAACCACCGCGTCAGCCATGCAAAAACCCAGGGCGCGAGCGCCGCAAAAAGAAACGAGTGCATGAAGCCGCGATGAAAGGAGGTGCTTGCGATTTCGTCGGTAAAAAAAACGGCCAACACGTCCAAATCTGGAATCGTGCCGCCCACGGCACCCCAAAGCATGGCGCGGTTGCCGAGTTTTTTGCCCGCCACCACCTCGCCACAGGCAGCACCGAGAACAATTTGTGTGAGTGAATCCATTTTTTGGTTGATAAGGGTTGATGAAAGTTGATAAGGGTTGATAATCAACATTTATCAACCTTCATGAACTTTATCAACCTTTACTTTTTCTTCAAAATAGCTCGTTGAAACACCCCGAACGGATATGTTTTTACTTCGGGAATATCTTCCTCGCCATGTTTGGCATTGCCAGTGATGCTAATCTCTTTCTCAAGTCCCGACATCACCTCGAAAATCATGGTGTCGTCCGCCGTCTTTTCGTAGGTGCACAAAACACGGGAGCCTTGCACCGTGAACCAACACAAGAGCTTAGGCCCCAGCAAATAGCTCTCCATCACTATCGAGTTTTTCTCATCCACTTTCCAGATGCCGCGTTCGGGAGCGACTGGCACAAGTTCGTAAGGCCGCCAATCATTTTCCTTGGAGCCGTATATGAGACCAAATGTGTAACGCCCCTCCGTGGAGGTATCAATTTTGTGAATTTCGATCGTCATCTCGACGGATTGTGCCTTTCCCTTGGGGTTGAAAATATCAAGCGTGCCCGTCCAATTGCCTTGCCAAGAGGCGGGGAAGGCAGTGGCCGTTTGAGAAGAAAGCGTTTGAAAAGAAAACAAGAAAATTAGGAGAGACGAAATGCGCATGTGCTCAGGTGTTTGTGGCAGCAAATGTAGCGAACAAACGTTACTTCCCGAAAAACACCTACTTTTCGCCGCGAACAGATTCAAGCGTCGCCTTTTTCTCAACCCTTTTCGACGGTTTTTCATGAAATTACCTTCTCCCGGCTTTCTCCTCCATGCTTTATGGCAAGCCTGCCGCCGATTTCCCGGCACGATGGTGTGTGCCATTGCGGCTGTGGCCGCGGTGTTCGAGCTCATCGGCGCATCCGATATGGCTCGGGAAAATTCATTGGTTCGCTTGTGGCTGCCTTTCCAATTGGGTTTGCCGCTGATGACCGGACTCGTGGCTTTGTCGGAGTCGAAAGGCTGGGATGAAAAACGCGGCTGGTTGATGCAGGGCTTGGGGCTGGTCGTGTTGGCGGGCTGCTGGTTTCTGTTCGACCCATCCCAACCTTCCTTTGAGTATCTGGGACTTCCGCGATATTTTACCCTGCTTTTTGTGGCACATCTATTTGTGGCCATAGCCCCGTACGTTAACGTGCGTTCCGTGCGCGATTTTTGGGAATACAACCGCGAGTTGTTTGCACATATAATAATAGGTGGGGTGTTCACCCTCATTTTGTTCGCGGGGCTGTCGCTTGCCATTTTGGCGGTGGACCAGTTGTTCGACATCAACATCCAAGAGCGTGTCTATATACGCTTGTTTGTGCTGCTGGCAGGTGTTTTTAATACGGCTTATTTTCTGTTTCACTTTCCCAAGCGATACGAGTTTGCGGAAGCCGACGCTGGGTACAATGCCGTTTTCAAAAATCTTTGCAAGTTCATCCTCATCCCGATTGTACTGCTCTATTTTTTGATTTTGTACGCCTACGGCACAAAAATCCTCATCACATGGAATTTGCCGCGAGGCTGGGTGAGCTCGCTCGTGCTGGGATTTTCGGTGGCAGGCATCTTCACCTATCTCCTGAATTTTTATTTGCCCCAATACGACGAAAGCGCCCATGTGCGCGGGTATAAAAAATGGTTTTGGTGGGTCGTATTGCCGCTCACCGTGCTGCTTTTTGTGGCGATTGGCAAACGAATCGGCGACTACGGCGTGACGGAGGGGCGTTTCCTTGTGGCGCACCTCGGCGTGTGGCTCGCCGTTACTTGCCTCTATTTTTTGTTTTCAAAACACGACAACATCAAGTTTATCCCTATTTCGCTGGCGCTTTTTGGGGCAGTGTTTGCCTTTGGGCCGCTCAGTGCCTTCAAAGTTTCCGTGCGCAGTCAGGCCGGGATTTTGGAAAATTTGTTTGAAAAAAACGGGCGCTGGAAAGATGGGCGATTGGTACAAGGCGCCTCGGATGTCCCTCCAGAGGAAGTCGCGCAAATCAGTTCCGCGTTGCGTTTTCTCCATCAGCGCGATGCGTTGCGGCGGATGTCGTGGCTGCCCATGCCGTTGGATAGTTTTCCCAACGTCATATCAGCTTACGATGCTGCGGAACAAATCATGGCTTGGGCCAGTATCCAATCCAAAGAACAGAAACGAAAACCCGCGTTTCTGAACGTGGTTGTCCCGGCACCGCTCCTCACAGCCGATATTAGGGGGTTCGATTATTTTCATCAAATTGATTTGTATCCGCGAACCAACGAAAAGCCCAAGGCGGGAGATTTTTTCGGCATTTCCGACAATCAAAAGGCCTTTGAGTGGAAAGAAGTGCGGGCTGGCAATGTCAGCCTCGTGGAATCGTTCGACCTCCAACCCGCGCTTCGGCAATGGTGGGAAAAAGGCCAACACACGGGCTACCTGGAATTGGATGCAAGCCATTCCACACTCAACTTTGCTGGGAAAAAGGGCAGCCTTCGGCTCTTGTTGCAGGATGCGGATGTGCGCAAGGAAAACGACACGCTCAGCCTGAGGCATCTGAAAGGATATCTTTTTGTGAAAAGAAAATAAACTCATTTTCCCGTCACGCTCATCGCCCGTTCCAACCCGATGGTGACAAAGGTTTTCACCACTTCTGCGGCTTTCTCAAGGATGCGCGGAATTTCGGCCTTTTCATCCTCCGTCCATTTGCCGAGCACATAATTGACTTGTCTGCCTTTTGAAAAATTGTCGCCAATGCCGATGCGCAGGCGTGGGTAAGCATCGGTGCCCAGCAATTCTTGGATATTCTTCAAGCCATTGTGTCCGCCGTCGGAGCCTTTGGGTCGCAAGCGTTGTTTCCCGAAAGCCAGATTCAAGTCGTCAAGAATGACAAGGCTGTTTTCAAGCGGTATTTTTTCCTTTTGCAACCAATACCGAACGGCCTTTCCGCTCAGGTTCATGTAAGTGTTCGGCTTCAGCAGTATCAAAGTGCGACCTTTGAACTTCACCTCAGCCAAATCGCCATGGTGGTCGCCGCGCCACGTTCCCTCCATCTGCTTGCAAATAAAATCCAAAGCATCAAAGCCGATGTTGTGTCGAGTGCCTTCGTATTCGTAGCCTACATTGCCGAGGCCAGTAATCAGGTATTTCATCTGAGCCAAATGTATTTTGACAATTGCGCCGCAAATGTAGAGAATGTCAATTGCCTGCTTTCAAAACCACTCGAATTGGCGACATTTGCGCCGTTTTTTCATCGTTCAACCTTTTATTTCTGATAATACCAACTATGCGTAAACTGATTTCGAGTCTTTTTCTGGGCCTTACCCTGTTTTTCTCCTGCACTAACGGTGCTGAAAAGCAAATCAATACTCTCTCGGCTGGGCCATTGAGCGTCCCCCCAGCCGATACCATCTCTGCACAAGTCTCCATCGTTGATCTCAACTGCTGGGTGGAGCAGGAGCGCTTTTTTGTGGCAGGCATTTGCGACAACCTGTCAAGCGATTGGCAGAAAATATGGCTAAAAATGTCACCTTTGGATGCTGCGGGGAATCCTCTGACAATAAACGGGGAGGCAAGTGCCTCGTTAGCCACATTCTCCGAAGCCGTGCCGCCGCGAGGCCGCACCTCTTTTTTCGCCGAATGGTCACTCAAAACCTTTTCAGGCACCCCGGATTCCTGCATCATTTCTGGCAACGGCGCACAAGTGCTTGCCGCCGGCCCGATACTCGTAACGGGTGAATATAGCGGAGTCAGGGCACTCTATCCCGAGCAAGTTGGAGACTCGGTCATATCTGTTGAAAAAGCATGGCACGCAAACTTGGTGATTGAAAACCCACTCAACTTGGTAGCCAATCATCCACGGGTAGCAATGTTGTTGTACGGCACCGATAATCGTCTGTGGTTTGTCACCGTTTTGAATCCAGAAGATAGCCTTCAGAGAGCTTATGTAAGCGCCGAACGCCAAGGCCCCATGCAACCACAAGAAAAACGACGTCTGGGAGCCATCATCACCTACGACAATTTGCCAAGCGCCTTGAAAGAAAATAAAATAGGCCGCGTGGACTTTCAGCCATTTGAGTCAAGACAGCAATGAACTCAAAGCTCTTTTTCCAGAATGATGCGAAGGCGCCCATCCTTGCCGACATAAGTGCCAGTGATGAGAAACCCGTGAAGTAGATTGAGCGCCAGCATTTCGCGCCAGCGATTGAGCGTTTTTGTCTGAATAAAACGATAACCCTGTCGCCGCGCCCAGTCGTGCTGGTGCTGCATCA
>JAHCHX010000001.1:3555000-3670983 GCA_026129545.1 Saprospiraceae bacterium
GCCAATACTATCGCTACCTCCGCGCTTGTCGGAAAGTTTACCCTTACGCGCTGCAAGCCATTGAGTTGTACGAACAGATTCAGGAAGAAACGCAGGACATGAACAAGGGCAAGCGTCGCAGGCACATTCGCCGCGAGCACAAGGAACTGAAGGAGGATTTTAAAGAGCAAATGAAAAACCTCTCCAAGACGGAAGGCAAGGTGCTGATAAAAATGATAGAGCGCGAGCTGGAAAAACCCTTCTTCGACATCATCAAAGAAACACGCGGCGGCACAACGGCAACTTACTGGAACACGATGGGCAAGCTGTATGGCTACGACCTGAAAAAGCCTTACAAACTTGGCGAGGAGCCGCTGCTCGACGATGCGCTGCTTGACTACGATTTTGGCAACCCGCTCCAGCACTATTAGACTCGTTGAGGCGCTTAGCCATTGACGAAATACATCGCTATTTCCCCTTTGTTTTTTGCGACCAATTTCCCCCGAAACGTGCAGTCGAACAGGTGCTTCACCTGCTGATGCGTCGTTTCCGAGATGTTGATTTTGCCCGGTTCGCTGTTTTGCTCCAGCCGTGCCGCGGTGTTCACCGTGTCGCCCCAGATATCGTAGGCAAATTTGTGGCTGCCCACCACGCCCGCCACCACCGGGCCAGTATGTATGCCGACCCGCATCTCAAAGACGGGCTTGCCGGCGACAGCGTTTTTTTGCATGAGCGTATTGAGGCCATGCAGCATTTCGAGGGCGGCTTTCACGGTATCCACCGGGTGCGTGTCGTTGGGAGTAGGCAGGCCGCCCGCGCACATATAGGCATCGCCGATGGTCTTGATTTTTTCCAAACCATATTTGACCACAATGGCATCGAAAAGGCGAAAACAGTCGTCGAGCAGCGCGATGAGCGACTCCGGCGACACTTGCTCCGCTATTTTGGTGAAGCCTTTGAAATCGGTGAACATCACGGTGACGGACTCGTAGCGCACGGGCTGCACGGCGTTGTGCAATTTCAACTCCTCCGCCGTTTTTTCAGGCAAGATGTTTTTGAGCAAACCATCGGCGCGCTCGCGCTCGCGCTGAATGGCGGCGTTTTTGGCAGCTAGCTCGCGGTTGGCGCGGGCGCGGATGCGGTTGCGGTTGAATAGCAGACCAGCGAGTAGCATGAGTGCGACGGCACCGCCCAACAGGGCGTATTGGCGAATGCGGGCGGTGGCGATTTCGGCTTCCTGCACACGCAATGCCTGCTCCTGTTTCTCTATTTGCTCTTGTTTTTTTCTATCGGTAAAAAACGCCTCTTTTCGGGCATAGTCTCCCGTGAGTTTTTCGTTGAGGAGCGTGTAGCGCAAGCTGTCATAGCGCACCCTCCACTTGTAGGCAGTTGCAAAATCACCCATGCCCGAATACACTTCCGAAAAGTCTTTGAACGCTCTTTGCAGGTATTTCAAATCGCCGCTCTCCCGCGCTATGTCGTGATAGGTTTTTGTGTATTTCAGTGCCTTGTCGAATTGCTTCATGCGGCCATAAGTATCGCCGAATACGTTGTACACCTCCATCAGAGCTTGCGTGTCGCCCGATTCAAGGCATATCTTTTCGGCCTCTCGCAAATAATCAAGGCTTGTCTGGTAGTTGCCGAGTTTTTTGTGGGCATCTGCCAAATTGGTGTAAACTTGCGCGATGCCCGATTGGTTGTCCATTTTTTTCCAGATATCCAATGCCCGCATGTAGTAGGGAATGGCTGCGTTCGACGAATCCTTGTTTTTCAGTTCGTCGAGCGCGTTGGCGTAGTCGGTGAGGGCTTCAGCCAAGCGGCCTTCGTCGTTGAGCTGTTCTCGCAGTTTGAGCGCCTTTTCGTACCACGGGATTGCTTCGGCGTAGCGGTCCAATTCGAGCTGGATGTGCCCCAATTGCGTGAAAGCCTTGGCGATGCCATCTTGGTCGTTGAGCCGCTCCAAATAAAAGAGGGCATCCAGAATCTGGCTTTGTGCCTCTGGGTAAGAGCCAGTCTCTATGTAGACGCCTGCGATATTGACAAACGCCCGCGCGATTTTGGCGGTGTCTTGAAGGGTCTTCTGAATGTCAAGATTCCGATTGTGGAACGCCAATGCCGAGTCGAACCGCCCCATATACTCATACAGTACGCCCAGATTGTTGTAGGATGAGCCGATGTCGCGTTTGTCGCCCAAACGGCGGCGAATGTCAAGCGCCTTGCGATAGCAAATTTCTGCTTGCGCATAGTCGCTTCGAAACTCTTCCACCACACCAAGCCCGTTCCACGCGGCGGCCTCGCCTTTTGGGAACTTCAATCGTTGCGCCAGCGCAATCGCCTCGTTCAGTTTGTTGGCGGCTTCGTCGGTGTGTGTCTCATTGATTTCCCAAGCCAAGTCAATCAGGAGGTTGACGCGATGAGTGTCCTGTTTGGCTTTTTCCAACAGGCGGGCGAGCGAGTCCGCCACGGGGTTTTGGGCGAAAAAACCAGCAGGCAGCGCGAAAAGCGCTGCGAGGAAGGCGTTTTTCCAAAACCATTTTTTCATGGGTGCAAACTACGGAGTTTGTGGCAATGGAGGGGTTAAAGAGACTCCGATATTCGCCTCAATCCAACAGCATGACCACATCCTCTCGGTCCAAGGAAGGATACTCGGCTCCCGACGCGAACAAATCCTTGCCAAGCGCCCGCTTGCGTTCCTGCATCTGCACGATTTTCTCCTCGATGGTGTCGCGGGCGATGAACCGTATCGCCGTCACCGGATGCTTGCGCCCGATGCGGTGGGCGCGGGCGATGGCTTGGTCTTCTTTGGCGGGGTTCCACCAGGGGTCGAGCATAAAGACATAATCGGTTGCCGTGAGATTGAGGCCAACGCCACCGGCGCCGAGGGTCATCAAGAAGGCTTGCACCGAAGTGTCGGTCTGAAAACGCTCCACTTCGCGGGCGCGTTCTGGCACCGGCACATCGCCCGTAAGCCAAGCCAGCGGCTGCTTGTCGGCTTCCATCTTTTTCCTGAATATGGACAAATGTTGCTCAAAGGAGCTGAAGAACAGCACCTTGTGGCCAGCCTTGCGAACCACATCCCATTGGGCCAGCACGTCGTCCATTTTGCCGCTGGGGCCGGCATAGTCCGCATCGGTGAGCAGGGGGTGATTGGCCAACTGGCGCAGCCGGGTGAGCGCCTGCAAGGCCATGAGCCGGGTTTTGGGGTCGTCGAACAAAGAGAGGATTTCGTTGCGGGCGGCGGATTTCACCTGCTCGTACAGCGTGCGCTGCGCGTCGGGCATTTCGGAGAAAAAAATCTGCTGCGTCAGTTCGGGCAAGTCTGGTGCGACCTCTTCTTTGGTCCTTCTCAAAAAAAACGGCTTCACCCGGCTGAACAACCGCGCCTTTGCCTGTTCGTCATTTTGTTTTTCGATGGGTGTTTGGAACTGTTCCCGGAATACCTTGTAGCTGCCCAACGTGTCGGGGTTGATGAACTCCATCTGTGTCCATAAATCGGCTAACGAATTCTCGATGGGCGTGCCGGACAGCGATATTTTGTGGCGCCCGCGCAGGCTGCGCACCACTTTGGAGACTTCCGATTCTCTGTTTTTGATTTGCTGGCTTTCGTCCAGAATGATGAACTGCCACTCTATTTTCCCTAATAAGGCCAAATCCTGTCGGGCCGTATGGTAGGTGGTGAGCACCACGTCGTGGCTGGCGAGTGCGCGGGCATCCTTGAGTCGTTTGGGGCCGACGTGTGCGTACGCAAAAAGCGAGGGGGCAAACTTTATGAGCTCTCGCTGCCAGTTGAACACCAGTGAAGCAGGTAGTATGATGAGTGCGCGGAGCGGTCGCAATTCGGCGTGATGGGGGGTAAAAATGTCCAACTGGCGATGGGTGGCTTCTGGCGCGGCATCAGCCGATGCGTTCCTGTTTTCTTTGGCATACAGCAAGACCGCAAGCGTCTGCAGGGTTTTGCCCAGCCCCATGTCGTCGGCGAGACAAGCGCCAAAACCATGTTGATAGTGCCCGATGAGCCATTTCACGCCCGCCATTTGATAGGGGCGCAAATCTGCTTTAAGGCTGTCTGAAGGTTGGTAGTCAATTTTTTCAGGGTCAATATCGGGCAGTTGCACCCCGTCCGTTTCGGGCAGGCTTTCTTGCAGGACGGTATAGAGCGCCTTTGGCAAACGCAGCTGTTCGCCCTGTTCCTGCACCGCTCCGGCAAGGTCGGCGTAGCGGGCAAACCATTCGTCGGGGATGAGAAAAAAAGTGCCGTCGGGCAGGGGGAAATAGGGGTCGGCGCGGCGCAGGTTGGGCAGCAGTTTTTGGAAAGGAAACGAGTAGTCGCCCACCGTGACGCGGCCATGCACGTCGAACCAATCGCCCGCCGCTTCGGAGCGCACACTTATATCGGAGGTGGCGAGGGCGAGCGTTTTGCCCGCTGTTTGCGGGGCGCTGATTGAAAAACCAGCGGCTTCGAGCATCGGGCGGTGGCGCACCAGAAAATCCAATATGGAAGCGAGGCCGCCTCTGGTCGCCTCCGGTGTGGCAAACAGGGCACCCTCCGCATTCAGCCCCGTTTTTTTCAAAAAATCAATTTGCTCGCCCTCGGCCTTTTCATTTCGGGTAATAAGATGCACCGCGACTTCGCCTTGCTCTCCTTGCGGAATGTCGAGCGAGGTGACGCGGTCGCGGCGGTCGCCATGGACAAACTCAGCGCCGCCGTATTCAAAAACAGGGCGCAGCAGCCAGCGATTTTCCAATACATTTTCTACTGCCTCGAGGCGCGTGACACGCAGGTTGTCTGTCTTTTTTATTTCAAAACCCTCGGCTTCCACGCGGCTGCGGCGGATGCTTTTTTCAATAAACTTGAAATATGCCCGCTCTTTGTCGGGCGGGATTTGCACCGCGTCTTTTTGCCGAAAAGGCCTCACCATGTTGCCATTGATGCCCGGCACCCGGAATAGGGCATAGTCTATGAGCAGCCAAGCGGGGTCAGTATTGGTGAGTGGCAACACGTTGTGCTCGCGGAGATTCCAAGTTTTTTCCTCCGTGCCGAGTTGCAGGCGGTATTCGATGCCTGCGCTTGTTTTTTTGAAAAAAAGGTGGGGAACGAGTGGCTCGCGAGCGAGGACGATTTGCACATCCTTCGCCCACGATTTGCGTTGGAGGTCGAGTGTGAGCGGCAGTTGGTGTTGGGTGATTTGGGTGAAGAAATCATCCAACTGGTTGAAGATGAATCGCTCGACCACTTGTTTGGTGTCAGTGTCGGCCAACAGCCGAGCGAGCGGCACAGTGGTTTTGGCCTTGGGTGGTTTGTATTTTGCTTCCAGCGATTTAGGCTCCAGCGCCTCTATGATGCCCAGCAGCCGAGCGGCTGGAACGGTGATTTCGATGCCGTATGATGCAAGGGTGGCCGATGTGGCTTGTTTGACAAAATATCTCAACTGCCCATCCGCATCCGCCTCGACAATGTAGGCAGATGGCAGGCAAAGCGATTCGTTGAATGATTGGAGGTTGAAAACGATTTGGTGGGTCATGGGGCAAAGGTAAGGCGCTACATCTTCCTTAGCACCGCCACAAAACCACCGCCTGGCGCCATTTTCACCCCAAGTTTGTCGCCGCTTTTCATGCGCTTGATGACGCGCAGGTAGTCTTGGGCACATCGGTCTGCGTTGGGGCCATCCTGATAGATTTCCACTTCATAGTCGCCCTTCGGCAAGAAGTCGGTTTCGAGTGTCAGCTCGCGGGCGCTCCAGTCGGTCATTGCGCCAATATACCAAAGGCTATCGGCGGCTTGCCGGGCCACCGCCACGAAGTCGCCTATTTTCCCGTCCAAGGCGACGGTCTTTTCCCACACCACCGGTACTTTGGAGAGGAAGCGCAGACATTCTGGTTCTTTCCGGTAATTCGTCGGGCTGTCGGCAAGCATTTGCAAGGGGCTTTCAAACACGATGTATTTCGCCAGTTCGTGGCAGCGTGTGCCGAGCGAGGCGGGGCGGTTCCACGAAGGCGCCCAATCGTTTTTCTGATAATTGAGCATCGCGCCGGGGGTGTAGTCCATCGGGCCTGCCACTTGGCGAAGGAAAGGGAGGGTGACGTCGTGTTCTGGGTCAATTTGCTTTTTGTCGTCCCATTTGGCCTGCTCCAGCCCATACACGCCCTCGAAGGTGAGCACGTTGGGCCATGTGCGTTGCAAGCCCGCAGGTTTGTGCGCCCCGTGGAAATCCACGAGGAGTTTGTTGGCCGCGCATTTTTCAGCCATGCGCCAATAGAAATTGACGGCCTGCTGGTCGTCGCGCTGCATGAAGTCAATTTTCAGCCCTTTGATGTCCCATTTTTTCAAATTGGGCAACAGTTCGTCGAACTGGCGGTCAATCGTAGTCCAGGTGACCCAAAGGATGAGGCCGACATTTTTGGTCTTGGAATATGCGGCCAGACCATCCATGTCGAGTGCCGGGTTGATGCGGCGGAGGTCGCCGGGCTCCGACCACCCTTCGTCGAGGATGATGTAGTCGAGGCCGTTTTCGGCGGCAAAATCCACAAAATGGCGATAAGTGGCGGTGTTCAAGCCAGCCCGGAAATCCACGCCGTGCACGTTCAGGTTGTTCCACCAATCCCACGCGACCTTGCCGGGGCGTATCCAAGAGGCATCTTTGAGCCGACTGGGCGCGGCGAGCAGCCACGGGAGTTGGTTGGTCAGCAGTTGTTGGTCTTTTTCGGCAATGAGCATCAGGCGCCAAGGGTATTGGCGGGTGCCATCGGTGATGGCCAGAAAAGGTGTTCGGTCGGTGGGCTGAATGTCGCGGTCGGTCAGTTCGACCGTGTGTTTGGGAAGCCGGGGGAAAGTGCCGCGCAGGGAGCCGTTTTTGCCGGCGGTGCCCAGCACCCACAGGCCGGGATAATGTTGCAGGTCGGTTTCGGTGAGCAGTATTTTCACGCCGCCGTCCAGCTCCGCCAAGGCGGGCAAACTGGCGAGGCGGTGTTCATTCAAGTCGGCAGGGGCAAGGCGTTTGGCGATGCGTTCGTTGTGAGAGTAGAAGCTTTCTTCTTCCGGGAAAAAAATAGTGTTGCAAAGGATGGGGCGGAAAGCGAACGTTTCGTCCAACACTGTTGCCTTGCCTTTGAAATTGGTGAAAAAACGATAGGCCACTCCTTCGTTGTAGGCCCGAAACACTACCCCCCAGTCGTCTTTGAAGGTCAGGGTCAGCTCATTGAACTGGTCGGGTATCGTGGCGCTTTTCTGACGCACGTCGGGTCGGCGCACGATGTCGGTTGAGGCCCAATCCGTCATTTTCACCTCTGGGTTGGCTCCCAAGATACCGTGTTCGGCTAGCGACATGGAGAGCGGCGCAAGTGTCGTGAGGGGGCGATTGCGCAGGAAAATTTGCCAACTCAGGCTGGGCGAGGTCTCCACGACTGCCATGACGGTTCCATTGGGCGAGACAACGGAGTATGGCGATTGGGCAGAGAGTGCAAAAGGAGTGAAAAAGTAGATGAAGAAAGACAAACGTCGGAGCATCATGCTGATTCTTGTTTTTTTCGGGGGTAAAAATAATGGCTTGCCTCAAATCGGGGGCAATGTCTGCCTTTCGCGCACGGCCACCTACCTTTGCCGCATGAACATCCTTTTCGAGGACTATTACCTCCTTGCCATCAACAAGCCCGCAGGCCTCTCTTCTGAAAGCGGCCGAGAGCGCCACCCCTCCGCCGAACGCGAGGCATTGTTTTATTTCACCGCACAGCTGCAGCAAAAATCGAGTTCCGAGCGCCTCAAAGCTACGCCCTACCTCCGCGTGGCGCATCGGCTCGACCGGGCTGCGAGTGGCGTGCTGCTTTTTGCCAAAACAAAAAACGCGCTCACCCAACTCATGGAACAGTTTGAAAACAAGACCGTGGAGAAAACCTACTGGGCCATCGTGGAAAACAAGCCCGCCGCCGAAGCAGGGCGTTTGTCGAACTGGCTAAAAAGAGACGAAGCAGGGCGCAAGGCCATCATTCAGGAAAAACAAACGCGCGATAGCCAACATTGCGAATTGGAATATAAAATACTGAACGCGAAGGGCAAGCACTGGCTGTTGGAAATAAAGCCACTCACCGGGCGCTTCCATCAGATACGGGTACAATTGGCGCATATCGGCTGCCCGATTGTGGGCGATACGCTCTATGGCGGGCATCCTTGGAAGGAACATGAAATCAAGTTGCACGCCCGCAGTCTTCGGTTCAAGCATCCAAAGACGGGGGAGTGGATGACTTTGGAAGTGGCCCCCCCGGAGGATTGGTAGTGTCCGAGTGGGTAGCGTCAGGCACGGCAGCCCACACACACATTGTCACTTTGCACTCAACTGCCGCAAATACATCCGAATCGTGTTCGCCAAGCCATAGTAAAGGGCATCGGAAATAAGCGCGTGGCCGATGCTGACCTCCAGCAATTGGGGGCAGTGAGCGCGGAAAAACTTCAAGTTGTCCAGATTCAAGTCATGCCCTGCGTTGATGCCGATGCCAATTGCGTTGGCCACCGCTGCGGCAGCGGTGTAAGGCGCTACTGCTTGTTGCGGGTTTTCGGGAAAATGCTGCGCAAAAGGGCCAGTATAAAACTCAATGCGGTCTGCGCCAACGGCTTTGGCGCCCTCTACCATTTTTGCCACCGGGTCCACAAAAACCGAGACGCGAATGTTTTCTTTGTGAAACTCGGCGATTACTTCCTGCAAAAAAGACTTGTTGGCCACCGTGTCCCAGCCAGCATCCGAAGTCAGTTGGCTGGGTATGTCTGGCACGAGGGTGCATTGATGGGGGGGGTGCGCCAACACGAGGTCGAGAAACTCAGGGGTGGGGTTGCCCTCGATGTTGAATTCCGTTGTCACGACTGCCCGCAAGGCAGGCACATCGTCGTAGCGAATATGGCGCTGGTCGGGGCGAGGATGCACGGTGATGCCCTCCGCGCCGAAGGCTTCGCAATCTTGAGCGACTTGCACTAAATTGGGCAAATTGCCGCCGCGTGCATTGCGCAGCAAGGCTACTTTGTTGATGTTGACGCTCAGTCGAGTCATGGATGGACGTGAGTTCGGAGTTAACACTTTTGAAAAATCCAGGGGCAACACCGGGAGAGATATTCCAGGGCGCTGCCCATATCTAAGTCGTTACATGGATTGCAAATTCAATCATGCTGAAAACTTGATGGCGCGAAATGTGAAAAAACAACATCATAGCGTTCAAATTTATCCTTTCCCTCCCACCACCACGACAATTTCTCCTTTCACTTCTTTTTGAGAAAAATGCGCTTTCAACTCCGCGAGCGGAGCTGTTTTCACCTCTTCATGCATCTTGCTCAACTCTCGCGCCACGCAGGCCGGACGCTCGGCCCCACATATGGCGATGAGCTCGTCGAGGCATTTCAACAAGCGAAACGGCGACTCGTAAAGCACGAAGGTATGGGGCAAGTCGGCCAGAAACTTCAATCGTGTCTGGCGACCCTTTTTGTGCGGCAAAAAACCCTCGAAGTGAAACGTGTCGCAAGGCAGTCCGCTCGCCACCAAGGCGGGTACGAAAGCCGTTGGGCCGGGCAGGCACTCTACTTTCACCCCACGACGCACGCAGGCACGCACCAACAGGAAACCGGGGTCGCTAATGCCTGGCGTGCCCGCATCCGACACGAGCGCCATGTCCACGCCAGAGGCCAATTCATCCACCACCCGCTCCACCACCGCGTGTTCGTTGAAAGCGTGAAAAGCACGCAGCGGTGTTTTGATGTCGAAATGGTCGAGCAAGCGGCGGCTGGTGCGCGTATCCTCGGCCAACACGACGGACACCTCTTTCAGCACCCGCAATGCCCGCAGGGTGATGTCTTCGAGGTTGCCGATGGGCGTGGGTACGACGTGGAGCATATCGGTTGCTTGCCGACGGTTAAGCAGGCTTGAGTTCGTAGTGATAAGTCTCCACAATCAGGTTGGCCAACAGCTTTTGGCAGGCGGTTTCCACGGTCTGGCGGGCTTGCTCTTCCGAAGCGGCATCGAGGAGCATGGTGACGTGACGGCCGATGCGCACGTCGGTGACACCCGAGAGTTCGAGGTGAGTGAGGTTGTTCACGACTGCTTTGCCTTGTGGGTCAAGCAGTTCTTTGTGAGGCATGATGTCTATTTCGGCGATGAATTTCATGGAAAATAAAGTTGAAGGGTATTGAAGGGTGTTAAATGACTTTGGCCGGACAACCCCTTTTATGTGGACAAAACTTTGTTTTTCAGCGCGATGGAACTCAGCACATAAAATACGATGACCGCAGAAAGCGCCAGTTCTTTTAGAAAAAACACGAGGAGCAGGAACACCGCCAGAAAGACTAAGGAAAAGGCATTGCTGCGCATATCGAATGACTTGATTTTCATGCCGAACATGGGAATGTTGGAATTCATCAGCCATGAAAGCAAGGCAATGAGGCCGTAAATCAGCCACTGATTTCGGATAATCTCTCGCAGGCCAAATCGGTCGTGGTAAGCCGCCAGTGCCAGCCCGAGCACAAAAACCGCGCAGGCGGGCGTGCTGAGGCCGACGAAATACTTGGTCTGACGGGGGTCAATGTTGAACCTGCCCAAACGCATGGCGGCAAACATAGCCAGGACGAACGCTGGCAAAGCAGCCAAACAAGTATGGTACGACCACCCAGCTGGCAGGAACCCATCCGGCACATCCTCCATCAGTTTGCAAGCTCCGCCCGCTACCAGCAATTGGTGCAGCATAGCCCCCGGCACTACCCCAAAACTTATCACATCGGCCAGCGAGTCGAGCTGCTTGCCCAAAGGCGAGGTAATGCCCAGCGCACGCGCCGTCATGCCATCGGCATAGTCGAAGATGAAACAACCCAACACGAACCAAGCCGCGATGACGGGTTCTTGATTGAGCGTGAACATCAACGCACAACAGCCGCAAAACAAATTGCTAAGCGTGAGGAGGTTGGGAATGTGTCGCATGATGTAGCGCGGCAAAAGTAGAATTTTTGCCGGGAACAGTATTTTGCTAATTTGCGGCGTTTTGGCGTTTCATTTAGGCGTTTTGGAAGGGATAATGCCTGATTGACAGTTTTTTAAGAAAATTTTGACACATTTCCCAGCCAACAAAAAAGACACTCAAAGCGTCTATGCGCAGACGAACCGCACGCGCATGGGCAAGCATTAATGTCTTGCAAGCGTTTTTCTGTCATCTTTTTTCGGCTCTGCTCGGGCCATTGTTGTCAACCGAGTAAACACACGACACACCATGAGAGAACTTGCACTTTCGATAATCACTTTTCTGACCTTTTCCACGCTGGCATGGGCACAGCCTGCCAACGACGAATGTACCAACCCCATCATCATTCCCAACGTACTTAATTATTGCAGCCCGGTGGGCGCTTACACCAATGTGGGAGCCACGCCATCGGCTTATGGGCCTGCCACCTGCTTTGGCAACACACAAAACGATGTGTGGTTTGCCTTCACGGCATTGGCAACCGATGTGACCATCACGGTGCGCGGCGCCACCCCTCAAGCCCCCGGCGGCACTTTGCAGCGGCCCCAACTGGCCATCTATTTTGGCAATTGCGGCGGCACCATCAATCAACTTGAATGTCAGACCACTCCTGCCGGGGTCAACGTAGTGGAAGGTTATCAGGGCGGCTTGTTCGTGGGTTCTACTTATTTGGTGCGGATTCAGGGGGCGAATGGGCAAACGGGTACTTTCCAAATTTGCATCAACAACTACAACCCACCTGTTGACCCCCAATCTGACTGCCCACAAGCCGCCATCTTGTGCGACAAA
Source organism: Saprospiraceae bacterium (assembly GCA_026129545.1). Lineage (NCBI taxonomy): Bacteria > Pseudomonadati > Bacteroidota > Saprospiria > Saprospirales > Saprospiraceae > Saprospiraceae bacterium. The sequence goes on from JAHCHX010000001.1 coordinate 3,566,749, forward strand.
TCGCCTTTCGTGGTGCAAAGCGTGGTGGGCGCCGGACAGAATATCGCCGAGCTGAACGACGCAACCTGCTTCTCCAACGGCGGGCCGGGCAACTACGAAACCAACTCTACTTGGTTCGTGTGGACTTGTGCCCAACCCGGCACCCTAGAATTCACCCTCACCCCGCTCAACATCACCGACGACCTCGATTTTGTGGTTTATCGCTTGCCCAATGGTATCGGCAACTGCCAAAACAAACAAGTGGTGCGATGTATGGCTGCAGGCGACTTCTTCTATCCCAGCCCTTGCATGGGGCCAACGGGCCTTCGAGCCGGCTCCACCGATTTGGCGGAAAACGCCGGCTGCGGGCCGGGAAAAGACAATTTCCTCGCTCCCCTTCAAATGCAGGTGGGAGAGACATACGCCTTGGTCGTCAACAATTTCACCTCCACAGGCAACGGATTCTCCATTGAGTTTGGCGGTTCAGGTCAATTTCTTGGCCCCACCGCTGATTTCAACACCATCCCGTCGGCAGTCTGTCTCGGTGTGCCAGTGCAAGTCATTGACGCTTCCTCTTTCCCCATCGGCAGCATCACCAGCTGGAGCTGGAGCTTTGGCGCGAACGCATCGCCCCAAACCGCCTCTGGCCCAGGCCCACACAACGTGACGTTCAACAACCCCGGCCAAAATCCCATCGTGTTGACCTTGGAGACCAACCTCGGCTGTAAAGTGACCAAAATCCTGAACGCCACCATTTTCCCAGATGTGGAAATTGACAAACTCATCGCCGCGCCCGACTGCAACGGTGCCACCAACGGGCGAGTCACCATCAGCAACATCACCAGCGGCACACCACCTTACCAATACAGTTGGAACAGCGGGCCTTTTTCTTCCAGCAATTTCCTCGACAACCTCGGCGTGGGCACCTACACGTTGCGCATCCGCGATGCCAACAACTGCGAATCGGATTTCAGCATTGACGTGAGCGAACGGGTGCTGACCGCCGATGCCATCGTGACCAAGCCGCTCTGCACGGGCGATGCCAACGGCGTGATTACGCTCAACATCACGAATGGAAAGCCCCCCATTCTCTTCAATTGGGGCAGCGGCAACGTGCCCAACAATTCGCAAGGAGGCTACGCCGCAGGCATTTACACCATCACCGCCGTGGACGACGTGCTGTGTCAGGGTGTTTTCAACGTGACAGTGACCGACAACCCGCCGCTTCAATTGGTGATTGACACCATAGACGTTTCTTGCTTTGGCGCCGACGACGGCGCTGCCATCGTGGCGCCTTCGGGAGGTGTGGGCAGCTACACTTACCAGTGGTCGAACAGCCGGTCAGACCCAGAAGTGGATGGGCTGGAGCCGGGGCAATACGGTGTCACCGTCACCGACGGCAACGGCTGCTCCATTACGGGCAGCGTGTTCATAGAAGAGCCGGGCGATGTGGGCATCAACTTGCTGCGGGTGGTGGATTTGCTCTGCAACGGAGTGCCCACAGGCCAAATAGATGTGGCAGGCGTGGGCGGACGACCTGCCTATTCATACAGCACGGATGGCATCAATTATTTCTCTGCCAGCCCGCTCACCAATTTGCCTGCGGGCAATTATTGGGTGAAGGTGAAGGATTCGGCGGGCTGTGTTGACTCCGTTTTTGCCACCGTCGGTCAGCCGCCGGCACTCCTCGTCGCCGCCGAGCCGTCCGACACCTTGCTCGACCTCGGCTTCACCGTCAATATCAACACCGTGACCGCACCGCCCTTCCGACCCGTCGTTTTTGAATGGACACCGCCGCTCGGACTGAGCGACCCCACATCGCCCAACCCGAGCGCCACAGCTATCAGCAGCCAGATTTATGTGGTGAAAATCACCGACCAAGATGGCTGCGTCGCCTACGACACGGTCAATATCCGCGTCAACAACAAGCGTCCCGTCTATTTCCCCAACGTGTTCGCACCCGACAAGAACTACCCCAACGACTATTTCACCGGCTTCTCTGGCCCCGCAGCGGAGCAACTCTCGCTGCTGCGTGTCTTCGACCGCTGGGGCAGCCTCGTGTTTGAGCGCAGGGATTTCCCGCTCAACGAACCCATTCTGGGCTGGGACGGCACCTACAAAGGCCAAAAAATGACGGGGGTGTTCACATGGTACGCACTCGTGCGATTTGTGGACCAAAGGGAGTTGCAGTATGAGGGTAGCGTGACGGTGGTGCGGTGAGATGGCGGGCCGCCCCCCCTATCTTTCTTGCCGCGCCTTTATTTCTTTCAAAATTCGATGCGCCACTCTCAACGCCTCGAAGCCGTCGCGCAGCGTCACCACAGGCTCGGTGCCTGTGGCAATGGCTTCGTGAAAGGTTTCCAACTCGCGCTGAATCGCATTCACGGGCGGGGTTTCGGGCATGGAGAGGTGGAGCCATTTTTTGCCCGCGTTGGTCTCGAATTCCATGAGTTGTTCCTGCGGCGGGAGGTTGGAAGCGTCTTGCGCGAAAAGGCGCACGATTTGGGCATTTTTTTCCAAAAAATCGAGACTCAGGTAGTGGTCGGGCTGGAAGAGGCGCATTTTGCGCATTTGCTTCATGGAAATGCGGCTGGCCGTGAGGTTCGCCACCGCGCCGTTGGCAAATTCGAGGCGCACGTTGGCGATGTCGGGCGTGTGGCTCAGCACCGCCACGCCGCTGGCGCTGACCCTCTCGACGGGCGATTTCACCAAATGCAACACGAGGTCGAGGTCGTGAATCATCAGGTCGAGAATGACCGACACTTCCGTGCCACGCGGCTGGAATGCCGCCAGTCGGTGGCTCTCGATAAACATCGGATTGAGCACCATGTCTTTGATGCCGAGGTAGGCGGGATTGAACCGCTCGACGTGGCCGACTTGCACTTTAACGCCCTGCTGTTCAGCGAGTTGCAGCAATTTTCGACCTTCGGCGACGGTCTCCGTGACGGGTTTTTCGATAAAAACGTGTTTGCTCGCACGCATGGCTTTGGCGGCGAGTTTGTAATGCGACGGCGTGGGTGTCACGATGTCCACCGCGTCCACATCGGCCAAAAGTTTGTCCAAAGATTTGTAGCGTTTCACGCCATATTGGGCGATGGCGGAGGCGGCGTTCTTGTCGTCGGGGTCGTAGAACCCGGCGAGCTCCCAGCACTCGGTGGCGAGGATACATTTCAGGTGGATTTTGCCGAGGTGGCCGGCGCCGAGCAGGGCGATGCGTTTAGTTGTTTGTTGTTCGTTCATTGTTGCTGGTTGCGGGGCAAAGGTAGGGAAGGGAAGTCATTTGCATCCGAGTGTGAGGCTGCTTGGTGAAAACACCAAGCAGGGCCGTAAAACGCCGTAATCAGCGCAAAACGATAAAAAAAGGCGAACTGGAAAGTTCGCTCTACCTGTAGTACATCAACACCGCCCCGAACGCCGTAATCAGCGCAATCAGCACCGTTGCCATTTTGATGGAATATCGCATGTGGCGGATGAAAGATTCGATTTCGTTGCGGAACTGCGGGTATTTCGGCAGGATTTCCTCTTCCAGTTTTTGCCGATTAAAAATGTGCGCCGCGCCGAACTCAACCTTGTTGCGCACCAGCACACCATAGACTTTGAACACCTTGGCGCGGAAATAAAGGTTCAGAAACAGCATGGCCACGAATAGGCCGATGAGGATGGAAAGGAGGAGAGTGTACATTTTTTTAGAATGTGCTGATTCAGGGGCGAAGGTCTGAAATCAAGTTGTAAGAAGCGTCTTTACAAAATTTTTATGCGTTGCTTTCCTCTCTTACTTTTTCTTTACGGCTTGCGCCTCACCTTTGCAGCATAAACGCACAAAGTGACTGGCTCAACACGATTTCGAGATTTTTTTGTCGCTTTCGCCAGCGTGGCGGCTGTGGCGGCTGTTTGTTTTCCGTTGGCTGATTTCATCGGCTACCGCTCGGTCGCTTTGCTGTTGTTGCTTGCGGTCTCTGTGTTGGCCATGCGCTTGAGTCTTTGGCCTGTGTTGGTGGCAGCAGCCATGAGCGCGTTGGTGTGGAATTTCTTTTTCATCCCGCCCATTTTTACTTTTCACATTGGCATCGGCGAAGACGTGCTGCTGTTGACGATGTATTTTATCGTGGCTTTGCTCAACGGCATTTTCAACCACCGCCTCCGGCAGTTGGAGCAAATAGCACGGCAAAAAGAGGAGAAAGAAGCCGCTATCCGGCTCTACAACGTGCTGTTTAGTTCGCTTTCGCACGAACTGCGTACGCCTATCGCAACTATTGTGGGTGCGGCAGATGCATTGCAAGAAAATGCGGCACAACTCAAACCCGCGCAGCGAAACGAGCTGATTGCGGAAATTTCGACCACTTCGTTGCGGCTGCACCAGCAGGTGGAAAATCTGCTCAACACTTCCCGCATAGAATCTGGCTCTATTCGCTCCAAGGCCGATTGGAACGACGTGAGCGAGCTGATTTACAATGTTTTGGGAAAAATGAAAAAGCAGCTCGCAAATCATTCGTTAGAGGCAACCATACCGGAAGACCTCCCTTTGGTACAGTTGGACTACGGGCTTACCGAACAGGTTTTATTCAACTTGCTCAACAATGCAGCGCTCCACACTCCGCCCGGCTCGAAAATTTGGCTCAACGCGCAAATTGCTTCCGAACACAGGGGGCATTTCGGGGAACAAACACTACCGGAAGATTTGGGCATCGTCACAGATTCGGTGACACACACGTTGGTCATAGAGGTATCTGACAACGGTCCGGGTTTTCCCCCCGACGAGATTCAAGAGGTTTTTGGAAAATTTTACCGCTTGAAAAACACCCAAAGCGGTGGCACGGGCTTAGGGCTTTTCATCGTGAAAGGTTTTGTGGAAGCACAAGGTGGCACTGTCTCGGTGAGCAACCGAGCCAATGGCGGCGCAAGGTTCATCATCGAACTGCCCGTCAAAGTGGTCAAATCGAACAGCATTTCGCCATGAAAAACGGCAACATTCTAGTCATTGACGACGAGGCGAGCATTCGCAAACTGCTCGACATCACGCTCCAAGCCGCTGGCTACGCGGTGCAACAGGCCGCCACTGCCCGCGAGGGCGAGGCCGCCGCCGCCCTTCGTCCGCCCGACCTTGTGCTGCTCGACCTCGGCCTGCCTGACGACGACGGCCAAAATTTGCTCCGCCGACTGCGCGAGTGGTATGCCAAGCCTATCGTGGTCCTTTCTGCCCGCGACGAAGAAAAGGAAATCGTGAAGGCTCTTGACAGCGGTGCCAACGATTATCTTACCAAACCTTTCAGAACGGGAGAGCTGCTGGCGCGTATCCGTGCGGCCATGCGCCTTTCGTTGGCAGAAGAAAACGAGCCAATCCGTGTTTTCGGCAGCTTGAAAATTGATTTTGCATCGCGTTCGGTGTGGAAAAATGGCGAAATGCTCAAACTCACCAGCACGGAGTATGCCCTACTCGCGCTCTTTGTGCGCAACGAAGGTCGGGTGCTGACCCATCCTTTCCTTCTCCGCGAAATCTGGGGGCCGGGCTATGTGGAGCGCACGGAGTACCCGCGCGTGTTCGTGGGGCAGTTGCGCAAAAAAATAGAGAAAGACCCAAAACAACCCCGACTAATACTCACTGAATCCGGCATTGGGTATCGGTTTGTCGGCAGCGGCTAATCACCGCAATCCCCAATCAACCCCCACCTTACAACACTTTTCAGATTTATGAAACCTACACTCAACGGCACGCAGCGCGTGACCGCAGCCACACTTTTGGTCGCACTTGGCATCATCTACGGCGACATCGGCACCAGCCCGCTTTATGTGCTGAAGGCCATCGTCGGCAACCGCCCCATCTCAGAGACACTGGTGTATGGCGGCATCTCGTGTATCTTCTGGACGCTGGCTTTCCAGACCACGTTCAAGTATATCTTCCTGACGCTTATGGCCGACAATCACGGCGAAGGCGGCATTTTTTCGCTCTACGCATTGGTGCGTCGTTTTGGCAAGGGTCGCTTGGTCATCCCTACCATTCTGGGCGCGACCACACTGTTGGCCGACGGCATCATCACGCCGCCCATTTCGGTGGCTTCGGCGGTGGAAGGTCTGGAAATGGTGCTGCCGCACTTGCCGACGGTACCGATTGTCATCGTCATACTCTCCTTGCTGTTTTTTTTCCAACGCTTCGGCACCCAAAAAGTGGGTGGCGCATTCGGTCCTGTCATGGTCGTTTGGTTTTCCATGCTCACTGTGCTGGGGCTGTCGCAAATCGTTCAGGAGCCGGGCATTTTGAAAGCACTCAGCCCACACTACGCCTACGATTTATTGGTCAAATACCCACAAGGCTTTTGGCTCTTAGGGGCGGTATTTCTTTGTGCCACTGGCGCGGAGGCACTCTACTCTGACCTCGGACACTGCGGTCGCCGAAACATTCGCATCACTTGGATATTTGTCAAAACCGCGCTGCTCATCAACTACATAGGCCAAGCAGCTTGGGTGCTGAACCACGCTGGCCCGACGCTTGGTGGTCGCAATCCGTTCTACGAAATCATGCCTACATGGTTTTTGATACCGGGCATCGTCATCGCCACAGCGGCCACCATCATCGCTTCGCAGGCGCTCATCAGTGGCTCATACACCCTCATCAACGAGGCCATGAGTCTCAACTTTTGGCCCCGTGTGGCGGTGCGCCAGCCAACCGAGCTGAAAGGACAGATTTATATCCCTTCTGTCAACAATATCCTGTGGATGGGCTGCATCTTGATGATTTTGTACTTCCGCTCCTCCACCCACATGGAGGCAGCCTATGGTTTTTCCATCACCGTAGCGATGATGATGACCTCAATCCTGCTGGGCTATTTCCTGATTTATGTGAAACGCTGGCACCCGGTGCTCGTGACGGGCATCTTGCTGATGCTTGCACTGGTAGAAGCCTCGTTTTTCATCACCAACATCGCCAAAATCAAGGAGCGGTGGATGTTCCTTTTCTTTGAGTTGTTCATCTTTTTGGTCATGTACGTCTGGCACTACGCCCGAAAAATCAACAACCGCTTTGTTCATTTTGTGAACTTGAACCAGTACAAAACCCTGCTGAACGACCTCAGCCAAGACGACGAGATACCCAAGTTCTCGACCCACTTGATTTACCTGACAAAGGCTAACCGCCGTCACGAAATCGAGGATAAAATCGTCAAGTCCATTTTTTCAAAAAAGCCGAAGCGTGCCGACATCTATTGGTTTTTGCACATCAACCGCACCGACGACCCCTACGCCCTAAACTACGAAGTGAATGAGTTGCTGGACGATAAGGTGATTCGTATTGACCTCAACATCGGCTTCCGCGTGCAGCCGCGCGCAGAGCTGTACTTCAAAAAAATCGTGCAAGACTTGGTGGCACAGCGCGAGCTGCAACTCCACGTCCGGCCCGATGGCTCGACACGCTACAATCCGGAACCGGATTTCAAATTCGTGGTCATTGAAAAGTTCCTCTCAGTCGAAAACGAGTTCGCACTGCGCGAAGGTGTGCTGCTCAATTCCTACTTCTTCCTCAAGCGCCTCGGACAGTCGGACGAAAAAGCCTTCGGCTTGGACAAAAGCGACGTAGTGGTGGAAGATGTGCCGCTGGTTTATCAGCCCATTGGCAACGTGGATTTGCTGCGCAAACTCCCAGCGTGACCCTAACCAATTTTTTAAAACATGAAAAATCTATTGTTCGCAACCCTTCTTGCAATAACTCAACTGCTCTTTGCCCAATCGCCTGAAAACGATTCCACAACCCGATCCGAGCCGTTTGCTTGGGGCGACTTCTCTTGGGCGCAAGGCAACAATCGCCAGAAATCCGCCGTCCTAAACTATAAGCATTTTACCGGCGGCTTCACGCTCGACTGCAACTACAACTACTCGTTCAATCGGCCGGTTGACCACACCAACGCTGGCTCTACTGCCACGTTTCGCAGCAACGAGTTCAACGTGTCGTATATCGAAGCAGGCGGCGATTTTCACCACAAAAACGCTCGCGGGCGGCTCATGTTGCAGTTCGGCACCCGCGCCACAGGCATCCCGCGCAACGACAACACGCCGCTGCGCGGTCAGTTTGACCTCTACACCGCCCTGCGCTTCGTGACCGAAGCCTACGCGGGTCACCGCTTCAACTGGCGACACGGCATAAATGTGGACGTGGGCATTTTCAAATCCTACGTCGGGTTGCTATCTTACAACAATTTCGAGAACTGGAACTACCAGCCCTCGTTCACCTCCGACAATACGCCCTGGTTTTTTACTGGGGTGCGGGTGCAAACTTTCCCGACCGACCGCCTGAAACTTGAATACTGGCTGGTGAATGGCTGGCAGACTTATGGGATGTTCAACGAAGCCCCCGGTCTTGGCTTCCAGCTCCTCTGGCGGCCACAAGAGTCGGTCTCAATACTCGCCTCGGCATATGGCGGTTTCGACACGCCCAACGCGCCCGGTCGTTTCCGCTTTCATACAGACAACTCGGCGGTAATCCGCTACCTCGACCGCCCCGGTCGGGGCTTGTGCAAGGCCGCATTTTCCGTGACGGCGGACTTGGGCTTTGAAAATGGCGCGGGGGTCTCGCCTTTTGGCGGCAGCGGCGGCCCGGCACAGCACTTCGTCAGTGGGATGGTCTATCATCGGCTGTGGTTTTGCCACGACAAGCTGGCTTGGACATTGGGCGGTGGTTTTATCAACAACCCCGGTCGTTATCTCTCGCTGCTTCCCACCGGGGCGGGTGTGCTGACACAAAATCCGGGCGACCCGTTCGAGGCGTGGGACGTTTCGACCTGTTTGCAATATATGCCCAACGAGCACATCACTGGGGGCTGGAATTGGTGACTCGCCACGCAAACGTCCCTTATTTTTCGGGGCGTGGCGGCCTTACCTCGCCCAACGGCTGGAACGCACCCATCGGCGACCCGACGGGCTTCCAAGCAGATTTGGTGAAAAACGAAACGCGGCTGATTGCTTCGATGATTTTTAGGTTCTGAGCTTGCCTTCGCAAGAAGTGGTCTCACACAAGTGATATTCGTTGACAGGATTGACAAGGCTTGCGTGACTCGCGCCATTTTTCGGGGAAAAGCCATGTAAATCTTGTCAATTCTGTCCAAAATTAAACTTGTGAGGCATTCTCTTGGTTTGCCCCCAAAAAAGCCCCTAACTCAAAACCTTATTTTTTCACAAACTGCTTGCTCCTGATTTCCCCCTTCTGCCACACCCGAAGCATATAGTGCCCGGTAGTCAAGGAGCGAACATCGAAGCGATTTTGAGCACCCAAACCGTTCTTTTCCAACACGATTTTTCCCTGCAAGTCAAAGACCTGTACCAGCGCGACCTCGTTATTTCCCGGCAGCCGAATGTTCAGAAAATCACTGGCCGGATTGGGAAAGACATCGAGCGACAGGGTATTCGGAACAACGTCGTCCTGCGAAAGCACACCCTCCGTCGTCACATCGTCCACGCAGAGGTAGGCGGGCGTGTTCATGCCAAAGGCACCCACGTCGCTGGATGAGAGCGTGAATTGCAGGCTGTCCGCTTTGCCCAGGCTGCCGAGGTCGAGCCAGACCCAATCTTTCACGATGTAGTCCTGCGCGTTGTTGGCGAAGCGATAGTCGGCCAGATAAAAATTGACGCTATCGGTGCCAAGTTGGCCGTTGAGGTATTTTTTCACCGTGAGCAGGAAGAAATCGGGGTCATTGCCCGTGATACCGCCGAATTTTTTGGCGAAAGCATCGCCGTCCTTCATGCTGAAATAGGCGTAGGTGTTGTTCGTGACGTACAAACCGAGCACCTTTCCGCCCGCCGCCGCGCCCGTCAGCCGCATGATGGAGGCACCGAACACATAGCTGACCGCGTAGGTGGCAGAGCCGTTGGCTCCTTTGCCCGCAGCGGCACTCGATTCGTTGAGAAAACCGGGGGTTGTGCTGTCCGTTCGGTTGGAGATAGCCCAACCGTCCCAACTCATCCACTGCGCGTTGTAATTGTTGGGCAACTCGATATCGGCGCTGGTGAACGCGCCCGCCGCTCCGGCATTGTTGACAAAAGTATTGGGCGGGAGGTTGAAATTTTCAAAACCGGCCACCGTCTGTGCGTGTGCGCCGAAGGCCAGCAATAGTGCGACAGAAGTCAAAAGGTGTTGCATTTGTTTGAATTTTATGATGAAGAATTGGTGTGCTTGCGTGTCGAAAAACCCGCGTTGAAGCCCAATCGGAAATGTCGCCCCGGCATGGGGCGGCGTTCGATGACTTGGTAATCCGCGTCCCACAAATTTTCTATGTGCAGAAAAATGGCTCCGTTCCAGCCGCCAAAAGGGCGGGCGTACTGTATGCGTAGGCTGCCAATGCTGAAGCTGGGCACGTCCTCGTTGATGCCTGTTACTTTTTCCGTAAATTGTTGGAAACCCGTGATTTGGAAATGTTTGACCCGAACGGAAACCTCCGCAAAAACACGGTGCATGGGCACATAGAACAACTGTGCCCCCTGCTCGATGCGCGGATTGCTCACAGCCAATTCATTGGTGGAGCGCACCCAATCGTGGCCTCCGGTCAAGGTTATTTCGCCAAAAGAAAACGCGCTCGCCACATCGAGGCGGCTCTCGATGCCTCGGCTCCACACTTCGGCGATGTTTTGCGGCGAAAAAAAGAATTGACCGTCCTTACGCGCCCAAAGGAGCCAGTTGCGGATGCGGCGATGGAATCCTGTGGCGGAATAAGACCATCGCAACTGCTGGGCTTTTCCGTGAAAGACCAACCCCACGTCTTGGCCCCAACCGCTTTCGGGCAGCAGTTCGGGGTTGCCGCCGGGGCGCCAGTAGAGGTCGTTGAAAGTGGGCAAGCGGTAGTTGCGAGCGATTTTTCCCTTGATTTTTAAAAAACGCAGCGCCTCGGCTTCCGCGCCCACGCTGGGCATGAAGGGCACCCAGCGGCCATCCACCCATTCCATGCGCCCGTCCAATTGTGCTTGCCAACGATGGCCTTCCCGCCGCATGGCGAGAAATACAGCGGTGCGGGCTTGGCGGGGCGAGGCTTCGTAGGCGGGGGTCGAAGCGCGGGTGTAGGTCTGCGTGACGGAGCCTTGCAACCTCAATTGCCTCCCCAGCCATCGTGTCGCCTCTGTCTCACCCATCCAAGTGTGGAATTTGCTGAGCGACGCTTGTCCAATGAGCGGGTCGCGGTAGTCCAGCGTCTCGGTGAAAAAAGCAGCCCGCGTTTGCAACGTCAGCAGCCCGCTTGTTTTTTTCCAGTGCAAGGTGGTGCGGAGCAGGGCATCGGCTTGTGTGGCTTGGCTTCGGTTTTGCACGATGGTCGGGGGGATTTGGCGAGCAATGTCTTGGAGCCAAACCCGGAGGGCAAATTCTTCGTTGGGCCTTGTTTTCAAAAAAAATTCCTGCAACACGCCCTGTTGCTGCAAAGCGGCGTGTTCTTGTTTTTTCTCCGGCAAGTCGGGGTGAATTTGAAAAGTGAAATCGTTGTTGGCTTTTTCAAAAAAAATGCGCGTGGAGCCAGCCCAGCGACCACTGCCGTAGCGAAGGGTGGCGGCGTGGTGCTGCCAGCCAAAACTGCCCGCAGCCACGTTGAGGCGGGCGGAAAGGCCTGTGGTGAACTGTGATTTGTTTTCGAGCAGCACGGCTCCACCAATGGCTCCGCTGCCCCAACCCGCGCTGTTGCCGCCATATTGCAGGGTCATTTCATCCACAAAAACGAGGGGCAACAGGGAAAAATCCAATTGGCCGAGCATGGGGCTTTGCAGCGGGAGACCGTTCCAAACAATGGCAGTTTGACCCGCGCTGCCGCCCCGGGCAGAGGTGGTGGCCAAGCTGCCCAAGCCGTAACTTTTCACATACATCCCGCTTTTTTTCCAAAGTGCGTCAGCCACGTTTTCAGTTTGGTGGAGGGCAAGGCAGGTGCTATCGAGGGTGGTTGATTGTGCTCCGGCGGGTTGGCGGCGCAAGTGTTGGGCGGTGATTTCGGGGGAGGGTAGCGCGAGCAAGGTATCGGCCTGCGCGTGCAGCCCGTTGAAGTTGACCCCAAACCCACAGAGCGCGAGGAGGCAAAAATTGCCAGCGGCTGTTTTGCTGCGAATTGAAGTACGCGAGATGGTGTGGAATATCCGATGCACGCTGCCCGATTTTAAGATGGAGGGTCTTCGACGGAGAAGACGGGCAGCAATGGGAGGAGCTTTCATGCGCCAATTTGACGGGGGCATTCCTTTGTGTGGAATGCCCGCCTTCGATTGGCACATTGTGCACATCGCATCATCACCCGGCTTTTCCTCCGAAAGCCCGAATGTGTATGTCGCAACGGCAGGTCTTCTGGCTCGCCTCGTTTTGGGCGCCTTCCCGCCTCGCTTTGAGCGCGGCAGTGGCTTCATGCCAAAAACAACTGTGAGGCTTACAGCAGCGGGGACTGCCCCGGATTCGCACCGGGTTCCCTATTATCCTCTGTCATTCGAACAGCGGCACCGTAGCGGTGGCAAATGTACTCTGTTGAGGCGTGGCGTGGCTGCATGGTAGGGTTGATTTTTTTGCCCATGCGCTCAAAGCGGTCATGCCATGCCTTCGTCAAGCGATTTTAGGGGTGGCGGCCTGTGCTTGCAAGGTGTGTCGGTGCGCGTGCAGCACCATGTATTCGAGCAAGTCGCCGAGCAAAAATTTGAAATGCGGCCAGCGGAAGTGCGCGACCCGCGCCTTGTTCAAATCCACCTCGCGGGCTTGTTGGAGTAGGCGGAGCAACATTTCGGTGTTGATGAGGAAGGCTTTGACTTCGTGTTGCCGCACTTCCAAATACTTGGGATGGATGCGTTTGTGGCTTTTTCGGCGAATCTTGCCCGCGTTGAGTGGGTCGGCCCGACGGATGGCTTTTCGTCCCAGCGCGTTGGACTTGCGCTCCTCCACGGGCGACCACGAACGGGCTTTGGCTTTGTGAATGGCCAATTCGATGCGCGGCAGGAAGTAGTCGAATTGTGCGTTGAGGTGGGCGAAACATTCCAGCGCGTTCCATTGCTCAGGGCTTGGGCGCACCTGCAACGCTTCGGGCGGGGCGAGTGCGAGTTGGGTACGCACTGTTTCCATGAGCCTTTTCAGGTCGGCATCGAGTCGTTCGAGGAGTTGGTACTGTGTCATGAAGGCGTGTGGCAGTTGTGTTACGGTCGAATGATTCGATTTTGAAGATTAAACCAATTGATTCGATTGAAAAATCAAATGATTGTTAAGAATCGGCTCTCGAAACCAATTTGCGTTGAGTGTAGAAAGGCGGCAAAGGTAAACGCCAACAAGCAAGATGTGGAGCGCCCATCGGAATTTTAGAGGTGAGATTTTCATGGAAGCTTCTCATTGCCGAAAAGCATCTGGCTCACCCGTGTGATATTCGATGAAACGCATTATCCTGACGATGGTGGCACCAAATTCCTTTTCCACCTCGTGCTCCCAAATTCGGAGCACTTTCCAGCCCATTGCCTGTAAGGCCGCATTTACCTCCCCGTCGCGTTGCATATTACGCTCGATTTTAGGCAACCAAAAGCCGCGATTTTTCTTGATTTTATCTTTGTTTTCTTCCCAGCCGTAACCGTGCCAAAAGTCTCCATCAATGAAAACGGCGATTTTCCAACGCACAAAAACGATGTCGGGCTTGCCGGGTAGGCTCTTGTAATGCAGCCGATAGCGATACCCAAAGTGCCAAAGCACCTTGCGGACAGCTACCTCAACCTTTGAGTTGGCGGCGCGAATTTTCCGCATCAGCTCGGACTGTTTCGCGGTGGTGTAAAACCCGGCTGCTTCCTCGAACTTGGGCACTTTTATAGGTTCCTGCTTCGACATTTTTGAACGTTCTTGATTTCTCGCGCTTGCAAGCGGGTGTGTTCTCGTAATTTTGTGCCCACAAGCGAGCGCACGCCCACACTATTCACCCTCCCATTGGTTCATCAAACGGCACACTGGTCATCAAGGGCATCGCTCCATCAAGGCATGAAAACGAAAACCATTCGCAAAGATAAAATCAACGTCGTCACGCTCGGCTGCTCCAAAAACTTGGTGGACAGCGAAAATCTCATCACCCAGTTGCGCGGCAACGATTTCGAGGTGACGCACGATGCGCCCGAATTGGAAGCCAACGTGGTGATTGTGAACACTTGCGGCTTCATTGACGTGGCCAAGCAGGAGAGCATTGACACGATTTTGGAATACGCCGACATCAAAAAATCGGGCGGTATCGAGAAACTCTACGTCACGGGCTGCCTCTCGCAACGCTACAAGGACGACCTTGAAACAGAAATCCCCGAAGTGGACGCTTTTTTTGGCACCCTCGAAATGCCCGCGCTGCTCGCCCGCCTCGAAGCCGATTACAAACACGAGTTGCTCGGCGAGCGCCAAATCACCACCCTACCCCATTACGCCTACCTGAAAATTTCGGAGGGTTGCAATCGCACCTGTTCCTTCTGTGCCATTCCGCTCATGCGCGGCAAACACATCAGCCGCCCTGTGGAAGAACTGGTTTTTGAGGCAAAAAATCTGGCACGGCGCGGCGTGAAAGAACTCCTGCTCATCGCGCAGGAACTCACCTATTACGGCCTTGACATTTACAAAACCCGCGAGTTGCCACGCCTGCTCCACGCGCTCGCCGACGTGGAGGGCATCGAATGGATTAGGCTGCACTATGCATACCCCTCGAAATTCCCCCTCGAAATACTCGACGTGATGGCCGAGCGAAAGGAGATTTGCAACTACCTCGACATACCGCTCCAACACGCCAGCGACAACGTGCTGAACTTGATGCGCCGCCAAATCACCCGCGCCGAGACGGAGGAATTGCTGGATAAAATAAGGGCAAAGGTGCCGGGCGTGGCGCTGCGCACCACCTTTTTGGTGGGGCATCCCGGCGAAACTGCCGACGATTTCGAGCAATTGATGGATTTCGTGCAGACACAACGATTCGAGCGTGTCGGCGTTTTTCAATACTCGCATGAGGAAAACACCCGCGCCCACGAAATGGCCGACGATGTGCCTCCATCGGTGAAGGAAGAACGCGCCAATCGGCTCATGGAGGTGCAGCAAGAAATTTCCTTTGAAAAAAATCAGGCTAAAATCGGACAGGTACTCAAGACCCTTTTCGACCGCAAGGAAGGAAAATACTACGTCGGGCGCACCGAATCCGATTCGCCAGAAGTGGACAATGAAGTGTTGGTGCCGGCAAAGGGCAATTACGTCCGGCTCGGCGATTTTGCCGACGTGCAAATCACCGGCGCGGAGGAGTATGACCTTTATGGGGAACTTTTGAAGAAATAATTTGATTGAGGCACTTTTTTCGTTTGATATGATTTCTGACTGCCCCTGCGAACCAACCCGCCTTCAACCATAAATCTCGGCGGACAAGCAACCAGAAACGATGCTTTTCTCCATCCTTCCCTACGAACGAAAAATCTTTGAACTCGTCGGTCGCTGCGCCCGCGAAATCGGCGCGCCTGCTTATGTCGTGGGGGGCTATGTGCGCGACCGATTGTTGGGCCGCCCAACGAAAGACATTGACATCGTGTGCGTTGGCAGCGGCATCCGGCTTGCCGAGCAAGTCGCTTCCAAGCTGTCGCCTCGGCCCAAGGTGGCTTTTTACAGTCGGTTCGGGACAGCCATGCTCCGACACGAAGGCATGGAAATAGAGTTCGTCGGCGCACGGCGCGAGAGCTACCGGGAAGACAGTCGCAAGCCCGACGTGGAAGAAGGCACGCTCGAAGACGACCAAAACCGCCGCGACTTCACCATCAACGCGCTGGCGGTCAGCCTCAACGACGGCACCTTCGGGCAAATCATTGACCCCTTCAACGGGTTGGAACACTTGGAGCAAAAAATCATCAAAACCCCGCTCGACCCCGGCAAAACCTTCTCCGACGACCCCCTGCGAATGCTCCGCGCCATTCGGTTTGCCAACCAATTGGGTTTCGTCATAGAACCAAACACCTTCGAGGGCATCGCAAGGCACCGCACTCGCATTCACATCATCTCCAAAGAACGCATCGCCGCCGAGTTGGAGAAAATCCTGCTCACGCAACAACCCTCCATAGGTTTCAATTTGTTGTTCGACAGCGGCTTGCTGAAAATAATCCTTCCAGAAGTGGCTGCGCTGCAAGGGGTGGAAGACCGCGCCGGACGCGCCCACAAGGATAATTTTTACCACACCCTCGAAGTGCTCGACAATCTCTGCCGCCGCAGCAACAATCTTTGGCTGCGCTGGGCAGCCTTGCTCCACGACATCGCCAAACCCGCCACCAAACGCTTCGACAAGGAAACCGGCTGGACCTTCCACGGCCACGAGTGGGTGGGGGCGAACATGGTGCCCAAAATCTTCCGAAATCTCCGCTTACCGCTCGGAGCCGAACTCGAATATGTGCAAAAAATGGTGCGCCTTCACCTTCGCCCTATCTCGCTGACCAAAGAGCAAGTGACCGATAGCGCGGTGCGCCGCCTGCTTTTCGATGCCGGGCCTGAAATTGATGACTTGATGAAACTTTGCGAATCGGACATCACCACCAAAAACCCGCGCAAGATGGCGCGATACCTCGAAGGCTACGAGTACCTGAAAGAGCGCATGGCCTTGGTGAGCGAATCCGACCGCCTGCGCCTTTGGCAGCCCCCCATCACGGGCGAGGTCATCATGAAAACTTTCGGCATCTCGCCCTCGAAAGAGGTAGGCATCATCAAGACCGCTGTGCGAGAGGCGATTCTGGATGGGGAAATCCCCAACGAATTCGAGGCCGCGTTTGGGCGCATGGTCGAAGAAGGCAAGAAGATGGGCTTGGAAGCAAGTAAAGAAGCGGGCGATTTTCAGTTGAACACATAGTGGCGTGGAGGAAGGCAACCAATCACCCCTTCAACTCGATTTCTCATATTGTTGTCAATGCAAACAAGGGGTTGAAATTTTTTGGCGTTTGACACTCAACCTCTTCATCAAACAGGATGCTTCCGCACAACCCAAGCATTGACCTATCGTGAGGTGATGCCAACGGGAAGCAATCATTTCAGCACCTCGTCCAACTGTTCCACCTTGATGCGCCCCTTTGGCACCGTGATTTTCCAATAGGAGAAATCCTGCTCGGCTTCAAGGCCGTAGCCGTAGATGACCTCGCCTGGCTTGGTCACTTTCACAAATTTCTCGGTATAGATTTTTGCCGTTTTCTCATCCCAAATCAATTCCTCGGTCTCCAGCTTCTCACCTTCCGACGACACGAGCACCACGCTGTCGCGAGCGATGATTTGACCTTTTTCCTGATTTCGCACGGCAGTTTTGGCCGTCAGCACGCTGCGCACAGAGAGGTCGGGTTCCAAAAAATCAATCTTGACACCTTCGGGAAATTCCTGTCGAGGGTTTTCGCGGTCAGAGTAATTGTGGAGCAGCGGCCCCGTCACCCGCACCCGCACAATGGCGCTGTCCGAATATAAAATCTCCACATCTCGACCGACCTCTATCGCCACATCGTCCTGCGTGAACACCTGACGCTTCTCCACTTTTAGGTCGTTGCAGGCAATTAAAAATGACCAATAAACAACGGCCAATGACCAATAAACAATTCTATTCATCACGAAACAAAGCTTTTGAGGGCAAATCGGAACAGCAGCAACAGCCCACCGACTATGAGCAGAAGATATTGCACTGGCACATGTACCCACGCCACCAAATGCAGGCGGTCGAGAAAATACATGAGCACGAACACGGTGAAAATCATCGTCATCAGACCTGATAATTTGCCAAAGCCGGGTATGCGGTTGAAAGGCGTGTTGCGCCGAATGATGCCAAGCGTGACAATCATGCTCGCAATGGGCAAAACCTGCGTGAGCAGATTGACATTGAAGATGTTGCCGCCGCGCTGAAACAAAAACAAGTAAACGGCCAACGCCGCCGCAAAGATGCCCGGCACACACACCAAATAAACAAGTGCCGAGTACAGGTATTTCCACGGAGACAGATGCCCCTCGCCCTTGCCCATGATGCCTGCCAGCAGGGCGGTGAAAGGAATAAAGAGGAAGAATGCTAGCACGACGGCTGGGTTGGCATTGAGATAGTCGAAAAATTGCCCTAAAGTCATGGTGTTTCAAGTAATAATCGCGGCGAAAGGTAAGGAACTGTTTTAAAACCTCTCATTAGGTGGGAAGACACATCTTTTGGTGCTTAAATGTCAGAACAACGACGGCTAAAAATCCTATTTTCCAAAACCCACAACAGGCTCGCCCCCCCAAACGGCGAGCCTGTTTTTCCCCACTTCCTCAGCCTATACCGACAAGGTTTTTGTGGGACAAATACAGCAAGATGCACCAAAACATCCTATTTTTGCAACTTAACTTTTAAAAATTATACCGAAAATTTAAAGTTGAATGCAAAAAAACGTTCAGCGGCACTTACAGGCCCAGATGGAGCGCTGGCTTTTCAAAGGCAAAATCCTAATTCTGTACGGTGCGCGGCAAGTAGGCAAGACCACCCTTTCCAAGGCAATTCTGGAGCCGTTCGGCGACGACGGCCTCTACCTGAACTGCGAAATCCAATCGGTGCAATCAGCCTTGTCCGTGCGCGAGCCTTTGGCTTTGCAACGTTTTTTGGGCAACAAGAAACTTGTGGTGCTCGACGAAGCGCAATATGTGCCGGGCATCGGCGAAACGCTCAAACTGCTGGCCGACACCTTTCCGACCATTCAAATCATCGCCACCGGCTCCTCAAGCTTCGAACTGGCCAATCGCTCCGCAGAGCCGCTCACTGGCCGCGCCCTGACTTTTGAGCTGTATCCGCTCTCGTACACCGAGTTGGGGCAAGTCTTCAACACCGCCGAACGACGAGCACACCTTGATTTTGTGCTGCGCTATGGGCTTTACCCCGATATCGCATTCGCCCCCGAAGAAGATGCTCGCACATTGCTCGACAACCTCAGCAGTCGCTACCTCTACAAGGACGTGCTGGAATTTGAAAACCTCAAACGAGCCGATGTGTTGCTACGCCTGCTGCAACTCCTCGCTTTGCAAGTGGGACAGTTGGTGTCGTATCACGAACTGGCCAACGCCCTCAAAATCAGCAACCCCACGGCGGAGCGATACATTGATTTGCTGGAAAAAGCCTTCGTCGTGTTCCGCCTGCCGCCGTTCAGCCGCAACCTGCGCAGCGAAATCGGCAAGAAAAACAAGATTTTTTTCTACGATACAGGTATCCGCAACAGCATCATCCAGCAATACCAGCCCATGGATTTGCGAACCGACAAAGGCGCATTGTGGGAAAACTTCCTTGTGGCCGAACGCCTCAAACGACTTCAAGCATTAGGCTGGCGGCCTAACCGCTATTTTTGGCGCACCCACGAGCAGGTCGAAATTGACTATGTGGAAGAACGCGACGGCCAGTTGAATGCCTTCGAGTTCAAATGGCAGGACAAAGCCTCTCGTGTCCCCACCGCCTTCGCCAACGCCTACCCCAACAGCACCTTCGAAGTGGTGCACCAAGACAATTTTGAGGGCTTTATCGGAGACTGAAACGCTTTTGTCGCGCAAATCGCGCTTGCCCGTTGAGTTATTCCCCGACCTTCGCTCCCCAAACCACCCAACGATGCCTGACCGCAAAGCCCGCTACGCCGATTTCTGTCAAAGCCATTATGTGCCGATGCATTTGCAGCCGTGGTGGCTCGATGCCGTGTGCTCGGAAGGGCGTTGGGATGTTTGCCTGGCGACCGACGGCGGCGGGAAGATTTTGGGCGCAATGCCTTTCTACAAAACGCGGCGACTCGGCCTTTCGGTCATTCAACAGCCGCCCTTGACTTCTTACGCGGGACCTTGGCTGAATTACCCCCTGAATTTAAAGCCCCAAAAACGCCTCGATTTTGAAAAAAAAGTCTTCGACGACTTGATTCGGCAACTACCGCGCACGGCATTTTTTCAACAAAATTTTCACCCCGACGTGCAAAACTGGCTGC
The DNA here is from genome assembly GCA_026129545.1 of Saprospiraceae bacterium. NCBI lineage: Bacteria > Pseudomonadati > Bacteroidota > Saprospiria > Saprospirales > Saprospiraceae > Saprospiraceae bacterium. Next base: position 3,586,633 of record JAHCHX010000001.1, read on the forward strand.
CGTTTCATTGGGCGGGTTTTCGGCAAACGACGCGCTACACCTACCTTTTCGATGATTTATCTGATTTGGAAAAAATAAGGGCGGGTTTCAAAAACACCTTGCGCACCGATTTGAAAAAAGCAGCGCAAGCCGTCGAGATTTTGCAGGAAAACGACGCGGCGGAGTTGCTTTTCCAACTCCATGAAATGTCTTTTTCCCGAAAAAACCGCCGCCCGCCCTACTCGTTTGAAACTTTCCAACGCCTCTGTTCGGCTTTGGCAGAACGCCAGCAATTGGCCATTTTCATCGCCCGCGACAAAAACAAAAGTGTGGCACACCTTCGAGGTGTGCCACACTTAGGCGTGCCCCACGCCGGCCTTTGTCTCGCCTTCGACGAACGCCGCGCCTCGGTGCTGCTCGCCGGTGCCGACCCGACGTTCAAGTCTTCCTGCGCCGCGTGGGCGTTGTTTTGGAAAGCGATGGAATTTTGCTCGGAAAGGGGGTTGAGCCTCGATTTTGAAGGAAGCATGGAGCGCGATATAGAGCGCGGATTTCGCGCTTTCGGGGCACAACTCACCCCGTATCATCAGATTTGGAAAGCGGGGAACAAGCCGTTGGAGTGGCTTATCAGAATTGTCAAGGGATGTTAGAAGGCATCAAGGGTCATCTACAAGACCCGCGAAGGCCCTTTGTGACCCTTGATGACGTGCGAGGCTCCTCTTCTGTTTCAAGATAAGACAAATCCCAACAAAAGCCCTTCCAATGCCGAAAAAGCACAAGCCAGCCAAATCCAGAGGTAGGGATTGCGGCGAGCGTCTTTTTTTTGCTGTAGCTTGCGGAAGGGGTGGTCGGGGTTGGCAAGCAACACCCGGACGAGTGAGAAACGAATGGTAAATTCATTGGCGAGCGCGGGGTTGCGCACCAATTGACGTTCGAAGGCCAGTTGTTCCTCGGCGCAAAGTTTGCCAAAGAGATAAGGTTCGATGAGTCTGAAATAATTCATCATAACGGCGGGAATAAAATCGGTTAATGAACAAAATGGTGGAATGGCGAAAGAACGTGATTTTGAGGATGTTTTGTTTTGCGAAAGACAATTTTTCTTGCAGCAGAATAACGTCTTGTCTTTCATCCGACAAATTGCCCCGAACGGGGTATTTGGTGCTTTTTCTGCCCTTTTGGGAAAACTTTTGGCGCGTCGGACTATTTTTTGAGAAGTTTGCGGCGCTTTTATTTTTCTTCACACCTTGAAACTTACACTCCTCGGCACAGGCACCTCGCAGGGCGTCCCCGTCATCGGGTGCAGCTGCGAGGTGTGCGCTTCCACTGACCCTCGCGACAATCGGTTGCGCTCTTCGGCGTGGCTTTCCGATGGCGCCACCAACATCGTCATTGATGTCGGGCCGGATTTTCGGCAACAAATGCTCCGCACCGGTGTGCATCATCTGGACGGCGTTCTCCTCACGCACGAGCACAACGACCACGTCATCGGGTTGGACGACGTGCGCCCATTCAACTTTCGCTCTGGCCACCCGATGACGGTGTATGCCTTGCCACGAGTGGCCGAGCAGGTGCGCCGTCGGTTTGAGTATGTGTTTGGCGACCCGGTGCCGGGAGTGCCGCGCATTCGATTGGTCGAAATAGACAAGGATACCTCTTTTCACATTGGCTCGGTGTGGGTGCAGCCCATCGAAATCATACACGGGCACTTGATGATTCTGGGCTTTCGTTTTGGTGATTTGACTTATATGACCGATGTGAAGGCGGTTTCGGAAAATGAGAAAGCAAAAATCGCGGGGACAAAATACCTGATAACAAGCGCCTTGCACCACCGCGAACATCCTATGCACATGAACCTTTCAGAGGCGCTGGATTTTGTGGCCGACATTGCGCCGCAGCAGGCTTGGCTCACCCACGTCAGCCACCAAATGGGGCTGACAGCCGAGATGAATGGCCAATTGCCCGCCAATGTGGCATTGGCTCACGACGGATTGGAAATTGAGTTCTTTGGTCAGTAAGACCTACTTTTGCCGCCCTATAATCAACCTCCTCATGTATCGTATTTTTCAAGTTGACGCATTTACCTCCGAACTGTTTGGGGGCAATCCCGCGGCTGTGGTGCCGCTCGAAAATTGGTTGCCCGACGAAATGATGCAACTCATCGCACGCGAGAACAACCTATCGGAGACGGCCTTTTTTGTTCCGTCAGACAAGCCCGACACATATCACATTCGGTGGTTCACCCCGGCCACGGAGGTACAACTCTGTGGCCATGCGACGCTGGCTTCGGCTCACGTTGTGTTCAATCTTCTGAAAACCAACGTTTCGGAAAAACTTTCCTTTCAAAGTCGCAGTGGTTGGCTCCATGTGCAGCGTGACGATGACTGGCTCACCTTGGATTTTCCGAGCGACCTGTTGCAACCCATCGAAATGCCTGCCGCGCTTCAAAAGGGATTCAACATTCTGCCCACCATGGTTTTGCTTGGCCGGGAGGATTATTTGTGCATCTACGACTCGCAAGCCGATGTGTTGGCGCTCCAGCCTGATTTTCGCATTCTGTCAACCGTGCCAGCCAGAGGTTTCATTTGCACGGCTCCCGGTGAGCAGTCTGATTTTGTGTCGCGGTGCTTTTATCCTGCTTACGGCATTGACGAAGACCCTGTGACAGGCTCGGCACACACGACCCTGACTCCTTATTGGGCGGGCATTTTGGGCAAAACCACGCTTAGCGCCATCCAAGTGTCGGAGCGCCTCGGCTTCTTGCTCTGTACCTTGGCTGGCGACCGTGTGTTGATTTCGGGGCAGGCCGTCCTATACATGGAAGGGCTAATCGCCGTGAACAAAAACTAACCTTTCAAACCGATGCGTACCGAGCTCGCCAATCGCCAGCCGTTGTATTGGGCCGACCGCCTGCGCAACCTCGCCACGTTGTTGGTTATCATGATTCATGCATCCGGCACGGTGGCTCAGGAACACCACGAATGTGACTCCCTCTTTTGGTGGTCGGGCAATCTGTGGGCGTCCTTGGCGCGGCCTTCGGTGCCGTTGTTCGTGATGTTGAGTGGTTTTTTGTTGCTGGGGAAAGACTATCCACTGGGAGATTTTTTGAAAAAAAGATTTGGTCGCGTAGTGGTGCCCGCGTTGTTTTGGATGGTCATATACAGTTACTACAATTACCGGGCGAGAGGCATACCTGCAACTATTGCGGAGGGCATTCAGGGCATTGTGGAGCGCCCGGTGCATTATCACTTGTGGTTTATCTATCTCATCGTCGGCCTCTACATGGTCTATCCGGTGCTGCGCCCTTGGGTGCGCTCGGCCAAAGAGCAGGACTACCGGTATTTTTTTGCCTGCGTCGTGTTGGGCACATGGGTTTACAAAGTCCTATCGGTGTTTTTCGGCATCCACATCGGCATTTACTTCGAGCTCTTCACCAACAACTGCGGCTATTTTGTGCTGGGGTATTATTTGGGGAACAAAGAGGTGGGGGGCGGAAGGTCAGAGATAGAAGACGGAGGGCCGATGCCATGGAGATTGTCCGAACGGCGCGTCAGGGTGTTGGCCATTGGCCTCATTGTGTTGGGCACAGCCATCACCGCAGTCGGCACTTGGTGGGCAAGCAAGGCGCAAGGTGGCGCCTTCCATCCTTTTTTCTACGATTATCTGTCGCCCAACGTTGGCATGGCGGCCATCGGCTGGTTTTTGTTGGCCCGATGGTCGTGGCACAAGTTGCCATTGCTCGACGTTGAAAAACAATTGGCTGCCGCCAGTTTCGGAATCTACTTTGTCCATGTGTTGGCAATGGACTGGTGGTCGGTGTCGGGTCACTGGCAAACGAAAACGCATCCGGCAGCAGGCATCCCCATCGTGGTCGGCCTGACGGCCTTGATGTCTTTTGCGGCCATACTGCTGATAAGGGCTTTTCCGGGAGGGCAAAGGATAACTTGACAGTCTTAATGCGTTGTTTTGATAATGGGAGAATGTGACAATGGGCCAATAGTCAGCGAAAGGGTGCTTTTTCGGGAAGGGCTTGTGGCTTTGCATGGCTTGTTCCAAAAATCCGTCTGAACAGCTTGATTTAAATGATGAGCTTTTTCCAGCATTGCTACTATCTCTTGCGTGCCACCGTCTGGCTAGCGCTTGCCTTTGCGCGGGCGGGTTGGTATTTCAGATTTCGGGCGTTGCGCGATTTGGCGTTGCCCCGCGCGGAGGCGCTGACCTCCAAGGAAAAACGACGACTTCAACACTATTTCTATGGCACCACCTATCTGAGCGCCGTTTTTTGCCTGTTGCGCGGCTACCCGCGCAATGCCCGCGAAAAACATCTTTTTACGAACCTCGCGGCGCTGGCTTATTTTTTTGACGACCTCGTGGATTCCTTTCGCGGACGCGATGACTCGGGGATTCTTTGGCTGGACAATCCCGAATTGTTCGGCCAAACCGCCGACCCGCGCGGGCTGGCATTGCATTTTTTGGACAACATCCACCGCGAATTGCCGCCGAGCGAGTTGCCACAGTTCAAGGAGTTCATGCATCGGGTGTTCAATGTGGAAACGGCGGGCAGGCAGGCAAGGGCAGATACCCATTTGCAAGTCGAAGACTTGAAGAACATAACGGCAGAGAAAGGGGGCTATTCGGTGTTGTTGTTTCGGCAAGTGTTGGAACACCCGCTTTTTGCGCCGGAGCAAGAGGCGCTGTATCAGTTTGGCTATCTCGTGCAACTTTCCGACGACATTTTCGACCTGTGGCACGACCGAAAGTCTGGCACCGTCACACTGGCCACTTTTTTGGCAGAACAAAATGACGTGACCCGTTTGCGCGACATATTCGAAGAGCAAGTGGCAGTGGTGCGGGCGGCATTCTTGGAAATTCCAAATCTGCCAGAGGTGCCGGGGAACATGGCTCGCCCAACAACAAGCAAAAGCCGAAAAATGAAATGGGTGATACCTCCCGCACTTCCGCAACGAAGGCAAAGCGCCCTGCGCACACGCTCGGCGCGCACCGCTACAAGGCGCTTGCCCTCGCCTCCCGACCTGACCCGCGAGTTGGGGGCAAGCGCGGCGGTGCATTTCCTCGTCAGCATCACCCGCGTTTGCCTGCGGCATTATGAGGATTTGCAAAAAAAGCACGGAACTTTGCCGCTCGACGCTCGCTCGCTCATGGTGGTGGATATGGAAAAGTGGGGCAATCGGGTGCGGGCGGCGAAAGCATTGGCAATGGCCAAGTAACGACAACCTCTCTTGACTGTGAAATCAATCCAGAGGTTGGGCATACAATTCTGAAAATGAAAGATTCGATTCTAAAATCCATCCGCGAAGGCATCGCCGTCAAACAAGCCATTTTGGACGACGATGCCTTTTTGCAAAAAATAGAACACGCCGCGCAGGCTTTTCTTGCAACCTTTCGCAGCGGAGGCAAGGTCTTATTCTGTGGCAATGGCGGCAGTGCGGCGGATGCCCAACACCTTGCAGCAGAACTTTCCGGGCGATTCTACAAAGACCGCCCGCCGCTCTACGCGGAGGCTTTGCACGTCAACTCGTCATACATGACGGCAGTCGCCAACGACTATGGCTACGACGATGTGTTCGCCCGAATGGTGGAAGCGGCAGGCCGCAGAGGCGACGTGCTGTCGGCATTCAGCACCTCTGGCAATTCGCCCAACATTCTGAAAGCCATCGAAAAAGCCAAACATCAGGGCATGCTCGTCGTCGGATTCACGGGCGCGTCAGGCGGCAAAATGGCCGGGCGGTGCGACGTGTTGCTGAATGTCCCTTCTGCCGACACCCCGCGCATCCAAGAAGCGCACATACTCATCGGACACATCATTTGTGAAATCGTGGAACGGGAGATGTTTTGAAGTTTCCCGAAAACAATTTGTTCATGACGATTTTTGAAACACCCCGGCTGCGACTGCGCACCGTGCTCGAAGCGGATTTTCCGCATATTTTCCGAATGCAAAGCGACGCTGCCACGATGCGCTACATACGCCCGCCCACAACGGACGAACAGGTCGTGCGCGAACGCATAACCGCTTGGGAAACTTATCGCGAAAAATGCCCCGGCTTAGGCGTTTTTATATTGGAAAACAAATCGGACAACGCTTTTGTCGGCTATGTCACTGCCCGCCATGTTGATTTCAACCCGACGAACACCGAGTTTGAGGTCGGGTACACATTCGCCCCCGAATGGTGGGGCCAAGGCGTGGCAAGCGAAATCGTGCCGCCGCTAAGCCAATATCTTTTTGAAAAATCGGGCACGCCGCGCATCGTTGCCTTCACCGACCCGGAGAACGCCGCCTCCATACGGGTGCTGCTCAAAAGTGGGTTCCGGGAGGTAGGCATGAGGCAGATATATGAAGGCATGAGCAAAGAATTTTGGTTGGAAAGAAGCTGAAGCAGCGCGAACATTTGACGCGCCGCGCCGTTCTCCCGCCCAACCACTACCTTTGCCCTCGTGAGCAATTTAGCGCATCTCATCGCAGCCTACCGCAGTCATCCGGCGGTCAAAAAAATCACAACAGCACTCGAAAACCAACCATCGGCGGCGCGTATCCAACTAAAAGGACTCGCCGGCGCGCAGGAGTCCTTTGTCATCGCGGCAACCGCCCTCCAAATGCCGCCCTCCAACATTCACCTTCTCGTTGCCAACACGAAGGAAGAGGCCGCTTACCGATTCAATGACTTGGAGGGACTGCTGGCCAGCCAAGCCGTGTTTTTTTTCCCAGACTCTTTCAAACGACCCGCATATTTCGACGACCTGAACCCAGCGCAAATTTTGCAACGAAGCGAGGTGGTCAACAAAATAACCTCCTTCTCATCGGAGGGTGCAAAAGGAAGCACGATAGTCACCTACCCGGAAGCCTTGTTTGAAAAAGTCGTGAAGCCCGAAATTCTTGCGCAAAGCCGCATCGAAGTGCAAAAGGGCGAAAAACTCGACACGGACTGGATGATAGAAGTGTTGGTGGAATATGGCTTCGTGCGCACCGATTTTGTGTACGAGCCCGGTCAATTCTCCGTGCGTGGCGGCATCGTTGATTTGTATTCTTATGGCAACGATTTGCCTTATCGAATCGAGCGCTTCGACGACGAGGTGGAGACGATTCGCGTGTTCGACCCGCTGACCCAACTCTCGCAGCGCAACCTTGACTCCGTCAGCATCGTGCCCAACCTGAACACCCGTTTCCGACAAGACCAAAAGGTATCCCTCTTCCACATACTGCCCCCAACCACGGTGATTTGGGCAAAAGACTTTCAGTTTTTGCTCGACCGATTGCAATACTGCTTCGAGCGAGCAGAACAATTTGCGTCCAAACTGACAGCCCTCGATTCGGCGGAACTGCGCGAACTCTTCCGCGACCGTGCCTTCCTGTACCCCGGCGAAGTGGCCGACGCTCTTGCGGAAAGAACAATCATCTATCTGGAAGGGAGAAACTGACGACATGCGAGCCAGATCGCCACTTTTCGGCAAAGCTCACATTCGTGCATTGAACTGGTATGCCGCCAAATGCCGTGCGATGTATTTGCCGATGATGTCGAACTCGACATTGACCGCATCGCCGGGCCGCAGCGTTTTGAAATTGGTGTATTCCCAAGTGTATGGAATGATAGCCACCGAGAACAAGTCGCCCTGAGGCTCCACCACGGTTAGGCTCACCCCGTTGAGACAAACCGAGCCTTTGTCCACGAGCAGATGCTCCGGCGAGGGTCGGTAGCGAAACACGAACCGCCACGAGCCGCCCGTTTCCGTCACCTCCACACATTCCGCCACGTCGTCCACATGCCCCTGCACGATGTGCCCATCGAGCCGGCCGTTCATGGGAAGACAGCGTTCGAGATTGACCAAGTCGCCTATTTCCCACTGACTAAGGTTGGTGCGGCGAAGCGTTTCCTCCACTGCCGTGACGCGGTGCCAATGAGCGCCCAAGCCAACCACCGTGAGGCAAGCCCCATTATGGCTCACGCTCTGGTCAATTTTCAACTCGTGCGAGATGCCGCTTTCAAGCGTAAAATGCACATTGGAGCGGTCATGCTCCACCGCCACTACCTTGCCTAAGGTCTCAATGATTCCGGTAAACATTTTCAGAAATATGCCTTGACTTGTTAGGATTTGTCAGATGACCATGATTTTGAGCCGATTGCGCTTTTAGCCATGCCCAAAACTCGGCGGCGCGAGGTATAAACGAGGCGCTATCGGGATTTGCCCCACTTTAACACCTCAGCACCGAAAGAGGTTTGTATTTCTCCAAAATAGACTCAGATGCTGTTGTAAAATGCCAATCCCTCTTCCATCATTTCACGCCTCACCTCCACCACCCGCATTGAAAACGGCTCGTCGCCCGGCAAAGTCATGCGCACCACGCCTGCCGCGTTTTTTTTGTCTTGTCGCATCAAATCCCACAACGCCGAAAATGCCGATGCCGGAATGTAGCGGTGCGTGAAAAAACACTTGTTCACCGCAATGATGTCCTCCAAGTTTACGGCGCCCCCCATCCTGCTTTCGCAAATCATCCCAATCGCAATCGCCTCTCCGTGAGTGAGTGGCTCCGCCGTGTCCAAAAAATAGCTCTCCAGCGCATGGCCGATGGTGTGGCCGAAATTGAGCAGCGCCCGCACTCCTTTTTCTATGGGGTCGTCCTGCACGACGCGCACTTTGACGGCGATAGAGGCATGCAGCACACCAGCCCACCCATCATCACCCGACAATGCGTCGCTGGCAGTCACCCCAACACATTCTGCCATGATTTTTCCCAACAAAGAAGGTGCGCCAATCAGCGCGTGTTTGATGATTTCTGCCAAACCGCTGCGCAACTCCCGTTCGGGCAAAGTTTTCAAAAACGCAGGGTCAACAAATACAGCGGCGGGGTTCTGAAAAACGCCGAGCGTATTTTTCACGCCCTGAAAATCAATGCCGAGTTTGCCGCCAATAGCGGCATCGGTCATCGCCAACAAAGTGGTCGGCACCTGCACGAAATCCACGCCGCGCTTCCAAGTAGCCGCACAAAACCCGCCGAGGTCGCCGACGACCCCGCCACCAAGATTGATGACAAGCGCCCGACGGTCGAGCCGAGCATCAAGCATGGACAGCCAGATGCGCTGGCAAGTATCAAGGTTTTTGAAACGCTCGCCAGCGGGCATCACCTCGATGGAAAATCCTTCCTGCAAGCTGGTTTTTTCCAAAAAACAAGGCAGGCAAAGTTCCTGAGTGTTCGTGTCGGCAACGAGAAAAAGGTGAGAGTAGCCGCGCTCGCGCAGCCAAGCGGGGAAATGCGCTTTCAAGTCACCAAGCAGAATTGGGCAGCCGTCAAGATAGAAAATATGCGACATGGGGCGAAGGTAGGATTGATGTGCCATAACTTCGCCTCGCCCCTTGCCTTGCTGTCATTCCAACCTTTTCTCTATTCACTCAAACCTGTCTGAATTATGAAGCAACTCACATTCCTCATTTTCTACCTCGCCGCATTGGGCAGTCTCTCCGCCCAAAACGTGCTCAAAGGCCGCGTGACCGACGAAAACGGCGAGCCTTTGGCAGGTGTCACCGTCAGCGAACGCGGCACCGCCAACGGAACCGTGACCGCCTCCGATGGTTCTTTCTCCCTGAACTACAGCCGCGTGGATGCCGTCATCGTGTTTGCCTACACCGGATTTGCCACCCAAGAAGTCGTCACCGATGGCCGCTCCGAAGTCAATATCGTGATGGAAAACGATGATAATTTATTGGGCCAAATTGTCATCATCGGCTCGCGTCGAGCCAACCGAACCCAGACAGAAACCCCTGTCCCGGTGGATGTCATCAACGTCGGGCCAGCCATCCTGACCACCGCACGAGCCGATATCACCAACTTGCTCAACTACGCGGCCCCATCGTTCAACTACAACAAACAAAGCGGCGCGGACGGCGCAGACCACATTGATTTGGCTACCCTGCGAGGGCTTGGCCCCGACCAAACCCTCGTGCTGGTGAATGGCAAACGCCGCCACCAAACCGCTTTCGTGTCAGTGTTTGGCACCCGCGGGCGCGGCAACAGCGGCACCGACCTCAGCGCCATTCCGGTGCAGGCCATTGACCGCGTGGAAATCCTGCGCGACGGCGCTTCCGCCCAGTATGGCTCCGATGCCATAGCGGGCGTGATGAATATCATTCTGAAAAAAAATCCGGGACAGTTCAGCGCCGACATCGGCGTGTCGGGGCACTACGACAACCAGTACAACCCCGCCTTTAAAGACAATCCTTTTGGCTTTTACGAAATAGAGGACGGCAAAAAACTCGATGGCCTGCTCTATAGCATGGGTGCCAACTACGGCATACCCGTGGGCGACAAAGGCGGCGTGGTCAACCTGACGCTCAACTACGCCAATCAAGGCAAAACCTTCCGCCAAGAAATGGACAACGTGTTGCCCATCAACACCGTGCGCCGGGCGCATGGCGATGCTTCCATGCAGCGTTTTGGCGGAATGTTCAATGCCGAAGTGCCGCTAAAAGAGAACGGCCAATTGGTCTTCTACTCGTTCGGCGGATACCACCGCAAGGAGTCGGATGCGTATGCTTTCACGCGCAATTTTTCCGAGCGCCCCGAACGTTTCCCCACCGACGGCGTAGAGTTGATAGAAGTGCCCGGCATCATCAAACAAGACTTGGAAGGGGAGTTTTTTTTCAATCCGCGCATTCGCACCGAAGTGCAGGACATCTCTTTTGCCGCTGGCCTCAACGGTACCTTCGGCGACGACTGGAACTGGGACGCAAGCAACTCGACAGGCTACAACAACTTTCATTTTTTTGGAAACAAAACCTTCAACGCTGGCTTGGGCGCAGGCCAAACCAGCTTCGACGACGGTGGGTTCAGGTTCCTACAAAACACCACCAACCTGAATTTCAGCAAACTTTTCCCCTACGTCATGGAAGGCCTGAACGTCGCGTTTGGCGGTGAGTACCGCTACGAAAACTACCAACTTTTCGCAGGCGAGGAAGCTTCCTATCTGCGCTACGGCCCCGAAATTTTTGACATAGTGCCCATCTTCGAGGGCGGCGAGCTCATCGGCTTCGACACCATCTATCGCCCTGCCGGAGCACAAGGCTTCCCCGGCTACCAACCCGCCGACGAGGTGAATGCCAACCGCTCCTGCATCGGCGTTTATGGAGACTTGGAATTGGACGTGACCAATAAATTCTTGGTGGGACTGGCTGGCCGTTTTGAAAATTACAGCGACTTCGGTTCCACGCTCAATGGCAAATTGGCCTTGCGCTACAAACTCGCCCCCAACTTCAATCTGCGCGGCTCGGCCAGCACAGGCTTCCGCGCACCGTCGTTGCAACAAATCAATTTCAGCAGCACCTTCACCACCGTGCAGGCAGGTCAAATCGCCGAAGTCAAAATCGCGCCGAATGCCAGCACCATCACACAAGCCGCAGGCATCTCCAAACTAAAGGAAGAAAAATCGCTCAACGGCAGCGTGGGATTTTCGTGGAAACCCACCCGCGCACTGACACTGACCCTTGACGGCTATTGGGTTCAGGTGAAAGACCGCGTGGTGCTTTCGGGACAGTTCGGTGCCGACGACCCCTCGCTCAACCCGAACTTTACTGGCGCTTTGCAAAGCCTGAACGTCAGCTATGCGCAGTTTTTTGCCAACGCGGTGAACACCACCAACAAGGGCATTGACATCGTGTTGGACTACAACACGCCCATTGGCAATGGCAACTTCCGAGGATTGCTCACGGCTAATTTTCAGGACATGACCATTGACAAAATCAATGTGCCAAGTCAATTGATTGGCAACAGCGAAACCTTCCTGAGCGACCGCGAACAAGCCTTCATCCTCGCATCGGCACCCAACACAAAAGTGGCTGCCAACTTTGAATACAGCCGGGGCCGGCTCACACTCGGCACTCGCTTCACTTATTTTGGAAAAGTCACCCTGCTCGGCTATGGTGAAGACGGGCTTGGCATCAACCCAATGGTGCCCACCGACAGCGACCCCAATGAGTTTGTGGCTGACAAATACATCTATGGCGGCAAACTGGTGCCAGACGTGTATGCGGGTTGGAAATTCAACAAAAATTTCACGCTGCACGTCGGCGTGGACAACTTCGCCAACGTGCATCCCGATTTGGGCTTTGTGCCGATTGCCAGCGGCTGGGCATTCAACAACGAGACCGGAGGCCCCTGGGATGCGGTGCAAATGGGCGGCAACGGGCTGCGAGCGTTCACGCGCTTGTCGGTGAATTTCTAAGCGTCCAACAGCTGGCTCACCACCTTCCTCACCCCTGTGGAGGCAGGCTCGGCCACAATGGTCAGGTTGGGCATCCGCGACAATTCGAAGTTGACCTGCGGACGCGGGTCCACATAGTAGAAAGGGATGTGCGGGCTGGCATAAATCATCAGACTGGCAGCGGGATAGACTTGCAAAGAAGTGCCGACTATGATAAAAATGTCGGCCTCGGAGGCTAATCCCGCTGCTGGTTCCAGCATGGGCACCGCCTCGCCAAACCACACAATGTGGGGGCGCAATTGGGCACCGCGCGGGCATTGGTCGCCTAGATGCAAGTCCTTATCCCATTGAAAAACGAGGTCGGGGTGGCGCTCCGAACGAACCTTGCGCAATTCGCCGTGCAAGTGCAGCACTTGGGTGCTGCCAGCGCGTTCGTGCAAGTCGTCCACATTTTGGGTCACGATATGCACGTCGTAGTTTTTCTCCAAATCCACGAGCGCCTTGTGCCCGTCGTTGGGTTGCACCCCAAGGAGCTGAGCGCGGCGTTGGTTGTAGAAATCAAGCACCAGCGCGGGGTTGATGGCCCATGCCTCAGGCGTGGCCACATCCTCGATGCGGCGATTCTCCCAAAGACCATCTGAATCGCGGAAAGTTTTGATGCCGCTCTCGGCGGAGATGCCAGCACCCGTGAGAACGACTATTTTCTTCATGGGGTAAAAATAAGCGGGTAGGTCGTAAGTTAAAAGAAATCATTGAGGGTCATTGAGGGTCATTAGGGGTCATTGAGGGTCATTAGAAGGTCATTAGAGGTCATTAGGGGTCATTAGCAATGGTTCGTGAAGAATTTTCAATCCGGCTCTATGATTTTGGCATTTTTGACCAAGTTGGGTTGGCTGACAACCCTACCAAAAAATAAATCCTGAAGACGCTAAAAAATGCAGCTCATTGATTTCAAATGCTTTTGGTTGATTAAATTTTTCACGAACCATCGATTAGGGGTCATTTTAAAAAACAGACAACCATGTCTGCATTGCTTTTAAAAAATGACCCTTAATGACCCCTCAATGACTTCTTTTAACTTACGACCTACCCGCTTCACATTTTGGTGACAAAGGTTCTCTGCTGACCTGTTGAGATGGGGTAGAGACCACGAACCTATCACACATTGGGGGGGGGCGGAAAACCGAGAGTGTTTGTCTGTCGAGTTGGCCGCCGAGCGCCTCACGCTTGTTTCAGCATTTTATTGCCAAAAATGAGGAGGCCGAGCAAAAGAACTGTGAGGATAATCATCGGATTAAACAGTTTTAAAGGTGACTGAATGGGAATATACGATTCGAGATTGATAACGGCCAAGCATGCTGTTTCGTTTCCGCCAAAATGCGCCGTCGTCGTTTATTAACGCCGTTTTATCGGCATTTAACTACTTCTTAAACAAGGTGTGCTGCAAAATCCAACTCAAGCCCATCACCAACCCGCAGCCCAAAGGATTGTACCACAAAAACGGGTCTTTGCTCACGCCGAAAAACAAGTAGGCAATCACTGCCTGCGTCGCCACCGCCGCCCAAAAAACCGCCTGCCCACCGACTTTTTTCAAGAAAAAAGCCGTGAAAAAAATGCCAAGAATCGTGCCGTAAAACAGCGAGCCGACCATGTTCACCGCCTGAATCAGATTGTCGAACAAGTCGAAATAAATGGCAAAAACAGTGATGATGCCGCCCCAAAGCACCGTCGCCCATTTCGACACCCGGAAATAGTGGTGGTCGTCGCGCCCCGGCGCGAAGGAGCGCCGATAAATGTCGGAAACACTGGTGGCCGTCAGGGCGCTGAGTTCGGAGGCCGTCGAGCTCCACGACGCACAAAAAATCACCGCAATCATCAACCCTATGATACCGACCGGGATGTTTCTCAGGATAAAATTGATGAACACATAGTCGGTGTCTTTGTACTTGGTGTTCAGTTCTTGGGCGTATTTCTGGGGCTTGCTTGTTTTCAACGAATCCAGACCGGGGTCGCCTTTTTTATCGGCGCGGTAGATGAGTTCTTTGGCTTGGAAACGCAGCGATTCGCGCGATTTTTCGAGTTGCCTCAGCATCTCCTCGTGGGCAGAGCGAGCCTGTTCGTCGCCGCGCTGAATAGCTTCGTTCAGCCCGTCCAAGACCGATTGTTTTTCGGCAAAAAGGCTGTCGTTCGCTTGTTCCAATCTCCGAAACGATGTTTCATAATCGCTGTCGCTCACCCACGCGCGATGCTCTTGTTTGAAATGCAGCGGCTGGCTGTTGAATTGGTAGAACACAAACACCATCACCCCCACCGACAACACGAGGAACTGCATCGGGATTTTCACAAAACCATTGAACAGCAACCCAAACCGCGTCTCCCGCAGCGACTTGCCCGACAGATAGCGCCCCACTTGGCTTTGGTCGGTGCCGAAATAGGACAGGAAAAGAAACGTGGCACCGAGTATGCCCGACCAGACATTGTAGCGGTTGCTCCAATCGAACGACCAATCCACCACCTGTGTCTTGCCTGTCGCGCCAGCTATTTGCCACGCCTCCGCCATCCCGATTCCCTCGGGCAATTTCTGCAACACCAACACAAAAGCCAGCACGAGGCCACTGAGCATGATGGTCATTTGCAGCTCCTGCGTGCGGCTCACGGCGGTGCTACCGCCCGAAGTGGTGTAAATCACCACAAAAACCGCCATCAGGAAGTTGGTGAACATTAGGTTCCACCCAAACACCACGCTTAGGATAATGCTCGGTGCGTAGATACTGATGGCAGCCGCCATGCCGCGCTGAATGAGGAACAGCACCGCCGTGAGCGTGCGCATGCGCAGGTCGAATCGCTGCTCCAAATACTCATAGGCGGTCGTCACCCGCAAGCGATAATAGACTGGCAACACGAACACGCACAGGAAAATCATCGCTATCGGCATGCCGAAATAATACTGCACGAATTGCATCCCGTCCGCGAAGCCCTGCCCCGGCGTGCTGAGGAAGGTAATCGCGCTGGCCTGCGTCGCCATGACGCTTAGACCGATGGTCCACCATGGCAGGTCGCGTTTTCCGGCCAAAAAATTTTCACTGGTTCCAACGTTGCGGCTTCTCCAAATACCGTAAACCACGATAAACATCAAAGTGCCGACCAAAACAATCCAATCGAGCGTGTGCATGATTTGTTCTTTTTTTTCTAAAAACTTGGGTAGAGGGTGAAAGGCGGAAGGTAGAGGGTTGTGAGCGGAAATCAGCCATCCGCCCCCAACGATTACTCACCCATGCCTGACAATGGCCCGGGGGGGGGCGGCATGAAATACCGCGCAGAGGTATGCTTCCTCGAATGCATGAGGCACTTTTACGGCTGTTTCTGGCAACTTGCACTCAAAGGCCGCTATTTGACGCTCGCGCACTTCCGGTCAATTTCCTGCTAGTCGAAGGTGCGCCAGAAATAGCTTTCCGGCAAGCTGCCTTGGTAGGAGTTGTGCGCGAATGAGGGGTCGAAATTTCTCGGCATTTGACACTCAACCTCTCATTCAGGCGGTAATTTGAAATCACCGCCTGAATGGCACACGTTTTCAACACTTTGCTTCAACCCCTCATCGCGTTAGGTAGAGGATGGAAGACGGAAGGTGAAGGGCTGTGAGGCTTGATTTTGGGTCGCATACTGTTTTGTGGAGGTAAAATTAGCCCTCCGCCCTTTACCTAAGTTTTTGCAAGGCAAAAATAAAAACTCCGTCAGTCTGATGGCGGAATCTTTGCGAAACCCATCAGTTTGGCGATGAGATTTTCGGCAATCGTTGTGTTTCCGTGCGAATGCGGATAATCGTGTAAGTTTGCTGAAAGGACTTGTCGCCCAAAAACCGAAAAGTATCCGGCAACTTATGGTCAAAAATTACCCATGACGCAAATACGCACAAAAAAATGATGCTTCCTAATATGCCCCTTCCCATGTTTGAGACCCGCGCCAGCGGCAAGCTGCTGCTCACGGGCGAGTACTTTGTGCTGGACGGCGCTTTGGCGCTCGCTGTGCCGGTTCGATTCGGCCAAACGCTCCGCGTGGAGGCTGGAAAGGAGCCATCGCGCCTCTCATGGACGAGCAAGACGGAGAAAGGCATTGCTTGGTTTTTGGCGGAATACGAATTGCCCGCCTTTGCACCGCTTACCTTTACCGACCAAAAAACAGCCCACACGCTGGCAGACATACTGGCTTCGTGCCAGCGGCAGAACCCCTCTTTTCTGGCTGGGAAAGAAGGCTTCAAGGTGCTGACGCAAAACGACTTCCCGCGCGAATGGGGGCTTGGCACCAGCAGCACGCTCATTGCTTCCCTTGCCCAATGGGCGGGCGTGAATCCTTATCACGTTTTGTTCGACACCTTGGGCGGCTCCGGTTACGACATTGCCTGCGCCTACGCCAAAGGAGCCATTTTGTACCGATTGGAAGAAGGGCAATCGCCAGTAGTGCAGCCAGTGGTTATTGAGCCGCCATTCTCCCATTCGCTCTACTTTGTTTATTTGGGAAAAAAACAAGATAGCCGCTTGGGTATTCAAAACTACCGCGAACGCGCCAAAGGCGATACGGGTCAACTCGCCGACATTTCTCGACTCACGGAGCGGTTTTTGGCCGCAAAAAACCTTCCTGAGCTGGATGCCGTCGTCCGGGAGCATGAAATGCTCATCAGCCGCGCACTCGACCTGCCCCGCGCCCATGATTTGTATTTCAGCGATTTTTGGGGCGCGACGAAAAGTTTGGGGGCTTGGGGCGGCGATTTCGTGTTGGCAACCAGCCAGCGCCCCGACGCGGAGACGCGGGCCTATTTTCAGCAAAAAGGCTTCGATGTCGTGCTGAACTGGGCAGAAATGGTGGGGACGCTCACAGGCCCTTGACATCCACGTTGACCCTGCCCTTTGAGAAAAGGCTGACCCGAATGCTCGTCGGCGTGACGCGGGTGTTTTCCACCATCACAGAGTCCAAGACACCTGTGAGCAAAACCCCCGGCGAGAGTTCGTAGTGGTTGAGCGTCTCTTGCACGGAGGTTTTCAGATAATTGATGTCTTCGTCCAAGGGGAAGGTCATGGCCTTTTTCATTTGATTTTTGATGGTGCCTTGAAAGAGCCACGAGGCCGTTCGATGCAGGAAATTGCGGGTATCAATGTGGTAGTCAAGGTCTTTCACCTCAATCTGGTTCTTTTGTGGGTTGTATTCCGGCCTGCCGATGAAGTAGATATTGCCGTTGAAGGAGCCGCTGAGTTTTGAGTTGACCACCAAGCGGTCGTTGTTGCCCCAGAGCTTGATGTCTTCCACTTTCACCTTGTTTTTGCCCGACTCGAACACTTGGCCCACCATCATGCCTTTGGCCAAACGCTCGGCTTCCGGGAAAGGCACATCGGTGGCCACGCGCACATGAAACTCGTCGTTGGCATCGGTGATGTATAGTAGGTTGGGCAAATTGGAGTTTTCGCGGAAGCGCGGTTTTTCGCCAAATGTGACCTCGTTGATGCAGTTGATGGCGATTTTAGTGCGGATGACATCGTTGAAGGTGGTGATGGGGGTCATGGCGATGCCTGTGGGGGTGGTTTTTACCCACATACGGTAAGTGGAATCGAGCAAGATAGGCTCTTGGATGGCCGACCAGACCTCTTGTATGTATGGTTTGAGCGAGATTTGCTGGCTCACCATTCGGTCGAGCGACTGGCTGATGGTCTTTTTGCTTTGGTTGAGCGCGAGGTTGGCTAGGGTCTCGATGCTGATGTTGCCCATCCCGGTTTTCAGTTTTGGCTTTGAGAGCCACTCGTGGTATTCCACGTCGGTGGAAGTAGAAAGCGACCAGTCCTCCTTGATGCTAAACGTGGTTTTCATGTTGAGCGCCAGCTCGGCTTCTGCTTCTGCATCTGCCACGAGCAGGCTTTTTTTCATCCAAAGTTTGAGCGGCACGCGGTATTTGATGGTGTTGCCGCTCAAAAACAGGGAGATGTCCTGCGCTTTCCAGATGGTGAGCATCAGGCCGTCGTTGCCATTGTCGGTATAAGACAGGTCTTCGTAGAGTGCCTTGCCCGTGAGGCTGCGGTTGAGGCTGAGCGCGATGTCGCGCACCGCGACACTGACCGGGACGACGATGTTGGAGACGAGCGGCTGCTCATTGGCAGGGCTGTAGTCTTCTGGCGGCTTGGGGGCATTGGTGATTTTGGAGGATTTGCAAAAGGGCAATAAAAGGATAATGGCTAAAAGACTGAAGCCGGTTTTTGCCGTCATGGATGGAATCGTTTTTTTGAATGAATGAAAGTATGCCGAGACCGCTTCACTTGCGCACCACCACGAATTCCACGCGTCGGTTTTGCGCCCGGCCTTCTTCGGTGTCGTTGGTGGCGATAGGCTGATGTTTGCCAGCGCCCCGATAACGCAGTCGCCCCGGCTTGATTTTGTTTTCGAGCAAAAAGATGACGACCGATTTGGCACGACAGCGAGAGAGAAACTTGTTGTAGTCGTCGTCGCCGATGCTATCGGTGTGACCGATTATTTCGATGACCATATTGGGGTGTTCCTGCATGATTTGCAACAACTTGTTGAGCTCCACATAAGAGCGCGGCATCAGTTCGTCTTTGTCAAATTCGAAGTAGATGTTTTTCAGCGTGATGGGCTTGCCGGGTTCCAATTTTTGCTTGGTCAAGTCATCGGGTTTCACAGGCACCGTGATGAAGGGAGGTATTTTTTTCACCAACACATCGTCTAAGTAGTAGTAGGCGTAGTTGAAACAATCGTCGCGGTGCGCCTTAGCCTGCGTCTTGTCGTCGTCCTTAAAATTGCCGAGCAGCAAATAGTCGTACTCTTTGTCGGCCACAAAAGTGCCGCTCACTTTCACCCATTTGCCACCTGGAGCCTCCACGATGTCTTTTGCGCTGACGTGTGGCTCGGCAAAGACAAACTCCTCCGCCCGCTTTTCGATGCGTTTTTCCGAAAAATAGGCTCCGATATTGTTGATTTGAAGCGAACGCTCCAGTTGCGCCACCCAGAATTCCACCAGATAGGTTTGCCCCATCACAAGCGGTTCGGCCAGCTGTATCTCGATATATTCGCGGCAGTGCGGCTTGCCGTTTTTGCAGCCGTAGAGCGTAAGCCCCGCCATGCTTTTCCCCGTGCGCGGCTTTTGGTCGCCGAAGCCCTTGTCGGCCCAATCACGGGGCACCACCACATCGGGGCCATACACGTCGGGGCTGGTGGTGGTGGCGCTGAACCAATACTTCATGACGTGCCCAAAAAAAGCACCGTTGTATGACCACCCGATGGGAGCGTTGCTGTATCGCTCGAAGCTTGGGTTTGGCACGATATTTTGCGATGAGGGCTGCTGTGAAAAGCCGTTGCAAGGCAAAAGCGTTGCAAGTAGTATGTTTGACCAAATTTTCATTCAAAAGTGGGCACCGTTTTGACTTGCTCGTGCCTCTTTGTCGCGTTTTTAAGCAAAGCATCAAAAGAGGCGAATTTGACAAAATGATGTTTTGGACATCGTTCAAAATTAAGTGTTTTTGAAAATTATATTTGCCAACGCCTGATTTCGCACGAGCAGAGTACCTTTGCGAACAATTTTTTTAATCCATTCAACAACATCAAATGCACCACAAAGATTTAAAAACTCGCAACATCAAATCCATGAATATCGCAGTCATCGGCACCGGTTACGTCGGTCTCGTCACCGGCACTTGCTTCGCAGAAACAGGCAACAACGTCATCTGCGTTGACAACAACGAGCAAAAAGTCAAGCGCCTCCTGAAAGGTGAAATTCCCATCTTCGAGCCGGGGCTTGACGTGCTCTTCGAGCGCAACACCAAAGAAGGCCGCCTTCACTTCACTACCCAACTGCGCGATGCGGTGGAACAGGCGCAAATTATTTTTCTCGCTCTCCCCACCCCTCCGGGTGAAGATGGAAGCGCCGACCTGTCGTACATCATGGGTGTCGCGCGCGATTTGGGCGGCATCATCTCCGAATACAAGGTAATTGTGGACAAAAGTACCGTGCCCGTCGGGACGGCGGAAAAAGTGGCGGCTATTTTGGCGGAAAAACTGCCGAAAAAAATGTTCGACGTAGTTTCCAACCCCGAATTCTTGCGCGAAGGCGTGGCCGTGGAAGATTTTCTCAAACCCGACCGCGTGGTGGTGGGCACGCGCAGCGAAAAGGCACGCAAGCTGATGAAACAGCTCTACGAGCCATTTGTCCGTCAAGGCAACCCCATCTTCTTCATGGATGAACGCTCTGCGGAAATGACCAAATACGCCGCCAACGCTTACCTCGCCACGCGCATTTCCTTCATGAACGAAATCGCCAACCTCTGCGAAAAGGTGGGGGCCAACGTGGACCAAGTGCGCATCGGGATGGGTAGCGACAGCCGCATCGGCAAGCGATTCCTCTTCCCGGGCATTGGCTATGGAGGCTCTTGTTTCCCAAAAGATGTGCAGGCGCTGGCCAAAACAGCAAGCGTACACGCATACGATTTTAAAATTTTGAAATCGGTGATGAAGGTCAACACCATTCAAAAAGGGGTTTTGACGAAGAAAATTCGCAAGTTTTTCAAAAATGACCTCGCCGGGAAAACCTTCGCGGTATGGGGGCTCGCTTTCAAGCCCAACACCGACGACATCCGCGAGGCACCTGCCCTTGTCATCATGGATGAGTTGCTGAACGCAGGCGCGAAAGTGCGCACATTCGACCCAGAGGCTATGGACAATGTGAGAGCGATTTACGGCGACCGCATCCAATTCTGCGACAATATGTACGACGCGCTCATGGGGGCCGACTGCCTATGCATCATGACGGAATGGCAAGAGTTTCGCAGCCCCGATTTCGAGCGCATGAAGGCGATGCTCCACGAGCCTATCATCTTCGATGGCCGCAATGTGTACGATTTGGAGCAGATGAAATCGCTCGGCTTCCAGTATCTAAGCATTGGCCGCCCGAAAGTGAAAAGCAAAAAACGGGTGGCCGCATTGGCAGATTGATTTAAAGCGCCTGTTTGTTGAACGTTTCCAATCGAGAGCCAGGCATGAAACACACACTGTGGTTTCTGTCATTCTTTTTTCTGCTCTTCGCGGGCGACCGCGCGGGGGGGCATTTCCTGCAACGAATGTCGGATGCGAGCCAGTTTCGCTATGCGCGTCTCTACCGAGGCGAGGCCGCCGCCGATGTGTTGCTTGTGGGCAACTCGCGCGGATTGACTTTTTACCAACCCTACATCGAGGAGGTGACGGGGCTGCGCACCTTCAACCTGAGCTACAACGGCCTCCCCATGGATGTGGCCAAAGTGTTGGTGCTCGACTATCTCGACCGTCACCCACCCCCGCGAAAAATGGTGCTCGACATCACTCTCTGCGACCGCGCCAATCCAGCCCTGACAGCGGGCTTTCTCACATACGCCCATCTCTCACATCGCCTCGACACCCTGCTTCGGCATCAAACACCCAAAGTCTGGCGGGGGGGCAAGTTGTCGGCATTGTTCAGGCTCAACAACGAGATATTTCAACGGGCGCTCTACTACCGCAACCGCACGGACGCGGATTGGCTGCTCGACCGCACCATAGCACCCGCTTTGGTGGCAGAGGCCGACAGCGCCTCCCTTCAATTTGACGTACACCCGGCACTCATACAGCACCTAAAAGAAACCGTGGCCGCTGCCCATGCGAAAGGAGTGGCGATAGAACTCGTCATAAGCCCTTACTTTCCCAATTTGACCGTGCGGAATTTGGACGCGCTGAAAAATGAAATCGAGCAAACCACCCAACTGACTGTGCGCGATTATCGCCGGGCATTGACCAATCCAAGCGATTTTGGCGACTATGCTCACCCGAATAAAAGGGGCAGCGCGAAATACATTGACTTGTTGAGAGGTGATGGGGTGCTGTGAGACGGATTCAAGTTTCAGATGCCGTTCTCTCACCGGAGATTCAACCATCCTAAAAACTTACACTTCGCGCCGCCAAGTTTTGGGCGTGGCTAAAAGCGCAATCTGTTCAAAATCAGGGAGAGCAATCATGGTCATTTGACAAATCTTAGTGAATCAAGGTAAAGCGACGCAAAGCGCACCTACCTTACAGCCGCCAATTCGACACCACGCTCCCATCCTTTTCAAAAAAACGAATCTCCGTGTCCGCGCCATCAAACACCGCGTAGGAGTTGTGATACATCCAGTCGCCAAGATTGAGGTAGCGGCTCCGGCCATTCTCCAATCGCCAGTCCACCGGCAAATGGCGGTGGCCGAAAATGAAGTAGTCCGGCTCGATGCCCTGACTGATTTTGCGGTGACAATACTGCAAAAGCCATTCGCGCTCCGCTCCGAGCCAGTCACGCTCGGCCGGCGGGGTGGCGGCACGGCTTTTTTGAGAAGAAAAATTGGCCAACCGAGTGCCCAAATCAGGGTGAAACCAACCAAACAGCCACTGGCTCAACGGATGCACGAACACCTTTTTCATTCGCTTGTAGCCTTTGTCGTTAGGCCCGAGGCCGTCGCCGTGACCAATAAAAAAAGTTTTTCCGTGTATCTCGCGCCGAATCGGCTTTTTGAAAACAGGTATCCCGAACTCCTGCTCAAAGTAGCCGAACATCCACAAATCGTGATTGCCCGTGAAAGCAAAAATGGGCACGCCTCCATCGCGCAACTCGGCCAATTTGCCAAACAAACGACTGAAACCCTTAGGAACCACCGTCTTGTATTCGAACCAGAATTCGAACAAATCACCCACCAAGTAAACAGCCTCCGCATCGGGAGCCACCATATCAAGCCAGCGCACCATTTGTCGCTCGCGTTCGGCGCTTGTCAGCCGCGCATCCGCGCCCAAGTGAAAATCGGAAGCGAAGAAGGTCTTTTTCATCGCGGCAAAGGTATCTATCTGAGGCGCTACATTTGTCCCCGAAAATAACACACGCAAACTCAAAAACACACCAAGCACATGATAGTAGTAACGGGCGCGGCAGGGTTCATCGGCTCCTGCATGGTGAAAAGGCTCAACGACGCGGGGCATTCCGACATATTGGCAGTGGACGATTTTTCGCGCCCCGAAAAAAACCGGAACCTCGAAGGCAAAAAACTTTGGGGGCAGGTGCATCGCAACAATTTCGTGCGTTGGCTCGAGCGCAACCATGCCGATGTGGACGCGGTGCTGCACCTCGGCGCTCGCACCGACACGACCGAGACGGACACCGCCATCTTCGACGAACTCAACCTCGAATACTCCCGCGCCTTGTGGATGCTTTGCGCGGGCTTCCAAACCCCGTTTCTCTATGCCAGCAGCGCCGCCACTTACGGCTTGGGCGAAATCGGCTATTCCGATGCCCACGCCGTTATTCCCCAGTTAAAACCCCTCAACCCCTACGGCCAATCAAAACAAGACTTCGATGTGTGGGTGCTGGGCATATCGGATAGAGAAGAAAAGGAAGGCCCCGCCTCCACCCTTTGCCCCCCTGCTTGGGCAGGCTTCAAATTCTTCAACGTGTACGGCCCCAACGAGTATCACAAAGGCCGCATGGCATCGGTCATATTCCACACCGCCCGGCAAATAAAAGCCACCGGAGGCATGAAACTCTTTCGCTCGCACCGTCCCGACTTCAAGGACGGCGAGCAAAGCCGCGACTTCATCTATGTGAAAGACGTGGTGGACGTGTTGCTTTTCTTTTTGGAAAAAAGACCGCCCAATGCGATTTACAACCTCGGCACAGGCAAGGCCCGCACCTTCCTCGACTTGGCCACCGGCACCTTCCGCGCCTTGAATCAGGAGCCTAACATCTCCTTCGTTGACACGCCTGCCGACATCCGCGACACCTATCAGTACTTCACCCAAGCCGAAATGGACAAACTCCGCTCTGCTGGCTACCACGAGCCATTCTATGGCTTGGAAGAAGGAATCGAAGACTACGTCCAGCGTTATCTGAAAGAGGAAACCATCTATTGAGTGGGGGCTCGACCCTTGCAAACAAAACGCTCCAACGGGCAAACAACCCATACGCCGCACAGACAAATCAGCCATGAAAATCCATAATTGGGGCATCATCGGTCTTGGAAAAATCGCTCGCAAATTTGCTGACGACCTAAGGTTGCTGCCGAATGCCCGCCTTCACGCAGTAGCCTCCACTTCGCTCGAACGCGCTCAAGCCTTCGCCGCCGAATACGACGCGCCGCACGCTTTTGGGCGCTACCACGACCTCGTGCATTGCCCCGATTTGGACATCGTCTATGTCGCCACGCCGCACGTTTTGCACTGCGAAAACACACTGCTTTGCTTGGAAAACAACATCCCCGTTTTGTGCGAAAAACCCTTCGCCATGAATATCGGTGAAGCCCGCCGCATGGTCGCAGCCGCTCGGCAAAATCGCGTCTTTCTCATGGAAGCCCTGTGGACACGCTTCATTCCGGCGGTCAATCACGCCTTTGAACTCGTGGAAAAAGGCGAAATCGGAGAAGCGCACACGGTCAAGGCAGATTTCGGCTATTGTATGCCTTTCGACCCAAATTCTCGCGTGTTCAACAAAGCCCTCGGCGGCGGCTCTTTGCTCGACATCGGGATTTACCCTGCCTTGCTCGCGCTTTTTATGTTTGGAAAACCCGCCGTAGAGGACATCCTCGCCGCCGCCACCTTCACCCAAACCAACGTGGACGAAAGTTGCGCCTTCACTTTTCAATATCCCGGCAAACGCCTCGCACTTGGCCATTCCACCATCGCTGCCAACACACCCGTGGAGGCTTGGATCCACGGGCGGGAAGGCACGATTCACCTCCATCCGCGCTGGCACCACACCGACCGGCTCACTGTTTCAAAATACGAAGGCCGCACGGAAGTCAAGCGCGATTTGCATATCCCCTACGAAGGCTGGGGCTACGCTTTCGAGGCGGCTCATGTGATGCAATGCCTTGAAAACGAAATGCTTGAAAGCGATAAAGTGCCGTTGGACTTTACACTGAATCTGGTGGAGACGCTGGATGCTATCAGAGAAAAGGTGGGGTTGATTTATTGAGGCCAACCATTTGTATCCATCCACACCACGATTAGCAAACACGGGCAGATGCTTGCAGCGTGACAGGGGGCTTGCTTGTATTTCTTATTTATCCCTTTGCCTGAGTGCGTCGCCAGGTTCGGCCTGTCGCAAAACCGCCGTTGGCGGCAGAGTTTCTGTCTTTCGTCAAAGTGTCTGTTATTTTTCTCTGCAAGAACATTCGTGGTGCTCGCTAATGTATTTTATTGATTCTATGCAGAGTTCTTTTAAAACTGACAAATTGATGTCGGAAAGTTTTTTCACATAGATGCAGGCTTTGCTCATTTTGAACTTGCCAAGGTCGGCTAGCAATAATTTACTTCTCTCAGTATCAGAATAAACGTAGAGTGAAAACGCTGCTTTTCTTGGGGAAAATCCAAGAACAGGTGCATCGCCTTCATGTCCGCTTGCATACTTGTAATGGTAGTTGCCGAATCCGATAATGGTCGGCCCCCACATTTTAGGCTCAGAGTCAGACCACTCTTGCATTAACTCCAACAGTCGAAAACTGTCTGCTTTTTTCTGTTCGGTGTCAACGTAAGAATTTACAAAATCCATTACGTCTTGACCCGTGTAAATTGTCTTTGCTTTTGTCATAATTCGGATTTTTATTACTATACTTATCGTGGTGAAGGGCCTTGGCGAAGGGAAAGCCTTCCTCCGCAACAAGTCTACTGCCTTAAAATTTTTTCCATCTTTTTGCCTTTTGCCAACTCGTCCACTAACTTGTCTAAATACCTCGTTTGTCTTGTTAGTGAGTTTTCAATTTCTTCTATCCGATAACCACAAATTACTCCTGTAATTAGTTCTGCTTTGGGGTTGAGTTTTGCGCTCTTAAAAAATGTTTCAAAAGTCACTTTCTCGTCAATGAGTTTTTGCAATTTTGGAGTGTCAAAACCTGTCAGCCATTCTATGACTTGATGCAATTCTTCAATGGACCTGCCTTTGCTTTCCACTTTTGTAACGTAGTGCGGATACACAGTCGCAAAAATCATTTTTGCAATTCGCTCATCGTGCTCGGGAGTGGTTTTCATATCGTTTGTTTTATTTTGCCTGCGAAAAGTCTGTCGTGTTAGGTGATTTGTGGTTTTTTCGTCTTTTTTTAGTTGTCGTTTTGTTGTCGCTACCAAGGTTTTTTGAGCTTTGTGTTCGCGCGGGTTTCGAAGCACAAAACTGTCAACCATGCATCCGCCAAAGGCGGAATAGAAACACTGCACTTGATTTATACCTCGCGCCGCCAAGTTTTCAGCATCGTCTAGGGTAACGTTTACTAAACTTCAAAAGTTTAGTAAACGTGATCTCATCCTTCCAACCATGCTGAAAACTTGGCGGCACGAGGTATAACCACGTCTGCCCTCATTGCGGCAAACGGTTGTTAGCGGTTCGGGCTTTTTTCCTTAATGTCATTTTTACCGACAACTGAAGTAGTCAATAAAATATTTGTGCTTAAACAATATCGTCAAGATGACTGTGTATGTCACTAACTCTGCAACCATAGCAATATACTTTGTCTGGCTTGTCATAAATCCAAAGGTCTCAATGACGCAGATTGTGAAAAGCATCGTATATGCCGCTAGTAGAAACTCGCGGGTTTTGCTCCAGCCTGTAAAATAACCAAGCAAGAACCCTGTCGAGGTAATAATTACAGAGCCCCAATGAATCGGAAGCAACCATCTTGGAAAGTCAAGGTTGGTATATGGGGGCCAAGGCACTTTTGTAGAAATCAATTCTATCATACCACCTGCTGACCACAGGAAAAGAAAAATGTGTATTAACACTAAAAGGTATCCAAAGTATTGCATGGTAGGTTGTTTTGTGTATTATAGTCGCTCCAGAGTGGTTGTGAACAAAGCGGTTCATGCGACGACAGGCTTGCCGAGTCGCTGAAACTTAAAAGAGATGTAAAAACTTAGCCAGCCTGAAAGACGATAGGATTTCTATCAAAAGCATGAATCAGGTTCTGGAAAACGTTCATTGAATGTTTGCGAAGGGTTGAGGTGAAGGATTGGATGCGCGCATAGTGCTGCGCACCTTTGAAGGTCTGGAAATTGGTAGCGACCTTCTGCTTGGTTTTCAGGCAGCGGATGTCGCGCTCGGCCTGATTGTTGGAAAACGGGACGCCTTCGACAAAGGCAAAGGCAAGCCACCTGTCCTGGTGTTCGAGCAGGCGGTTGGGCAGGTTTCGGCCTTTCGAGTTCTTGGGCTTGCCCCTCTTGCCCTGCTTGGGCGGCGGTTCTTCCCGTTCGGCCAACTGGCAGATATGCCGGAACTCCCGCTCCCAGCTTTTGCCTGTCGGCCACTATGGCGAGCCGCTTTTGGCTGTCACGATAAAGGTCGAGCAGGAACCGTGCATCTGGGTTGCCCATTTGGAGCCGTTTTCCATCAGGTTGGTCAGTTCGCGCAGCAGGTGGGCGCCGCACAGGGCATGTTGGCACTGCTTGAAGCCGAAGTAAGGCTCCCAGCAGTCGTGCACGGCTCGGTTCTGAAAATCCTTGCGCAGCGAATCCTCGCTCTCCAGCGCCTCCCTGCCCCGTTTTTTATGGACGAACAGGTAGGTGAACCACGCGGTGGAGGCGACATGAAACCAGTGGAGTTTTTCTCCACCCGCATGCCCGTGGCAAACGCATCAAATGGCACAAACCTCGGAGAGGTCAAACGTTGGTAGAAACGCCCCATTTTCGCGGTGTGTACGACCCCAGCGGGGTCGAATGTTGGAGACCTCTTTGCTGCGATAGACATTCGACCTCTCCGAGGTCGTGATAATTATCACAAAAACACACCATCTCTACCAACATTTGACCTCTCCGAGGTCGGTTGTATTTTGATGCGTTTGCCCTGACCCGCATGCCCGTTTCATCAAAATGAACCACATCGGAGGCCAAAACCGCCGTTTTGATTTGCTCCTCAATCGGCTCAAGGGCTTTGTATATGCCAGCGTTGGCCGTCAGGGCGGCGTTCTCGGATTCCCAATGCCTCCACCTTGGCAAGCAAGGCCATGACCAAATCCTTCAATACCGATATGTCATTCGATAACTTCATCAACCAGATTTGCTCGCTAAAACAGTTTTACATGGACTTGGGTTAGGTGCCTAAGTTTTTACAAAAAATTGTAAAAACTTAGCCAGCCTTAAAAACGATAGTTTTCCTATCAAAAGCGTTTGTCAGGTTCTGGAACACGTTCATTGAATGTTTGCGTAGAGTTGAGGTAAATGATTGTATGCGTGCATAGTGCTGCGCCCCTTTAAAGGTTTGGAAATTGGTGGCGACCTTTTGTTTGGTCTTCAGGCAACGGATGTCGCGCTCGGCTTGGTTGTTGGTGAACGGCACGTTTTGCTCAAAGGCAAAGGCAAGCCACTCGTCCCGGTGCTTGACCAGGCGATTGAGCAGGTTGCGTCCCTTCGAGTTTTTGGGCTTTCCTCTTTTGCCCTGTTTGGGGGGCGGCTCTTCCCTGTCGGCCGATTGGCAGATTTGCTCGAAGTGGTGCCGCCAAGTTTGAGGGTCGGCCACCGACCCGGTGCCCTTTGGCTGGCTTGGTAGAGTTGCAGGACAAACTGGTGCATTTGGGAGGCCCATTTTGAGCCGTTTTCCGCCAGATTGGTCAGTTCCGGAGCAGGTGCGTGCCACAGAGGGCGTGCTTGCACTGTTGAAAGTCAAAATAACTGCCCAGCAGTCGTGCACGCCCGCTTGGTGAAGTCCTTGAGCAGCGAGGCTTCGGATTCGAGCGCCTCCTTGCCCCGTTTTTTGTGGACGAACAGGTGGGTGAACAGCGCGGTCGAGGCGACGTGGAACCAGTGGAGTTTTTCTCCACCCGCATGCCCGTTTCATCAAAATGAACCACATCGGAGGCCAAAACCGCCGTTTTGATTTGTTCCTCAATCGGCTCAAGGGCTTGGTACATGCCAGCGTTGGCCGTCAGGGCGGTGCTTTCGTTGAACGAACAGCCCCACAGGTCGCCCATGAGTTGCTCGATTTTCTCCAGCGGCAGTTTGTAGTCGTTGTTCAACAGGACGCTCAGCGCCTTGATCCGGGAACCGTACTGCACAGGCTGGCCTACCTCGGGCGGAAAACAGCCCCAATGCTGCCTGCCACAACAGACCGCCACGCCCAACTGGTGCTCCGTGACCTCCATGCGGGGTGCGGGAATATCGAACACCGGCGCTTTTGGGGCCACTTCAACCACGTCGGCAGTGGAAAAATCCTTCGAACAGCAGGAGCAGGATGTGGCATGGTGCACCACAACGTGTCCACCGTGTCCACCATCTTGAGCGTCTTGCCTTTGTGGCCCAACTGGCCGCCGCTCTTTTTGGGCGGCTCTTTGGGAAGGCCCGGTTTCTTGGACAAACCATCTGACGACGGCGGCTTGTGACTGTTCTTGCTGTTCATCTTTAGGCGCGAACGCAATTCGGCAACTTCCGCCCGAAGGGCAGCATTCTCGGATTCCAGTGCCTCAACCTTGGCAAGCAAGACCATGACCAAATCCTTCAATACCGATATGTCATTCGATAACTCCATGAACCAGATGTATTCGCTAAAACAATTTTACATTGACTTGGGTTGGATGCCTAAGTTTTTACAAAAAATTTAGAGAGGAAGGCTGTTCAATCATTACAACCAGCAGGCTGAAAACGCCGATTTTGAGATTCATCATGCTCCTGTAAAAGTTATAGAAATGCTGGAGTCCGCCCTGAATGCCTTGAAGGAAGAAGTTGCCTATCTTAGGCAGCAGAACCAAATGCTCTTACAAGAATTCAGCAAGAAAACGCAGTGATAATGGATGGTGGGATGTTTTATAGTCAATGCAAACCAGCCCCGTCCGCTTCGCTTGGCTGGGCAAGCCCTTAAAATAGGTTCTGACAAAGGTGGTTTTGAACCAACGACGCTTCCAATCCTTTGAAAATCATACAAATCAATAAAGGGCATCCCTGCCTTGCCAACTGGTAGGTTCAAATCTTCCTTAATCTGGGCATCATCCTGCCGCCTTGGTGTTCTCTCCCCTCGCTCCGTCGCTTCTGCTTGGTGAAAACAAGCAAGCAGTACGAAAAGCAAACGTAGTACAACTCAGGCAATACCTATTTGAGAAGCCCTCCCCCGCCACCAGCCTGCCAGCCCAATTCCCGTCACCAAATCCCAAATCCCCCACCACGCCGCGATGAGCGCCATGCCGCCCAATCCATTGAAAAACTGGAAGATAAGCAAGAGGCCGAGCGCCGTGTTGTGTACGCCCGACTCGAAAGCGAGCGTACGACGGTCGAGTTCCGGGAGCTTGAACAAGCTGCCGAGAAAGTAGCCCGTGCCGAGCGCCACCACATTGTGGACAGCCACGATGACAAAGGCAAAACCGAGATAATTCACGAGGTTGTCGAGGTTGCCGAGCAAAGCCAGCGCGAGGATGGCGAAGAAAATCAAGAGCGAAATGCGCTGGGCCCAAGGGCGGATCTTTGCGATAAAAGCAGGGAAACGGGCGTGAAGCCACATCCCCAGCAAGAGGGGAAGCACAATGAGCCGCACGATTATCCACGCCATTTCCGAAAAACTGAGTTCAAACGATTTGCGCAGCGCCGCCGATTCGGGGACGAATTTTGACCAAAACAAAAAACCAGCTGGCGTGACGACGGTGGCCGACAAAATGATAATCGCGTTGAGCGTGACCGAGAGCGCCACATTGGCTTTGGCGAAATGCACGAGAAAATTCGTCATGTTGCCCGATGGGCACATACTCACCAAAATCATCCCCAGCGCCATGCTTACCGGCGGCTGAAAAAGGTAGATGATGCCGAGCGTAAGTACCGGGAAAACAAGATACTGTGCCAGCAAACCCACGCCGACCGACTTGGGAAACTCTGCCACTTTTTTGAAATCGCCCGGCTTCACGTCGAGCGCCACGCTGAACATCAGAAAAGCCATCGCGATGTTTAGCACGAACATTTGATTGGGGTTGAAATGGAGTTGGAGCGTATCAACAGGGTGCATAGGCTGAAGATAAGTTGGGTTTCCGGTTGATGATTGACGCTGTTTTTTTATGACGAATGCCCCCGGAGGCTTATTCCTCAAATTCAACTGGAGGCCCCGTTATCACGAGTGTCCATCCCGCTGTTTGCACCATGAATTGAATGAGCTCGAGCATCTCGTTGGCCTGTTCTTCGGCAGCATCCATCAATGGGCTTTTCATGGCTTGGTCCCGAATCAGTTTTTTTGCTTGTGCGTTGATATAGTTGTAGTCTTCGGGCTTGAACGAAGCAAACAGGCCCTGTGAAATGTCGTAATAATCCAAGGTGTGGTCTATGCTGAGTATTTGAGGGGCGGGCAACGCGCTCATGCGAATCGTCTTGGTGGCCGCATCGGCTTCCAGATTCAATTGCTCCAAGTCATAGCCCACCGAAACGGTCGCCCGCACTCGCACCAGCACCTTTTTGTCCCAAAGCATGGTGAAATAGCCTTGATATTCGCTGTAGTTGTAAATTTCCGAGAACTGCCCCTCCACCGTTATGAGCTTTGCCACTTTCTGAATCTTCTCCAACAATACGGTGGCATCTTCCACGGGCTTCTTCGCAGCAGGAACGAAATAGCGATAGGTGAGCCAACCGCCGATTAGAAGCCCCGCCACTAGCGTCACGATGAGAAAAATACCTCTTGTCATGGTTTGAGTAAAAAAAATGAGGCATCAAAGTTGGGGAAGTTTGCGCTTTCTTTGCCTGAAACTTTGAATTTTATGACCTTTCCAAACAAACACCTTGTGTTTTCAATATGTCAGAGCCAACGGATGTGGCTGCGGAACAAAAAAAATCCACTGCCCGTGGGGCTGCTGCTTTGGCTTCCCGTCTTGCTTGGTGCCCAAACCGACACGCTCCGACTTGTTTTCGCAGGCGACATCATGGGCCATGCGCCCCAAATAAAGAGTGCCGAAGTGGTAGCGGACAAAAAGTATGACTACACGCCTTGTTTCAAGTATGTGAAGCCGATTCTCGAGGCGGCTGATTTGGCCATCGGCAACCTTGAACTGACGCTGCCCGGCAAACCTCCCTACAATGGCTATCCCATGTTTCGCAGCCCCGACGACCTCGCCGCGGCACTCAAAGAAGCGGGCTTCGACCTGCTCGTGACGGCCAACAACCATTCCAACGACAGCCGGGGGGCGGGCTTGGTCAGCACCATCAACACCTTGCGCGAATTGGGATTTCACCAAACAGGCACTTTCAAAAATGCGACGGACCGGGCCTCGACTTACCCGCTTATGATGTATAAAAACAACTTGAAACTGGCTTTTCTCAACTATACTTACGACACCAATGGGGTGCCAACCGAAGCACCTACCATTGTCAATTTGATTGACACGGTGCAAATGGGCAAGGACTTGGCCGAAGCCCGCGCCCGCAAGCCTCACTTCATCATCGTCGTGATGCATTGGGGATTGGAGTATCAGCTAAAGGAAAACGATGAGCAACGACGTTTGGCCAAGTTTCTCATCCGCAACGGCGCGGACATGGTCATCGGCGCCCATCCACACGTCGTGCAACCCATCCGCACAGAGCGCGTCACCATGCCCGATGGTGCTGTCAAAGAAGCCTTGGTCGTTTATTCGCTGGGCAATTTTATCTCGAACCAACAGCGGCCGCACACGGACGGCGGCATTCTTTTCCAAGTGGATTTGTTGAAACAAAAAGGCTCGACCAAGGTGACGGTGAGCAACGCCGGCATCATCCCCATCTGGCGTTACGTCCACAAGCCCGCCAACGGCAAATCCACCTTCTACGCGCTTCCCGTCGCCCGTTTGGAGAAACATCCAGAACTATTTCCAAACATGGCCGAATCTGCTCGAGCCAAAATGAAGCAATTTGCCCAAGACCTTCGCGAGCGCATAGATTTTCCCGAAATCAAATAAGGAGGAGCATTACCTATACATACTGCTCGACTCAAGATACTCTAGCACCTGGTCGGGGACCAGATAACGCACCGATTTGCCCGACTTCAGGCAATCCCGAATGTAAGTGGCAGATATGTCGAGCATAGGAGCCTCGCAGACGCGGACACGCGGACGGGCTGCCAGCTCGCCCATTTCGACGGCAGGGCGCTTGTAAACGTAGATGTCGTAATGAGCAAGGATTTGCTCATGGTTTTTCCAAAGATGCAGGGTCGCCAGATTGTCGCCGCCCATGATGAGCGCGAAAGTGTGCGCTGGATATTTTTCTTTTAAAAACGTCAGGGTATCAATCGTGTATGATGGCTTGGGCAGGCCGAACTCGATGTTGGAAGCCTGCAAGCGAGGATTGTCGCCGATGCCCAAGCGGACAAGATGCAAGCGGTCGTGGTCGCGGGCGAGCGTTTTTTTGGGCTTGAACGGGTTCTGGGGGCTTACGACCAACCAAACCTTGTCCAAGTCAGTCTGTGTCGCCATGAAGTTGGCGATGATGAGATGCCCGATGTGGATGGGATTGAACGAGCCAAAGAACAAGCCGATTTTCATGCTCAGAACAGTATCGTTGGTACCGTGTTAGACCTTGATTCGATAGGATTTGTCAGTTCGCCATGCTCGCTCTCCTTGATTTTGAATAGATTGCGCTTTTTCCCATGCCCAAAACTTGGCGGCGCGAAGTATAGATGCGTCTACTTGCCGAGGCCCTTGTCTTCCTCTCCCACGCGATTGAGCAATGATTCCACGCGGTACATTTCGTCCACCGTGTCGTCGAGGAAAAATTCGAGCTCCGGCACGCGGCGCATCTGTTTGCCCGCTTTCGAGGCGAGCGCCTGCCGAATACGGGGGTAGTTGTCCTCCAATTGAAGAATGACCTCCTGCTTGTTCTCCGTACCATACACGCTGACATAAACTTTTGCGATGAGCAGGTCGGGGGTCATTTTTACGGCGGTGACGGTCACGAGTTTGTCGCGACCGTAGAAGTTGCTGCCCTCCTCGGCAAGCATCATCCCAAAGTAGCGCCGGAGCAATTCTCCTATTTGTTTCTGTCTAATGGATTCCATCTCTTCCTAATTTAAATGGGTGCAAGGTGGGTCGTAAACGGGATTTTCTCTCGAAAAGTGCCACAAAATTAAACCATTCCGAAACTAATTTTCCCAAACAGGGTTTATAGCGGGCAATTCCAAATTTTTGTTGGAAAAATTTTAAGCGCGGGTTGGAATTTCGCTCAACGCGATTTTATCTTTGCACCCGCTTTTTGGAAGACTCTTGGCTTAATTAGTAGAGCATCCCGATTTTTCACCGGGAGAATGATGGGGTCGGGCCAAAAGCCAACAAACATTTTTTAGATCTCGTAGCTCAGTCGGTAGAGCACTTGACTTTTAATCAAGGAGTCATGGGTTCGAGTCCCATCGAGATCACAATAGCTGAGCCATCCTGAATTTTCGGGATGGCTCAATTTTTTGTGTCTGGCATCTCATGGGGTAAGTGCTCGGATTTCTCACCTTCCCCTCCACAAAGTTCTTCACACCCAGCCCCCCTATTCCGACCGAAGGCTCTTCACAGGATTGGCGAGCGCCGCGCGAACACTTTGAAAGCTCACCGTGAAAAATGCGATAAGAATGGCGACCAAGCCTGCAAGGGCAAACATCCACCACTGAATATCAATACGGTAGGCAAAATCTTGCAACCATCTGTTCATCGCCCAATAGGCCAATGGGGACGCGATGACAAGCGCGACAAACACTAATTTGAGAAAATCGGTGGCCAAAAGACCTGTGATGCCCGTCACACTGGCCCCCAACACTTTTCGGATACCTATTTCTTTCGTGCGACGCTCGGCTGCGAAGGCCGCAAGACCAAACAACCCTAAGCAAGAAATCAGGATAGCAATACCCGTCAAACTGCCGACAAGCGATGCCATCTGGCGGTCCGCTTTGTAGTTTTTCTGAAAATCCTCGTCGAGAAACGAGTATTCAAAGGGTTCGCCCGGCACCAAGCGATTCCAAATGGGCTCAATTGATGCCAGCAAAGCAGATATATCCTCGGTATCTGCGCGAGCAATGAGATAATTGTGCCGAGAGTTGTCGCTCAAGTAAAACCCATAAGGTTCGATAGGCTCGTGGAGACTTTCAAAATGAAAATCTTTTGTCACCCCGATAATGTCCATACGGTACTCGCGGCCCTGCCAATTGAACATCACCTTTTCCCCGACGGCATCTTGTGGCGACGAAAAGCCAAGTTGTTTCACTGCCTGTTCATTCAGAATAATCCTGTCGGAAGTGTCATTGGGGAATTGCGCCGAAAAAAGCCGCCCGGCTGTAGATTGAATGCCGAGTGTTTGCAAAAAATCATAATCTACCCAATTGAGGCGGGTCGTCACCATTTGTTCCACTGTTTCGCCCTCCCTATACAAACCCATATCAGAGGGGTTCATTATGCCGGGATAAAACAGCGAGGCGCCTACCGAAGCGATTCGGCTGTCGCGTTGCAGCTCGACTTTCAATGGCTGATAGGCCGACACGGATGCGCTGCTCAAAAGCGGTATCACGATTTGTTGTTCTTTCTGAAAACCAAGGTCTTTGGACTGAAGGTATCGCATCTGCGAACCAATGACCAAAGAGGCCAGTATCAACCCTGAAGCAATGACAAACTGAAACACTACTAGCCCTTTGCGCAAAAATGCAGCCGAGAGGCTATTGGCAAACTTGCCTTTCAACACTTCCACAGGCTTGAACGAAGACAAGTAAAAAGCCGGATAAATGCCAGCCACCAAACCCGTCGCCAAAGCCAGCGCAAGAAACCCGCCATATAACCCCGCGTTTTGGGAAAATGAAAGCGACAATTGCCGTTCTGCCAAGTGATTAAAAAACGGCAAAACCATCCACGCCAGCGCAAAAGCCAACATGAGCGAAGCCACCGCGAGCAGCACCGATTCGCTCAAAAATTGGCGGATGAGCGACGATTGGCTCGCCCCGATGGATTTTCGCACCCCGACCTCACTCGCACGTCGCGCAGAGCGAGCAGTGGAGAGATTCATGAAATTGACGCAAGCAATCAGCAGCGTGAACAACGCAATAGACCCCAATATGTACAGATAGGTCTTGCTTCCTCCTTTGCCGACACCCGAAAGATGGACATCGGGCACTGCCACCAGAAATTGCTCTTTCCCAAACCCGCGCGCCTTCAAGTCATCTTTCATGTGCCGCTCCACAAATGCCGGTAGTTTGGCTTCCAAAGCCTTACCATCGGAGCCGGGCCGCAGTTTTAAATAGGTGTAGAACATATTATTGGTAGCCAAGTCGGTCGTGTTTTTCAAAAACTGCCCCATCCCACCCGAATAAAGTGACATAAAAAAGCGGCCATCAAGATGCGTGGGCAAGGTGGGTTGTCGAAACACGCCCGTCACCCGGAAATCCAAATCCCCCTCTTCAAAAAAACTGTTGCTGATGCGCACGATGCGGCCAGATGCTGGTTCTTGACCAAATAATTTTCGCGCGATGTCCTCACTCAGCACCACCGACTGTGGTTCCACGAGCGCCTTTGCGGGATGGCCCTCCACAAATTCGTACTTGAACAAATCAAAATAGGTGGAGTCGACAAAATAGCCCTTAGGCTCATTGAAAGCTTTTATCACCAAGCCATTTTCCATGGCACGCAACAATGTCTTGTCACGGTCGAACACCATAACCGTCCTTGCCGTTTGCTCTATTTCGGGAAATGCCCGTTGCAACGCGGCAGCCAACGGAGCGGGCGTATTGAACGTTGGATGATTTTTATCTTCACCTTTGGAGAGGCTGGTGAATGTGGTGCCAACCCGAAACAAGTCATGAGCTCGTTCGTGATGGCGGTCGTAGTGCGTTTCGTGATAAACGTAAAGTGCAATCAACATACAGCAAGCCAACCCAACGGCCAGCCCAGTGATATTGAGCAATGAAAAAAACTTGTTTTTGCGGAGATTGCGGAGCGCGGTGGTAAGATAGTTTTGAATCATGGCGTGGCCGCTGCTTGTTCAAGCGGCAAGGTAGTGCCGCACAGCTTGTGCCGCAATGATTTGCCATTGATTTACACGGCGTTACGACCAGCGCAATCGCAAAAAAATGTCCGATTCCGAACGGTTGGGTGTGCGGTGGCGAACAATGAAAAGGAACGTTGAGAAAGCCTCGCAATGACACCCCCGCACATGGTATCTTTGCCTGTCATTCGTCTCAAACATGGAACAAAACCCAATTGCTTGGCCGAAGATACTCATCGGCGTTGGCTTGGCGCTCGTAGCGGTTGGCCTACTGGCATGGGCACTGCAAGGCAGGCTCAACTGGTTGGGGCGCTTGCCGGGCGACATTCGTGTGGAACGCGAACACTTCAGGTTCTACTTCCCCGTCACGACGTTGATATTGTTGAGCCTGTTGCTGAATCTGCTTGTATGGGCGTTTCGCAAATTTTTGCAATGAACAACTCATTGACAAAAAAGGCAAACCCTCGCACAATCTGGGTCGCTCGCATTTGTTTGTTGGATTTCCCTACATTTGCCCAATCTGCCGCTTTACCTTTTCCGCAATCACACTGCCAATGAACGTACCGATAAAAGAAGAAAATGGCTTCCGATACATCGAATCGGGCACATCCGGCGAAACCCTCATGCTGTTGCATGGGCTTTTCGGCGCGTTGAGCAATTTTGAAGGTATCATCAAACGGTTCTC
Source organism: Saprospiraceae bacterium (assembly GCA_026129545.1). NCBI lineage: Bacteria > Pseudomonadati > Bacteroidota > Saprospiria > Saprospirales > Saprospiraceae > Saprospiraceae bacterium. The sequence continues at coordinate 3,624,427 of JAHCHX010000001.1, forward strand.
CAATCAGTATAACGTCGTCGTGCCGATTTTGCCCATATATGAAATGCCGATTTTCGAGGTGTCGGTGATGGGATTGGTTGACTTCGTGACCAAATTCGTCAACTATAAAGGCTACGGCAAAGTGCATTTGCTTGGCAATTCATTGGGAGGACACATCGCGCTGCTCTACGCGCTGGCACATCCAGAACACATTGCCTCCATCACTTTGACCGGGAGCTCGGGTTTGTTTGAGAGCGCCTTTGGCACCGCCTTCCCAAAGCGAGGCGACTACGAATATATTCGGAAAAAAACAGCCGACACGTTCTACGACCCCGCAGTGGCCAGCAAGGAATTGGTGGACGAAGTGTTCGGCATCGTGAACGACCGCAACAAAGCCATCCGGGTGGTGGCTACTGCCAAATCCGCCGTGCGGCACAATCTCGGCGACAAATTGCACAAAATAAAGGCTCCCACACTCCTGATTTGGGGCAAGCAAGACAACGTGACCCCACCCTTCGTGGGCGAAAAATTCCACGAACTGATTGAGGATTCCCGCCTCTACTTCCTTGAAGAGTGCGGCCATGCGCCCATGATGGAAAAACCGGAGGAGTTCAACACCATCTTGGAAAACTTCCTCAAAGAAGTCGCCACCGGGCAGCCAGTGTCGCCTGTCAGTCACTAACGGGTTGATAAGAGTTGATAAAGGCTGATAATCAACCCTCATCAACCTTTATCGACCCCTCATCAATTTTAGGGAAAGCACGTCCTCACGCTATCTGCTCCAGCAATTTTCGCATATCGGTTCGCTCCGACACGATGCGAGCCACTTCGCCGATATGCACACGCTCCTGTTGCATGGAGTCGCGTTCGCGGATGGTCACCGTGTCGTTCTCCAGCGTTTCAAAATCAATGGTGATGCAATAAGGAGTGCCGATAGCATCCTGACGGCGGTAGCGACGGCCGACGGCATCTTTCTCGTCGTACTGGCAGAGGAAATGAAATTTCAAGCGGTCGTGAATAGCGCGTGCTTTTTCTACCAATTCTTCCTTGTTTTTCAACAAAGGCAACACGGCGCACTTCACGGGCGCGAGCGCCGGATGGATTTTCAACACGGTGCGGGCGCTGTCTTCGCCTTGGGCATCTGGCACAGTTTCCTCCATCAGGGCATTGGAAAGCACGGCGAGGAACATACGGTCGCAGCCCACTGAAGTCTCCACCACATAAGGAATGTAGTGTTCGTTCAGCTCAGGGTCAAAGAATTGCATTTTTTTGCCCGATAGTTGCGAATGACTGGCGAGGTCGAAATCGGTGCGCGAGTGAATGCCTTCGAGCTCTTTGAAGCCGAAGGGGAATTCAAATTGGATATCCACCGCAGCGTTGGCATAGTGCGCCAAATTGTCGTGGTCCTTGAAACGCAATTTTTCGGCAGGCGTGATGGCGCGGTGCCAAGCCATGCGGCGTTCCTTCCACTTGTGATACCACTCCATTTCGGTGCCGGGTCGCACGAAGTACTGCATTTCCATCTGCTCAAATTCCCTCATGCGGAAGATGAACTGCCGCGCCACTATTTCGTTGCGGAACGCCTTGCCGATTTGGGCGATGCCGAAAGGAATTTTTTGCCGCGTGGTTTTTTGCACATTCAGAAAGTTGACAAAAATGCCCTGTGCCGTTTCCGGTCGGAGGTATAGTTTGCCATCGTCGCCGCCGATGTTCGACATTTGGGTCGAGAACATCAGGTTGAATTGCCGCACCTCCGTCCAGTTGCGCGAACCCGTGTCGGGTTCCGCTATTTCAAGTTCGTCAATCAAGGCTTTCAAGTCGGCCATGTCGTTGGTTTTCAGGGCGTCGGCAAGGCGTTTTTCCACGTCGGCGGCCTTTTGGGTATATTCCAGCACGCGAGGATTGGTTTCGCGGAACAGTTTTTCGTTGAAGCTTTCTCCGAAGCGTTTGGCCGCTTTCTCCACCTCCTTGTCGGCTTTGGCGAGCATCTTGTCAATCTCGGTTTCAATCAAGACATCAGCGCGGAATCGTTTTTTCGAGTCCTTGTTGTCCACCAGCGGGTCGTTGAAAGCATCCACATGGCCGCTTGCCTTCCAGATGAGCGGGTGCATAAAAATAGCCGAGTCAATGCCCGTGATGTTCTCGTGCATCTGCACCATCGCCCGCCACCAATATTCCTTGATGTTGTTTTTCAACTCCACGCCCATGGGGCCGTAGTCGTACACGCCGTTCAGACCGTCGTACACTTCCGAAGAGGGATAAATAAAGCCGTATTCCTTGCTGTGCGATACGATGCGCTTGAATAAATCTTCCTGCATTTTGGTAATGTGATAATGGGTTAATGAGAGAATGTGACAATTGGGCGGCGGCTTGCCTTTTTCAAAAACTTCGCCACTTTGGTCAAAAAACGGCGCAAAGGTGGGGAAAAGGGTGGACTTGGTGAAATGCGTCTGAAAAGTTGAACTCGGAGCCGACGCAGCTATCAAAATGTACCTCAATTTTCGCCAGAGGTTTTCAAATTCAGAAAAAATCGACCTCCCTCATATTGCTCGAACTATTTTTGTCAGTAAAAACGCCGCATTATGAATCGAATACTCTTCCTCACAATAACAGTAGGGCTTATCACCACAGCATCGCTTCGAGCACAAACCCCCGAACGCCACGCACGGGTCGAAATATCGCTCGTTGGCAAAGACGTGAACGACCTTGCGGCGCTTGGCATCGAGGCCGACCATGGCCAATGGTTGTCGGGGCGCTCGCTCGTCACCGAACTCTCCGAGAGCGAAATCGCACTCGTGCAAAATGCCGGCTTCCAACTCACCACGCTCATTCCTGACTTGCAAACATGGCTTCGTGAGCGCGACAAAAACGCCCCCGTCGTCTCGCGCAACGAATTTTGCCCAAGTGGCGGGGCCGCCTACCCGACCCCGCTCAACTACACCTACGGCACCATGGCGGGATACCATACCTACGCCCAAATGCTCGATGTGCTCGACGACATGGCGGCCAAATTCCCCCACCTTATCACCGTCAAAAAACCGATTAGCGACACGATTGTGACGTGGGAAGGGCGGCCCATCTGGTATGTCAAAATCTCGGACAACCCGAACGCCAACGAGGGCGAAAAGCAAGTGCTTTATACATCGCTGCATCACGCGCGCGAACCCAACAGCGCCTCGCAGATGATTTTTTATATGTGGTATTTGTTGGAAAACTATGCCTCCGACCCTCTGATTCAATACATCGTGAACAACCTCGAGTTGCACTTCATCCCATGCGTGAACCCCGACGGCTATGTCTATAACGAGACGACCAATCCCGATGGCTATGGCTTCTGGCGAAAAAACCGTCGCAACAACGGCGACGGCACCTTCGGCGTGGATTTGAACCGAAACTATGGCTATTTCTGGGGCAACGACAACAGCGGCTCCTCCCCCGTCACCAACTCGCAGACCTATCGAGGCCCGTCGCCTTTTTCCGAGCCGGAAACCCGCGCGATGCGCGACTTTTGCCTCGAACACGATTTCCTATTTGCCTTCAATTACCACACTTTCAGCAACTTGCTGATATACCCATGGGCCTACAATGACACCCCGGCTGACTCTTCACTGATTAAGTACGCCCAACTTTTCACGCGAGAAAACAATTATGTGTACGGCACAACCAGCCAAACCGTAGGCTACCCCGTGAACGGCAGCTCCGATGATTGGATGTACGCACAAGCCGGGGCGCTGTCATACACACCAGAGGTGGGTAAAACGGGTTTTTGGCCTTCGTTTGGAGAAATTGACAACCTGAACAGAGAAAATGTGTGGCCCAACCTCTCCATGGCCTTGTGCGCATTGCGCTTCGCGGACATATCCGATTTGAACGAAACGTTCGTGTACCCAACCACCAGCCAAATGTCTTTCGGCATCAGGCGCTATGGGATGGAAGATGGCCCTTTCACGGTGAAACTGGAGCCCCTCTCCGCAGGCATCACATCGCCGAGCGCCACCCAAGTGTTTGACCTGCAAGTATTTGAATCGGCCAATTTTAACTTCCAAGTCGCGTTTGCCAGCAATGTGCCCACAGGCACCGAATTGCTTTTTTTGCTGGAAACAAGCAGTGGGAATTTTGTGAAAAAAGACACCCTGCGCAAGATATTCATCGCCAACAGCGACAACCTCGCCCTTCTGTACGAGAATTCCTGCGACGATTTTCTGGGCTGGCTCGGCACTTTTGATATCACGACCGAGACCTTCGTCTCCCCGCCAGCCAGCTTCACCGATTCTCCCAACGCACCCTATCCCCCCAACTTTACCGCCTTTCATTATTTTGAGGACGCGGTCTTGATACCCGATAGCGTGATATTTGCCCAACTGCGTTTTTTTGCTCGATGGGACATTGAGCCTCGCTTCGATTACGCACAAGTGCTTGCGCTGGACGAGGCTTTTGAGACAACCCCGCTCTGCGGCATCTACACGAAGGCAGGAGCAGGCACCCCCCAGCCCGATAACGAACCTATTTACGACGGCTTGCAGCTTGATTGGGTGGAAGAACGCATCAACCTGTCCGATTTTGTCGGGAAGCCCATTCGGATTGGATTCATCCTACAGTCCAACGGATTCATCGAAGGCGATGGACTTTACTTCGACGATGTTCGCATCGAATATCTCAGTGCGTCTTCTTCTGCACCTATCGTGCAAACGCTTCTCGATTTTCAGCTGATGCAAAATCAGCCCAATCCCTCTTCGGGCGCCACGCTTATCCGGTGGGAGGCACGCGAGCAAAATGTTTCGGACGAGGGCTTGTTGTTGGTATTCAATGTGTTGGGAGAAAAAGTATATGAGCGAACAGTCAATCTCAAACACGAAAACCAAGCACGGCTCGACACCCGCACTTGGCCTCCCGGCCTTTACACTTACCTGTTGCGCACTGCCGAAGGGCAAACACAGCCCTTCAAGATGACGGTAGCGCGTTAGAGAACCGTATTGAATGCGACAGTTTCTATGCAATTTCGCCCAACATGAGTTTGCGCTGGAGAGCCATGTCGCCTTTTTTCACGAAAGTAATGGGCACGAACTCGTCCGTCGGCGCGCCGATGTAGTAGAGCGACCAGTCGTCATCGTAGCGCGACAGCATCTGGCGAATGCACTCGGCCCGGTCAATCTGCGGGATGGCGCAATCCTCCCAATAAAAAAGCTCCACGCGGTAGTGGAGTTGCTGTTTCAGGCCATTGATGGTGACTTCGATTTCGATGTCCTGCTTGCCGGGCAGATTGGGAATGGGAACAGCAATGTAAGCCATAAGTCGAACGATTCTTTCACATTGAAGCCGCTATCGGCGTGCCATATTTTCTTTTTGCTGAAAACCAGCCTTTTGTGAATTGGCACATCCCGCAGTAAAGTACGAATTTGAACATCGTTGCTCGGTTTTGAACAATTGGCCGGATAAACGTTTCTTTGGGCGATATTCAAATAAAAAGAAAACGCCTCTCGGTTGGGCAATCAAATCAGAACCAAACTTGTCTTTGGGCGGCATTCGTCGCATCCAACTTTTATCATGTCCAAACGCCCCCTTATCGGTCTGACAATCTACTTTGCTCTATGCGCAAACACAGTGCTCGCGCAGTCCGTGGCCGAATTGGAAAATCGCCTGCGCAACGCCTCCAACAAGGAAGAACGCTGGAAAATCACCTACTCCCTTGCTCGAAACCTGCTCAGCGCCGCGCCTGACCGCGCCGCCGGCTATGCGCAAGATGCGCTCTCGCTCTCGCTGGAAATGCAGGACAAGCGCCGCGAAGCAGAGGCGGCGCTGGTGGCTGCCGACATTGCTTGGCGCGAGCACCGTGCCAAAGAAGCAGCCAAGTACTACGCGCAGGCCAAAGACGCGGCAGTATCCGCCGCCATGCCAGACGTGGCCTTAGAGACGGTCGAAAAGCTACAGGAAATCGCCCTCTCACAGCAAGATTTCAAGACTGCTTTTGAAAGGGGGCAAGAACGCACACGCCTGATGCAGGAAAAAAACAGGCGGCTGGCCGAACAACAAGCGCGTGAACAAGCTGCCTCCAATGCAGCACTTTTGGAAGAAAAAAAGCGCGAAAACCGTATTCTCATGGGCCTACTCGCTGGGTTCGTATTGATATTGACCGTGCTTTACTACGCCCGCCAACGCTCCAATCGCCGCATTCGCGGCGAAATGGCCGAAAAAAACGCCATGATAGAGGAAAAGCGCCGCCGAAGCGAGCAACTCCTGCTCAACATTTTGCCTCCTGCCGTCGCTGCCGAATTGACGGTGCGCAACAAAGTGGCCGCTCGCCGCTACGAACGCGCCACCGTCATGTTCATTGATTTTGTCGGCTTCACGAAAGCAGCCGAGCGACTGGAGCCGGAGGTGTTGGTGGCGGAGTTGGACTACTGTTTCTCCAAGTTCGATGATATGATTGGCCGCAACCGCATCGAGAAAATCAAGACCGTGGGCGATGCCTACATCTGTGCAAGTGGCCTTTCTGACCGCAACGAACGGCCCGTGGATATGATACGGGTAGCCTTGCAGATTCAGGATTTTTTGCAAAAACTAAAAGAAAAACGGGAACTGGAAGGTCGTCCCTCATTTGAGGCTCGCATCGGCATTCATTTTGGCCCGGTAGTGGCTGGCGTGGTCGGCACCAAAAAATTCGCCTACGATATTTGGGGCGACGCGGTGAATATCGCCGCTCGCATGGAAGAAGCCTGCGAACCGGGGCGAGTCAATGTGAGCGGGGCGGCACAAGCGGCGGCTCAGGATGATTTTCAGTGGGAATATCGCGGCAAAATCGCCACCAAGAACAAGTTGGAAATGGATATGTACTACGCCCTCACGCCAGCGGCTTTAAAATTATCTTAATTCTGTCAAAACCAGTGTATTGCAGTGTCGCCCGGTCTAATTTTAAGGCGAATTTTTGTGACGACTTAGGCAGGGGCAGCGCCCCGGGGAATGTGTTGTGCGGCCCAAGCCTGAGCATCAACCGAATCTTTTTAAAACGCCCATTCGACATGAAGTACATTTTCACGACACTCGCCGCGCTAATCATTGGAACTGGATGTGTGCGGCGCCCCATCGAAACGACAAGACCCGACAACAACGCCACCTACTCGGTGCAATATCTTTTTGAACACGACGGATGCAGGGTCTATCGCTTCATAGACAGAGGGCAATTCGTGTACTTTACCAATTGCAAGGGCGAAACCATCAGCATGAGCGACAGCACGGGGGTGCGCAACACGACCAACATCAAGAGCGGAAACAGATGATGCAGCAACTCACCCTCCCAGCCAAGCCTTGAACTCGTTCACGCGCTCGCGGCTTACGAATACGTCATCGGGCGCGGCGGGTTGCGTTTCCAATTTAAGACGCCCATTAAGATGTGGGTGAATCTTTTGAATGGCATTGAGGCGCACCGTCATGCCACGACTCACTCGGAAAAAGTCGCGTGGGTCGAGCAAGCTTTCGAGTTCCTCAAGCGTGTTGTCCACGAAGTGTTTTTTTCCCGAAAAAGTAAAAGCCTGCGTCAGCCCGTCGGAAGAGCGAAAAAAGGCTATGTCGGCGGCAGTCAGGAAAGCGAGCTGTTGGCCTGTTTTCACCAAAAAACGGTCTTTGTAGGTTTCCTTTTTGAAAAAGCGATGAAGCACCTCATAGTCGAAGGCTACCGGCTTGTTTTTCTGTTTTTCGATTTTTTCCAACGAACGCCCCAGTTCCTCAGGGTCAATGGGCTTGAGCAGATAATCCACGGCGCTCACCTTAAAAGCCTGCACGGCATACTGGTCGAAGGCTGTGGTGAACACCACCGGAGCGTTCACCTCGACTTGCCTGAAAATATCGAAGCTCAGTCCATCGGCGATTTGGATGTCCATGAACACCAAGTCGGGAGCGGGGAAGGTTCGCAGCCACTGCACGGCACCCTCCACTGAATCGAGCGTGTCGAGTATCTGGCAGGTTGGCAGCTGCGCCATGAGGAGCTTGGTCAGTTGTCGGGCAGCGGGCAGTTCGTCTTCGATGAGCAAGATTTTCATTGTCAGTATCTGTTCTTTTGTTTCATGTTTTACGACACTCCCGCGGGGTCGTTTTTGTCTCTCAGGCGCTCCAAAAACGAACGCACGCCACTAAAACTCACCGTTTGATGCTGGAAAAAGTGCTGCGCTGCCGCGGCTTCTTCCGCTGCGGCATCAAGGTGATTGAGTATGTTGGTCAGATGCATCTTCATGTGTCCCTGTTGGATGCCTGTCGTAATGAGCGAGCGAACGGCGGCGAAATTCTGCGCCAAGCCAACGGCCGCCACGATGCACATGAGCTCATTGGCGGAAGGATGCCCCAATATCTCCAAAGAGCGTTTGGCCAGTGGATGCAACGCCGTAAGCCCCCCCACTGTGCCCAAAGCCAGTGGCACCTCTAGCTCGAAGCGAAAAACGCCGTTTTCGACCGTGCAACGACTTAGGCTTCTATACTGCCCGCTTCGACACGCAAAGGTGTGGCCGCAAGCTTCTACGGCGCGAAAATCATTGCCTGTCGCCAACACGACGGCATCTATGCCATTGAAAATGCCCTTGTTGTGGGTCGTGGCGCGATATGGGTCTATCTCGGCGATGCGGACCGCGGCAGCGAACCGGTTGGCCAATTGGGCCGCGTTCATGCCTTGGCTGAGCGCCAGTTCCTCAAAGGAAGCGATGGGGGCCTCCACCCAAGCCAGCACCCGACATTCGGGCGTGTAATTGGACAAGATGGACATCACCACCTCCACGTCGCGCTCGGCATCAGGCAAGCCGGGATAGTCGGTGAAAAAAAACTCGAGCTCGTCGGCAAACCGCTCCAGCACCGAGTTGATAAAATTGGCCCCCATGCTATCACAGGTCTCAAAAGAGGCCCGGAGCTGGAAGTACTGCGGCTCGAGTGCCGAAAAATCAAGCAACTCGACATCTATGATGCCACCCCCTCGACCGCGCATATTGAGCGTGAGGTCGTCGCAGGCGGCGCAAAGGCGGGTGCGAATTTCGGGGAAGAGCTGCTGCAATTTCTGAGGTTGCCCGGCCCAACGGAAATGAACTTGACCGAGCTTCACCGTTCCCAGAACGGTAGCGTGAAACCCGCCTCGTTCGAGCCAAAATTTGGCGGCGCTCGATGCCGCAGCCACCACGCTGCTTTCCTCGATGACCATCGGGACGGCGTAGTTTTTTCCGTTTATCAGAAAATTGGGCGCGATGCTGTAAGGCAGCACATAGTTGGCAATGGCATTTTCCGTGAAGCCGTCAACGACTTTCTGCGTTGCTGCGTTGGGGTGCTGCCATTCGGAAAAAACTTGCGTCGCGGCAGTTGGGTCGCTGCTGAAATGGTCTGTCAACCATCTGATTTTCTCCTGCTTGGTGAGTTTTGAAAAGCCGTTAATCGTTTTCGACATACAGAAATTTACGAGTTGTCGTGATGCGGTGTAAGGAGTTGAGGAACATCCTGACAGCGGCAAGATTTCTCCTCCAAGCCGTTATCGCGCATCCGGCCAACCTTTATTTTACCTTTAAAAATGCCTCCGCCAATTCCAGACCGCGCAATTGTGCCTCCACAAAAGCACGCAGTTCGGCATAGTCGCCGCGAGCGTGTTTGAGAAAGCCGGAGGCCTGCCCATACACCGCCGGGAACAAGGATTTTTTTAGCAAATAAAAACCGTCGAGAAAATCACGCACCCCGCCTGAGATGATAAGGTGGCGCACTTTGCACCGCTCGCCCAGCTCTTTTTTCAGCACATTCGACATTTCGAGCATCTCGACGGCGGAGTGCCCGACCGCTGCTATCTTCTCAAAAATCATTTGTTTCACGGGAGCACTGCGAAGAAGCTCGAGCTTGGCGAAATTGGTGCCTCCAGCCGCTGCGAACTCAATGGCTTCGATGGGCATCTGAAGCAACGCCCGCAGGCTCTCTGGCCCGAAGCCTTGCCCTACTTCCTTCACAATGATTTTTATATCAAACAGTTGCGTGAGCGCCTCAATGGTCTCCAAAGGGGGGTGTTTGAACACATCGCCTTCGGGTTGCATGGCTTCTTGGAGGGGGTTCACATGAACGATGAGGCCGTCAGCGCGTAGTTTTTGGAGCAGGGCAGGGATGCGCTCCATCTCTTGCTTTTCCATTAGGTGCTCTATCTGCGCCACCCCTAAATTGGCATAAAGCGGCTGGTCGCTGCCTATGGTGTCGCGCACGTCGAAATCCGGGAGAAACTCGTCGCTGTAAAGCAATTGGCGACAGGAGCCGAGGCCCATGCCGAGGCCGAATTCGGCACAGGCGCGAGCGAGGTTGTGGTTGATGACCTTGGCAAGCGCCGTCCCGCCCGTCATGCTCGACACCCATATATGCGCACGGAGTGTTTTCCCCAAAAAGGAAAATGGCGCGAGCGACCCGGGCGTTGGATGCGCCGCGAGCAACGGCTCATAATAGAATCGGCTATCCAACTCGCCAGCTTCCACCCTGCTTTTAAAAGCCAGTTCGATGTGGTCTTTTTTTCTGGAAACAGCCGTAGGGTCATCGTCGGTCAGACCGATGAGCACGGCGGGGTGCAGTTTGTTTTGTTCGTCGGATGCCATTCAGGAGTGTAAGCGTTTGGCAAAGGTACGGCTATGAGATTGCCCCAGAAAACAAAACGACAGGCCAAAGGTTGGGGGCATTACCGCACAAACGTCGTTTAGTCGCGTAATTTTCCCGCAACGCACTCGCCCGTTTCTATGCCGGAAAATAAAATTCCGTAGTTTTGCCGCCGTTTTCGGGCAAACACGGCTCGTTCTCTGTGATTTTCAATTCGTTACACCAACTTTTTTCTCACTAAAATAAGATTTGCCGGATGGAGTCTCTGGTTTACATTCTACCCTTTTTCGGTTTCATAGGGCTTGTTTATATGTTCATCCTTCAAAATTGGGTGACTAAGCAAGACGCAGGCGACGAAAAAATGAAAGGCATTGCCAAAAACATTGCCGATGGCGCCATGGCGTTCCTAAAAGCCGAGTATCGTATCCTTGCCATTTATGTAGCGGTCGCCACCGCTCTTTTGGTGTGGCTCAGCACACTTGTGACGACCAGCCATTGGCTGATTGGCGTTTCGTTTATCATTGGCTCGCTATTCTCTGTGCTGGCTGGTTACACAGGTATGCGCATTGCCACGCAGGCCAATGTGCGCACCACACAAGCGGCTCGCAGCAGCTTGGCCAAGGCTTTGGATGTTTCTTTCAAAGGCGGCTCCGTGATGGGTCTTGGTGTGGCAGGCCTGGCCGTTTTGGGATTGAGCCTTTTATTCTCGATATTTTACAGTGTTTTCATGGGCGGTGAATACGGTGCTGCGGGCGCAGGATATGCTGGTATGTCGCGGGTGTTGGAAGTGCTTGCAGGCTTCTCTTTGGGTGCCGAATCCATCGCGCTGTTCGCTCGTGTGGGCGGCGGCATCTACACCAAAGCTGCCGATGTGGGTGCTGACCTCGTGGGCAAAGTGGAAGCTGGCATCCCAGAGGACGACCCGCGCAACCCGGCCACTATCGCCGACAACGTGGGCGACAACGTGGGCGACGTGGCTGGCATGGGTGCCGACTTGTTTGGCTCCTATGTGGCTACGGTATTGGCTGCCATGGTGCTCGGCAACTCCGTGTTGCGCTACACCGATGCATCCAACGACGGGTTTGGCGGCATTGGCCCCATCCTCTTGCCGATACTGATTGCAGGCTTGGGCATCGTGTTTTCCATTATCGGTATGTTGCTCGTGCGCGTGAAAGACGACGGGGAAGCCAGTGCAGGCAAGGTGCAAGGCGCTTTGAATCGCGGCAACTGGGTGAGCATCATCATCACAGGCATTGCCTGCTATCCTATCATCAATTGGATGTTGCCCAAGCATATCGGAATGCACTTCTTTGGCGACCCCACCGTAACTGCCGTGCCCAGCGTCAACGTCTTCTTCGCTGTTGTGATTGGTCTGGTCGTCGGAGCCTTGATTTCTGCCATTACCGAATACTACACAGGTCTGGGCAAAAAACCAGTCTTGAACATCGTGCGGCAATCGGCCACAGGCCATGCCACCAACGTCATTTCGGGTCTTGCAACAGGCATGATGTCCACATGGATGCCGATAGTGATGTTCGCCGCGGCAATATGGGGCGCATACACGCTGGCTGGCTTTTATGGGGTGGCCATTGCGGCATCTGCCATGATGGCCACGACAGCCATGCAATTGGCCATTGATGCTTTCGGGCCAATTGCGGACAATGCGGGTGGCATTGCCGAAATGAGCGACCTGCCAAAAGACGTGCGCTCGCGTACCGACGTGCTCGATTCCGTAGGCAACACGACGGCTGCCATCGGCAAAGGCTTCGCTATCGCTTCCGCTGCGCTGACGGCGTTGGGGCTGTTCGCGGCTTATGTTGATTTCACGGGAATTCAGGGCATCAACATCTTTAAAGCAAACGTGCTGGCGGCGCTGTTCGTGGGCGGCATGATTCCAGTGGTTTTCTCCGCTTTTGCCATGCAAAGCGTGGGCAAGGCCGCGATGGATATGGTGAATGAGGTGCGCCGTCAGTTCCGCGAAATTCCGGGCCTGCTGGAAGGCACGGGCAAAGCGGACTACCAACGCTGCGTGGAAATATCCACGAAGGCAGCCCTGCGCGAAATGATTCCTCCCGGTGCCATTGCCCTCATTACCCCCCTTATCATCGGCTTTTTGATGGGCGCAGAAGCGCTCGGTGGCTATATGGCGGGTGTGACTGTGAGCGGCGTGATGTGGGCCATTTTCCAATCGAACGCAGGCGGCGCATGGGACAACGCGAAAAAATCCTTTGAGAAAGGAGTGGAGATTGATGGCAAGACCTACTACAAAGGTTCGGACCCCCACAAGGCGGCTGTGACCGGCGACACCGTGGGCGACCCATTCAAAGATACTTCCGGGCCTTCGATGAATATCCTTATCAAACTGTCGTGCCTTGTTGGTTTGGCTATCGCGCCCATTTTGGGGCAACACACTGCCGGCCATCAACATTCGCCGCTCATGCCACAAGGCACGCTCAACGCGCCTACGATGACCTCCCCAATGAATCTCCAACAAAAGATGGATGCTTCCCAACTGCAACAAATGCCTACGTCGGTGCAGCCACAAATACAGGGTGAAAACTCACTATCGCCCAACGCCAACCCCAGCGGCACTTCATCGCCCGGCACCACAGGCTCTCAGCCCCCTTCTGGTTTCTCAACACAACCCAGTATGTCAACCCAGCCACAGAGCCTTGACAGAAATGCGACTCAGCAGGGGCAGGAGCAACAGAAGAAACAGTAACCGCTGACCTTTTTTCTGGTGCATATATGGAGCGCCCCGGCCTACCAAAGGCCGGGGCGCTTTTGATTTGTTTCTTGTGTGTTGGAATACTTCGCGCTTGTAAATGATTGCTGCAAACCCATCCTCGACTCCCGCATAAAGGCGCTCGGCCAAAAAATCCGACGTTCCAAGCTCAGCCGGGAAACCAAGAACCGCTACTACAATTTTTTGAAAAAACTCGATAAAGTCATCAAATACGCTTGGCAAGCCAAAAGCCCCAAACGCGCCAAATTGATAGCAGAAATCAGAAACACCCCAGAAATTGTCGCCAGAGAGTGGCTACTGGAGAAATTAGCATGAGTACCTTCGCACCCATGACTGCCATCCACGAAACAAACTTTCGACTCCCCGGCCAAACAGCCTTCTACAGAGGCAAAGTCCGCGACGTCTATACCCTCGGCAACCTGCTCGTGATGGTCGCCAGCGACCGCATCTCGGCTTTCGACCACATCCTGCCACGCCCCATCCCCTACAAAGGCGCCGTGCTCAACCAAATCGCCGCCCACTTTCTCAATGCCACCCGCGACATCTGCCCCAATTGGCTCGTCGCCACGCCCGACCCAAATGTCGCCATCGGCCACCGATGCGAACCCGTGCGCGTGGAGATGGTCATTCGGGGCTATCTGGCCGGCCATGCGGCACGCACTTACGCCGCTGGCCTGCGCGAGCTCTGCGGCGTTCGCCTGCCCGACGGCTTGCGCGAAAACGACCCTTTCCCCGAACCCATCATCACACCTACCACCAAGGCCGACGAAGGCCACGACGAGGACATTTCAAGGGAAGAAATCCTGAAACGCGGCTTGGTCAAAAAAGAAGACTATGAGCAAATGGAAGCCTACACACGGGCGCTTTTTCGGCGCGGCACCGAAATGGCCGCCGCGCAAGGGCTGGTTCTCGTGGATACCAAGTATGAATTCGGCAAAAACGACGGCCAAATCGTACTGATGGACGAAATACACACGCCAGACAGCTCGCGCTATTTTTACGCCGATGGCTACGCCGAGCGCCAGGCCAAAGGCGAAAAGCAGCGGCAGCTAAGCAAAGAATTCGTGCGCGAATGGCTCATCGCCGCGGGGTTTCAAGGAAAAGAAGGCCAGCAAATGCCCGTCATGCCCGATGCTTTTGTGCAAGAAATCACCGACCGCTACATTGAGCTGTTTGAAAAAGTAACAGGAAGGCCCTTCGAAAAAGACACGTCGGACGATGCCCCAGCGAGAATCGAGCGCAACATCTTAAAAGCACTGGAACAAATTCGACTCGCACATGAAATCTGAAAAAATGATACCCGCCATCCACAACTGGTGCGACCGTTGGTGCGAGCGTTGCGTTTTCATCGAGCGCTGTGCCGTCGGTGCCGCCGAACTGAGGCGCTGGCAACGCGACGCGCCCATGACCGACGAAGAAGTGTGGCAAGAAATCAGCGACAGCTTCAACGAGGCGCTGCGAATGTTGGACGAAATGATTCGGGAGGCAGGCCTCGACCCAGAAGAAATCACCAATCAGCCCGAACCCGAAACAGACCCAAACATCGAAAAGTTGGAAGAAGAAATGTGGGAGCAAGGAACGCGCTATCTCAATGCCGTAGATGCCTTCTTCAAAAACAACAAAGCGTTTTTTGAAGAAAAAGGCGTGGACATACAGCGTCGCAACGACATGGACCTACCCATTGACTTCGACGAGTTGAACAGCCTCCAAGAGGCCATCGAAATCATTTTACAATACGCCTCCCTTATCAGCGTCAAAGCCCGCCGCGCCATATCAGGCATGGACAACATGCACGACACCGACATCTGGGGCGACCCGCCTCACCAAAGCGATGCCAACGGCAGCGCCAAAATCACCATCATCACCATAGAGCGCAGCCTCGGCGCGTGGGAAATCCTGCGCAAGCAGTGGCCAGAAAAAGCCGACGAAATCCTCGATATGCTCGTGCAACTTAGCCGCTTGCGCAAACGTGTGGAACAACTTTTCCCCGATTGGCAAAAATTCGTCCGCCCCGGCTTCGACACCGAGCCGCCGCAAGTGCGGCGGTTTGAGATGAACTGAAAAACACCTTATTTTGCAGGAGCAAACTGCAAGGACATGGTAGCAGAATTTTTGGATAAAGAAACACTCTCGCCGGAAGAGGCCGTCATCAGATTAGGCGCTATTTCATTCGACGAGCCGATGCGCAAAGAGCAATTTGCTTTGTTGGCCGAACGCTTCCCCGACCTTCGGATGGAGCGTGAGGCCGATGGAAAAGTCTTAATTATGCCTCCAGTAAAAAAAGGTTCCGGCAGAAGGGAGTCCCGTCTATCTGGGCTGCTTGCCCCTTGGCATGAAAAAACGCATTTGGGAGAATGGTTCGGCCCCTCGGCTGGCTTCGATTTGCCGGACGGCTCTTCCAAAGCAGCCGATGCCGCTTGGCTTTCCGATGAAAAACCTGCCTCCGACCCGGCCTCAGAAGAAGATTTTATTCAAACTGCTCCCGATTTCGTCGCCAAAGTTCGCTCAGCCACCGACCGCTTGAAAAAAACTCAACAAAAAATGACCGAAACTTGGATGGACAATGGCGTTCGCCTTGCTTGGCTTATTGACCCCTATGAAGAAAAAGCATACATCCACCAGCAAGGTCATCAAGTGGAAATCGTGGAAGGCTTTGATGGCAAAAAACTTTCCGGCGAAGACCTGCTGCCCGGTTTTGAGCTGCCACTGGAAGCGATGAAAAGAAAGATTTGACCCCTCCACAAACCCTCAAACCGCAACCTATTTTTTCCATGTCCTTTTTAAAAGACTCCTCCCTGCTCCGCCGCGAAGCTTTCATCAACGGCCAATGGAGCGCCGCCGACTCTGGCAAAACCTTCCCAGTCACGAACCCCGCCACAGGCGAAGCGCTGGCGCAGGTCGCCGACTTGGGTGCCGACGAAACCCGCCGCGCCATCGCCGCCGCCGAAGCAGCCCTGCCCGCATGGCGCGCCAAAACCGCCACATCCCGCGCCCACATCCTGCGCCGCTGGTACGAGCTCATTCTCGAACACGCCGACGACCTCGGCTTCCTGCTCACTCTCGAACAGGGCAAGCCCCTCGCCGAGGCACGCGGCGAAATCCGCTATGGCGCCACGTTCATCGAGTGGTTTGCCGAAGAAGGCAAACGCGCCTACGGCGATGTCATCCCGCCACATCAGGCGGGAATGAGGTTGCTGGTGACGAAACAACCCGTCGGCGTGGTGGCCGCCATTACTCCTTGGAATTTTCCGAACGCCATGATTACGAGGAAAGTAGCACCCGCGCTGGCAGCAGGCTGCACCGTCGTCCTGAAACCTTCGGAAGAAACGCCGCTCTCTGCTTTGGCCTTGGCCGAACTCGCCCAACGCGCAGGCCTCCCCGCAGGCGTGCTGAATATCGTGACTGGCCTCGATGCCCCAGCCATCGGCAAAGAGCTGACCGACAGCCCCGTCGTGCGAAAACTTTCCTTCACCGGCAGCACCGAAGTAGGCAAGCTCCTGATGCGCCAATGCGCAGATACTGTGAAAAAAATCTCACTCGAGCTCGGCGGCAACGCGCCCTTCATCGTGTTCGACGATGCCGACTTGGACGCGGCGGTCGAAGGAGCCATCGCTTCCAAATACCGGAATGCCGGTCAGACCTGCGTGTGTGCCAATCGTCTTTTTGTGCAAACCGCCGTTTACGAGGCATTTTTGGAAAAATTCACCATCGCCGTGCAAAAACAAAAAGTCGGACCCGGCACCGAACAAGGCGTGCAAATCGGCCCGCTTATCAATGACGAAGCACTGGAAAAAGTCGCCCGATTGGTAGGCGATGCCTCCCGGAAAGGCGCGCGACTGCTCACGGGTGGCCATGCGATGCAAGGCACTTTTTACGAACCCACCATCCTTGCCGACGTGGATGACCGCATGGACATCATGCACGAGGAAATTTTCGGCCCCGTTGCCCCCGTCACTCGTTTTGAGACCGAGAATGAAGTAATCGAAATGGCGAACGATACACCCTACGGCCTCGCTGCCTATTTCTATGGGCGCGACATTGGGCGGGTATTTCGCGTAGCGGAGGCGCTGGACTACGGCATGGTGGGCGTGAACACTGGCCTCGTCGCTACCACCGTCGCGCCATTTGGCGGCATGAAAGAAAGCGGTATCGGGCGTGAAGGCTCGAAGTATGGGTTGGAGGAGTTTTTGGAAGTGAAGTATGTGTGTTTGGGAGGGATGTGACTACTGGTATTCAGGATGTTTTTCGATAAATTTCCAAAGTCCGCTCATCGCCGTCGAGCGGACTTTGTTTTTTAAAAATCCCGACCAGCCGAGCAGCAAACCCGTCGCGCCGAGCGATTGCCGCGACCAGCGCCAGAAAGAGAAACTATCCTCGTGGCGAATGATTTTGCCCTCCAGAAACTCGAACCGCGCTTCTATGACATTGTGTACTCGTCGGCCCGTGCGCGAAAAAGTGTACCAAGCTTCCCAATGTGCCCGGCCCGAATTTTCATTGGCCTGAACGCTGGAAAATTCCACGCGCAAATCTTTGCCCGCTTCGCAGAGCATGTGCCACATCGCGGCGATTTCTTTGCCGTTTTTCAGGCCGAACGCTTCGTCGCGGAACGTCGCGTCGGGGTGGTAGCAAGCCGCCATGTCGCGGTAGTCCTTGCGCTGAAAACTTTCGTAGAAATGGCGGATCAGTTGTTCGTTCATGTCAGGAGGAGGGTGTTTTATACTTCGTGTCGTCAAGCTTTCAGTGCATAAGGTGATTCATTCAAAATCAGGGAGAGCAATCATGAGCATCAAATTAAATCTTGGAAAATCAATGCGTGTTCTCAACGTTCCTCAGGCAAAGAGTCGCCGCAAATAGTTGACCTGACCTAAATGGTAGTTCAGGTGGGTCAAAAGTGTCAGCAGCGCGAAAAAAGTGGTGCGATTTTCCCCAAAATGCTCGGCGGGATACGGTTCGTCAAGTTGTGCATCCTGCATTTTTCCCAACACGGATTTCAAGACATCTCGCGCCGTGGCAAGCGCCGCCACAATATCCCTCCGGGCTACGTCTCTTGCCGAAAACTCCTGAGCACGAGCGCGCACAT
The DNA here is from genome assembly GCA_026129545.1 of Saprospiraceae bacterium. Lineage (NCBI taxonomy): Bacteria > Pseudomonadati > Bacteroidota > Saprospiria > Saprospirales > Saprospiraceae > Saprospiraceae bacterium. The sequence continues at coordinate 3,642,813 of JAHCHX010000001.1, forward strand.
AACCCGTGTCGCCCATGATGGCGCCGATAAAATGCTGGAGATTGCCTGCTATGTGCAGGGCAAGGGTGCCTACCGGGTTTTTCACGTCGCCACCCACGCGCCAAAGGCTTTCCTCTGTTGGCATCGCCTCTACCTCCGCCACCAACTTATCCAAGTCGCGTAGAAAAAAGTCCAAGAGGGCTTGAGTTTGCATGGCTGTGTTCTTTTGGCTTTGAAAACAATCACTTTTTGTTTTTCATCCACTCATCGAAGAATGAGCTGGGCAAAAAAGATATTATTTGACCAAAACGACCGGGCGCTCTCAGGCAAAAATTGACCACACGACGACCCATTCGCTTTTTTTCCTCAATGCGCTCCACATCCTGCCAAGGGTAGCGGACAGTGACCCAATAGTTGCTCACATAGAGATGCGTATCGTCGGCATCCACCCGCTTCAATCGCCAAAGAGTACGGCTCAGCATCCACAGCCAGCCAAGCAGCAGCAGGAGGAAAAAGAGTCGAATCCAAAGAAGGGGAAAAGAAAGGTATAAATCATCCTCGTCCATCAGCCAAAAGGCGAGCACAAAGCCCAGCAGAAACACCGTGCCAAATATGGGCACGAACACCCGCCAGAAAAGGGTGGTGCTGGTGGAAAGCATGGTCGTTTTGGGACGACCGTTTTTGTGCAGATTCGCGGTATCGGGAGGGAGCGTTTCTTGATTTTCCATAAAAAATTGCCGCGCACCGAAACACGATTCGATGCGCGGCAAAGGTAGGCTATAAAGTGCTTGCGAACGACAACTCAATCCATTTCAACTTTTGCCCCTTTTTTCTCTTTCTCCTTGCCTTTTTCCTTTTCCTTGTCGGCAATGGTGACATGGCTTCCCGCTTTGAGCTTGCGGGCAATAGCCGAATAGGGGCCACTCACCACTAATTCGCCTTCTTGAAGACCCGTCAGTATTTCGATGTAATCGTTGTCCTGAATGCCCGTTTTCACCTCGCGGGCCGCTACCGTGTCGGCGGACATAACAAAGACGATTTCACGGATTTTGCTCAAATCTTTTTTGCTTGTCTCTTTGACCTCCTCCGCTTTTTGAACCTTGTTTTTTTTGTCCTTGTCCTCATCCTCGCGCGTGGTGACTGCAATGAGGGGCACGCTGAGCGTGCTGTCGGCGGTTTTGGTGTATATCTCGACCGAGGCCGACATACCGGGCCGGAAAGGGTGCAAGCGCCCTTGCCCCATCAAATCGGAGTACGAGGCGGGGTCAACCCTAATTTTTACCACAAAATTGGTCACTTGGTCGGTGTTTAGGCTGATGGCGGAGGTGCTCACATTGCTCGCGCTATTGGCGATTTCGGATACCCGCCCTTTGAAAACACGACCCAGATAGGCATCCACCTCTATGTCGGTTTCGTCGTTCAGATTCACCTTCAAGATGTCATTTTCGCTCACATCCACCTGTACTTCCATCGAAGTAAGGTTGGCGATGCGCATCATCTCGGTGCCAGCCATTTGCAGGGTGCCCACCACTCGCTCCCCTTTTTCCACATTGAGTTTGCTGACAATGCCGTTCACCGGAGCGGTGATGATGGTTTTTTGCAGGCTTGTGCGCAGCTCGCGCAACCGAGCACCCGCACTCGTTATGCCAAAATCAGAGACACGGACGTTTTCGCGTGCATTGGCGAGGTTGTTTTCGGCAGACTTGAGACTTGCATCGGCAGCGGCCACGGCGCTTTCGGCGGCGCGAAGATTGCTGAGCGAGGTTTCAAATTCGGCGGTTGATATCACACCTTCTCGATGCAATTTTTCATTGCGCTGATGGGCATTGCGTGCGGCCTCCATCTGCGTTTTGGCACGCTGCACGTCTGCCCTGAATTGTTCTATTTGAGCGGTGCTGGTTTTCACATTGGCAGAAGATATTTCGCGCTGCGCGCGCGCTGTGTTGAGCGAAGCTTGCCCCTGCTCCACGGCGCTCTGGTATTCGTCGGGGCGAATTTTGGCCAATATCTGCCCGGCCACCACCGAATCGCCCTCGCGCACATAAAGCTCCGTGATTTCTCCCGACACGTCCGAGCTGATTTTCACCTCGGTTTCGGGAAAAATTTTCCCGCTGGCGCTCACGGTCTCTCGAATGGTGCGGCGTTGCACTTTCTCGACGGTCACTTCCTCGCCTTTGGGTTTGGAACGAGCCTTGATGGCTGCCGCCACGACGAGCAATGCAAATAAACCCAACAGGGCGTACAAAAGAGTTCTTTTTCGTTTAGGCGTTGTAGTTGCCATTTTCAAAATACTGTTTTTCTGAAAGAATCCTGACGATGAACGGGGCAAGATTACCAAGTGATACGCCTGCCGGGAAAATAGTTGGATAAATGGCCTAAAAAGGCAGATGAAATTCGATAAAAACGGGAGACACAATTAACACGACAGGGTTTTGCCTATAAAATTCGCTGAATGAAGAATAAGGCAAAAAAAAAAAAAGCGTTCTTAAAAAAGGAGGTACTCGAAATGCCTTTAAATAAGTAGAGCGCAAATGCCGAAAGCGTCAACGTAGGCACTAAATCAAAACTTCTCGCCAATGAAAAAGGAATTGTTCTTCACAGTTCTGTCAATCTACCTGTTTGTGTGCCAACAGACTTTTGCCCAGTCCTATTACCAGCCAGAGGTAGATTATGTGTACCGCTCAAAGAAGGCGGGCAGTTCGGATGCTACATCTGTCTTAGCCGTTCGATTTAATTCGAATGGCGTCGCTACGATTGCCCGAAGCGAAACCGCCAGCATCGAAACGGACAAAGAGCTCTTTCAGGTGATGGCGCCACTCGCGGAAATTTCCACCTCGACTTTCTCTGGTGGAGATGGCAGCGGAGAAGTAAGTATCGAAGGAGACACCTTAAAGTATTGGTTGGTTTCTTTCGACAATCCAAGCACTGCTCGAAACGGCAATACAATCACCATCTGGTGCGATTGCAAAATGGGCGGAACATCATGCAGCGTGTCGTTCACGCTACAAGGCAATAACCTGAATGCTACTTGTGTGACGGATGCGGGATGCAGCAAATGTGAAATGAAAACAAAATCATCGAGCAAAGGCCAAATTGTTACAGGTGGGCTTTTGCTGATTAAAGCAGAGAATGTGGTTATCCAATAATAATTTGCGTGAGGAGAAAAGGCTGCTCCACTCTCAACCGAGGAGCGGCCTTTTTTTGTGCCAAATGCCAGCGCCAGCATGATTTTTCTACCCATTTTGGGCAATGAGAAAAACCTTTCGCCCGTTTGCAAATTTGGCATGATATTTTTAACTAAAATTGAAAATATCGCGCTTGGGCGAATTCAACAAATTTTTGAGCAGTCGCCAACTTGCTTTCAAACCGATTATTCATCTTTCAAACTGGTTTTATGAAGTTAATCCATGTGCTCCCCGCTGCTGGCTTGCTTTTTTCGGCAGCCATGAGTCTCGACAAGATGGCTCCCAGCCCGCTAATTTTGCCAGAAACCCCCGTTGTCGATTCAGCCCCAAAAATGTGGGCAAGCTCCGCCGTGATATACAAAGGCGAGCTTTTGAAGCTCTATTTCAAGGCACCCAACCCGCGATACCTTGGCATCATTGACCCCAATGGGCGCTTCTTCTACGTCGTTTTTCCCAAGGAAGAGGGCGCGGGAAAACTCAAGCCCTTTGTGAGCAGCGAACGGTTTGAAACGATGAAGATGCTCACAATAAACACCGCTACCTTCAAAGCCGACCCATATACCTACGGGATACTCGAAAACAAACCCGTGTTCACCAAGTCCGGCACCTATCAGTTTTTGTTGGGCGACAACTTGCATGTGGACGACGAAAACGCCATCACGATTTTAAAGGTCAAATACAAACATTCGGCACGGCCTTTGCCTACCAACGATATCGCAGCTCTTGATTAACTCGTACTCTGAGAAAACTCCACGGATGAGCCATGCCTTACAGCATGGCTTATTTTTTTGCCCAACAAAAAAAGCCACCCCGAACGCCGGGATGGCTTTTCTCTATTGAGAAACAAGATGCTGCTTTGCTCAACGCTGCAAAATAAATTGCTGCACCTTCCGATTGCCTTGCGAGGGAACAACTTGGATGAAATAGAGTCCCTTAGGCAAATCGCCGGCAACATCGAAGGAGAATGGCGCATTGTTGGCCTCAGTGTTGAGTATGCTGATGGCGTTGCCCTGACCATTCATAAGCAACACTTTGACGGACTGGCCTTTCCATGGCGTCAAGTCAACCGAGAGTGAACCTGCCGAAGGGTTGGGGTACACCTTGAGCGGAGCGTCGGGCGAGGCCTGTGTCGCATCGTTCTGCGCCTCTGCGCCGTCGTCCAATTGGGTGGCATCGGCATAGTGCTGCTTATCCACTTGGCCGGGGCTGGTGGCGTTCACGATGGGCACACAGTCGAAGGTGTTGAGGTGCGCTTCGTAGAATACTTTTGGCGTGACCCGCACGATGACGTGAATGTAGTCAGGCGCGATTTGCGGCGGCAGGGTGTAGGAAAAAATGTCCGACTGGCCGTTGCTGATGCTGTCGGGGCCACTCGACATGAATCGGATGGAATAGAACGGCGAGAAGTTCGGGTTGCGCACCGCGTACTCGCGCCCGCTGGGAGCGGTGTAGATAGAATTGTTGGCTGGGGCTTTGGCCACGATGCCATTGGGCAGCTGGAAGGCCGTGTAAACCATTTTGCTCGCGCAGTTATTGGTCACTCGGATGCGATATGTACGGTTTTTGTTCGCGTCGAGTGTGATGTCGAGCAACTCGTACTTGATGCAGCCGATGATTTTTTCGTCGCAATTGGTGGGTGTGGGTGGGGCTGTATTCACAATCACCTTGAAGCAGCAAGTGTCCGCGTTGCCGCAAGTGTCGGTGGCAGCGAAGCACACTTCGGTGGTGCCTACCGGGAACTGGCTGCCGCTTGTCGGGCCAGAGATTTGTGTCACGGTGGCACCGCTCGGGCAAGTCGTGGTGGCTACGGGCGCGTTAAAAGTGACGTTCGCGCCAGTGGAGCCAGTCGCTATGGTGGTAAGGTCTGGCGGGCAATTGATGACCAAGGTGTCGCCAGAGGGTGGGGTGGGTGAAGAGCAGGGTGCTGGCGGACTCACCGTCACGGTGGCAATGCAATCGGGGTTGTCGTGGTCAACAATGGTCAGTGTGATGGCTCCGTTGACAATTTGGAATGGGCCAAACGTGATGGCCGTGTCGTAGGGCACCATCATCAAGTCAGGCAACAAATCCCAGCCCCAAGGCCCGGTGCCTCCACTGGCGGTGATAGCAAAGGTAAAAGTATCGTCGTCGGGGTCGGGGGTGCCGTTGTCGTTACATTCGATAGCCGACACGGTGATGGTGACGGGGGTGAAGCAGCCTTGTGGCTCCGATGTGAATCCCGCGTCGAGTTTGACGACTTGACCTTGCGCGATGGTGAAAACGTCGGTGTAGCCCAAGGGGTCGGCATCGCTATCTATCGAATCGTCGTTGCCTTGGTTCTGCGGTGTCTGCCAGATTCCTCCGGGGTTGGAAAAGCGCAGGATGTAGGTACCTGCTGGCACGTTATTGAATGTGTAGATGCCATTGGCATCGGTGAGGCGACCGTCCAATTGGTTGCCGCCCGCGTCGAGCAGGAGCACCCAGATGTCCTCCATGCCGGGTTCGCCTGGGTCTTGAATGCCGTTGGTGTTTAGGTCCTTCCACACGAAGCCGGTAATGGTGCCGGCATTCAGCGCGGAGGGTGTCATTGCAATGGTCACGACCATCGCGGATAGGCTGAACAAAATCGCAGCCAAGGAAGAAAGTGTTCGTTGCTTCATCTTTGCAAAATCGAATTTTCGGTTAACGATAGAAAACACTCATGGTCTTTGGAGAACACACGAAGCGGAGGCCGCAGGATGGAATTATGAAGGAAAATACGAGCCGGAAAATTCGGGTAGGGAGGATACACAACTCCGGCAGGGGGAGGATTAAAACGTTAGCAAAAATAATGCGCTCTCTCGAAGCGTATTTGAAAAAGAAGGAGTGTGTCGGGTAGCTTGCGTTTTTACTGCTTCTGCTGAAGTGGCTAAAATTCGCCTTCTCATGCCTACGTCATTCGCCGGGCGCTGTTTTGGCAAAAAGAAAAGGAGACATTCGGGGACTTTCCGCCCCGCGTGTCTCCTTTTTTGAAGAAGCGACTAAATGCACGTCGTTATTCCCTAAACTTGTCGAGCAAGTAGGAAAGCTCGAGTGCTTCTGCCTCTGTGAGTTTGTTGCCCAACATGCCATGACCATCCATGAAACGCGCTTGCTCTATTTCTGCAAGCATTTTTTTGCCTGCCTCGGAGATGCTGACGATGACCATGCGGCGGTCTTCGGCGTGTGGCACTCGTTCTACCAAACCGCTGATTCGGAGCTTCTCCACCAAACGACTTACATTGCTACTCCGGTCAATCATCCGGCTTTTGATGTCGAGCACGGAAAGTCCTTTGGGATAGCTTCCGTTGAGGATGCGCAGTATGTTGTATTGGGGCCCTGTGAGTCCATAAGGGCGCAACTGGCGGGATATGTTGCAATCAAGCCAGCTGGCGGTAAACATGATATTGAGCATAGCCCGCTGGCGTGGTTGCATAGGCTTGGTACTTTTGAGTTCGGCTTCCAACTTCATGATGCAAACTTAGATGTTTTGACATTAAACGAAAATTCTTCTATTCGGTTCAGATTTTTATTTCGTGGTGGTGGTTGCCCCTCTCCACAAGAGCAGCTCATTGAAATTCAGCCTTCGGGCTCCGCCTGTGTTTTTACCTTTACCGCCTAAAACAAATAAAATCCAGTCACTGCTGCATGAAGCAACTCATCGAATGTGTGCCCAATTTTTCGGAAGGGCGCGACCTGACCGTTGTCAAACAAATCACCGATGCCATTGAGAGCGTCGAAGGCGTGAAACTGTTGGATGTTGACCCCGGCAAAGCCACGCATCGCACAGTCGTCACGTTTGTGGGTGAGCCGGAGCCGGTAGTTGAAGCGGCTTTTAGAGCCATTCAAAAAGCGTGCGAATTGATAGACATGAGCAAGCATACTGGCGAGCACCCGCGCATGGGTGCCACCGATGTTTGCCCACTGATTCCCATTGCCAATATCAGTATGGAAGAAACGGCGGCTTGGGCGCGGCGGCTTGGCGAGCGCGTGGGGCGCGAGCTCAATCTGCCGATTTACCTCTATGAATCTGCTGCGAGTCGCCCGGAGAGAAAGAATTTGGCCGTCGTTCGGGCGGGCGAGTATGAGGGATTGCCGGAAAAATTGGCAAACCCAGATTGGAGGCCTGACTATGGCCCGGCTCAGTTCAATGCCAAGAGCGGCGCTACGGTCATCGGTGCCCGCGATTTTTTAATTGCTTACAACGTAAATCTCAACACTACTTCCGTGCGCCGTGCCAACTCGGTGGCTTTCGATGTGCGCGAAAAAGGCCGCGTGAAGAACGACCCTTCCACTGGAAAGCCCTTGAAAGATGCCAATGGCGAGCCAGTACGCGAGCCGGGCACTTTGAAAGGGGTGAAGGCCATCGGTTGGTACATCGAGGAATATGGCATCGCCCAGATTTCCATGAATATCACGGACATCCGCGCCACGCCGTTGCATTTGGCGTTTGAGGAGTGTTGCAAAAGCGCCGACCGACGCGGGATGCGCGTCACGGGGTCGGAGCTCGTCGGCCTTGTGCCACTCAACGTGATGTTGGACGCAGGCCGTTATTTTTTGAAAAAACAAAAACGCAGCGTGGGGGTGAGCGAGGCCGAACTAGTCAAAATCGCGGTCAAGTCCATGGGCTTGGACGAACTGACGGCCTTTGACCCACAGCGCAAAATCATAGAATACAACCTTGAAGCGGGCAACCCGAGCGCCTCCAAAAAATTGGTGAGGAAGGACTTGGCTGCTTTTGCCGATGAGACCGCCAGCGAAAGCCCCGCACCGGGTGGCGGCTCCGTCAGCGCGTATGTGGGCGCGTTGGGCGTGTCGCTCGCCACGATGGTCGCCAATCTGAGCAGCCACAAACGCGGATGGGACGACCGCTGGGAGGAGTTCTCGGAGGCTGCCGAGCGTGGGCAGCAACTGAAAGATGCGCTGCTGCGCGCGGTGGACGAGGACACGGAAGCCTTTAATGCGATTATGGCCGCGTTTGGTTTGCCCAATGGAACGCCGGAAGAGAAATCCGCTCGCAAAATGGCTATTCAGGCTGCCACACGTCGCGCCATCGAAGTGCCGTTCAAGGTGATGCAACTTTCCTTTGATTCATTTGCCCTCATCAAACAGATGACGGAAACGGGCAACCCCAATTCCGTGACGGATGCAGGAGTGGGTGCCTTGTGCGCTCGCGCCGCCGTACACGGTGCTTTTCTGAATGTGAAAATCAACTCGGCTGGTCTGGACGACAAGGACTATGGCAGCAAGGTGGTGGCCGAGGGCGAGCGGATGGTGAGGGAGGCGGATGAAATGGAGCAGACCATCATCGCCATCGTGCATGGAAGAATGTGAAACCCCTTGAACTGCCGACTTCGCAAACAAAAACCCATATCTCTTTTAAAATGAGTGCCCTCAATCGCAATCTTATTTGGCTGGCCGGCGCAGCGGTTTTCCTCGCCATCGGTTGGTATTTCTCCGACATCGTTGGTTACATCCTGATTGCTTGGGTGCTTTCGATGTTGGGTCAGCCCATCATGGCGTTTTATCAAAAATACCTCAGAGTGGGTCGTTTCAGCGCGGGGCCGATTAGCGCCACCTTGCTGACCATCCTTAGCTTTTATCTCATTTTGTTCGGTGCCTTGCTGATGTTCGTGCCCACTATCGTGACGCAGGCTCGCAACTTGGCCAGCGTGGACTACAACGCTTTGGGTGAAAAATGGAAAGGCCCCTTTTTGAATCTTGACATCCAGCTGCATTATATCGGTTTGCTGCGGCCCGGCGAGTCGTTGGCCACCAAACTGCAAGAGCTGTTGAGCGATTGGTTCAAGCCGACTTTTCTAGGCGATTTTCTTGGCTCGTTCCTGACTACGGCGGGTAGCGTGGTGGTGACGTTCGCCTCGGTCACATTTATTTTGTTTTTCTTTTTGAAAGAAAAAAATCTGTTTGTCAATATGTTGCACACCCTCTTGCCTACCGAGCTGGAGCAAAAAGTGCAGCACGTCGTCGAGGATTCGAGCGCGATGCTGACGCGCTATTTTGGCGGCTTGGCGATACAGTTGGCCGTCTTTTCCGTGGTGTTGAGCATTTTGCTGTGGATATTGGGTGTGAGCAACGCGCTGCTCATTGGAGTGTTCGGAGGGCTGTTCAATATCATTCCTTACGTTGGGCCGATTATCGGGATGGTGTTTGGGCTGTTCATCACGACTTCCTCTCACCTTGATTTGGAATTCGCCTTGTTGATACCTCTTTTGGTCAAAGTGGCCGCTGCTTTCATGCTGACCCAACTGATGGACAACAACTTCACCGGTCCCATGATTTTTTCCAAAAGCGTGCAGGCGCATCCGTTGGAGATTTTTCTCGTTACGCTCGTGGCCGCCAAGCTGGGGGGGGTCATTGGGATGGTCATTGGCATCCCCACCTATACCGTTTTGCGGGTGTTGGCTCGCACGTTTTTCAGCGAGTTCAAGGTGGTGCAGCGGCTCACGCAGCACTTGGAAGGCGAGGAAAAAACCTGACACGCAAAAACTCACTACATTTCGCGGCAAACCAAAACCACCGATGCTGTGAAGATATACCTTTCATTCCCCGCCGTCGTCTTGTGGGCGACAACCATTTTTTCGCCCATCGCGCTTGTGTCTCAAAACGATTCTACCCTGCTGCTCGCGCCCGAGCGGCTGACTGTGAAGGATATTGTCGTCCGCGATTTGGATTTTGAAAAAACACGGGCCGTTTCTGCCACGCGAGCGCTGGAAGCGGTGGACGATTTGCCTTTCACGGTGTGGGTGGTCACCGCTGACGATATTTTGCGCAATGGCTATGTCACACTCGGCGATGTGATGCGTGCCGCGCCAGGTGTTCGGGTGTCGCAGCCGGGCAATGCTCAAGAAGGCGAAACCTTTTTGATGCGCGGGCTTTCGGGCAATCAGTATGTCAAAATACTCATCAACGACGTGCCAGTGAAGCCGAGCGTTGCGTTGGGCATGCCGATTGGGGCGCAACTCCCTATTCGGCAGGCTGAACGAATAGAAGTGCTGTACGGGCCGGCGGGGGTCATCTACGGCAACGAAGCTTGCGCGGGTGTGGTCAACATTATTTTAAAAGAATCGGAGCGCCCGCTGTTCACGCAAGCGGACCTTTCCTTTGGCAACAACGGCTACAATAGCCTCGACCTCATGTTTGGCGGGAAATTGGGCAAGGACAAGAAGATTTTCAGGTTTACCCTTTACGGAAGCAGCACCGTGCGGGAAAAAACGGATGTGTTCTACGACCAGAACCTTTACAACATGAACAATTACCTGCTGTTTGGGCTGGACACGACGCTATACACGGACAATCCCAATTTTCGCGCAGCAGAACCGGGCAGCAACTTCCCAAAAACGGCCAATCTGCCCCACGAAAGCCGCTTGTTCGGGGCCAACCTTACATGGCGCGGTATTTCGTTCAACTACAACCGCATGGCGCGATTCGACCACACGGCGCTGGGCACCAATCCTTTGGCGGTCTCCTACATCAATCCTTCCAATCGCATTGCCGAACGTCTGGAAACCTTCTCTCTTGGGTTCGTGCAGTCGCGTTCACGCTGGGTGACCCGCAACACGCTCTCGGCTCTCTACTATCGGGTGGACAACAGCTCCACCACCACTTTTCTTTTCGACCGCTTGAGCGCGGCTTCCTACAAAGCACAAGCGCCGCCTACGCCCGATGTATCGAACGATGTGTTGAGAAGTATTCATGGCTATCTCAATTCGGACGAGCGATATACAACTGCCAACGGATTCGACCTGCGCTTCGAATCGCGCATCAATGCAAAAATCAGCAAGCAGGTATTCCTCGATTTGGGCTTTCAGGTCAATGGAGCAGGTGGGTCGCCAGCAGTTTCGCATTACGGCATACCCGTGGAACTCAAGATTGATGGCTCCTTCAATCCGCCAGTGGTGCAGCCGTTCCCCCCTGCATTCGTGTCGGCCATTGATGGTAGCGGATTTGCTCAACTAAAATGGAACAGCAGACGCTTCTATCTCTTGGGGAGCGCGGCTGTTAATTACGATGTCACCTTTGGCTTTGTCCCCGTGCCGCGTGTGGCGGCGCTTTATCGCCTCGACAGCACTTGGTCGGTGCGCGGCAATTTTGCGACAGGCTACCGGCGCCCCTCGCTCTTTGCTCGCGGCAACACTTATTTTATCATTGACTTGAATGGCTCCATCAACATCTCTCCAGAGGGCTTGGGCGCGACCGAAAAAGTCAACTATTGGGAAGTGGGATTGCGAAAATCGAGGGAAGAGTTCCGATTTGAAGCGCTGTTCTTTTCCGAAAAAGTCCATCAGATGGCACGGCCGGGCGTTTTGCGCCAACAGCCCGGATTCGTGGGGCCGTGGCGATATGGTTGGGAGAACTCGCCCGGGTTGTCGCTTTCTATGTGGGGCGTGCAAGGCATGCTGGTTTCCGAAGACCAGAATTTCGACCTCGAAAGAGGGCGCAAAACGACCCGCATCAGAGGACGCACCGAATTGTATTTCCAATATGCGCTCGGTCAGGAATGGCTGGGGCAGGAACGCACACCCACCACCGATGTCTTCAATGCGCCGCGATGGCAGGTTCAGTTCAGAATGTTTTTCACCTTCAACAAGTTGGAGATAATGCTCGCATCCAATCGCCAGCGTTCAGTGCTCAGCAAAGCCGTCCTTTATCAGGAGGAATACCAGCGGAGCGCCGCCCAATTGCGCCACCCGACCTTTCGCTCGTGGGACATGATGATGCGTCTTTACCTCAGCGACCACTTTTTGCTCTATTTCCATCTCCAGAATATGTTCAATCGGCACTATTCTGGCCTTGATGCCACTGGCACCGTTGACGATTTGCTCTACAATCCGCAGCAAGGAAGGCTCTTCCGATTTGGCGTGACTTACAACATGAATTAGCGATGAAGGAACAACGGACTCATGGACAGGGCCACACATAGTCGGCCAGTGGATAGTTTTGCCCTTTAAATGAGAAATGCCACCACTCGGTGCGGATGCCTTTGAATCCGACCGATTCGAGGGTCTCGCGGAGCAGGCGCCGATTGGCCAGCACCTGAGGAGGCAGGCTCAGGTTGTCGGTGTGTGCCTCCTTTCCAAAAAAATCATAAGGAGTGCCCATATCGAGTTCCTGGCCATTTTTGTCCACGATGGTGAGGTCAACCGCCGCGCCGCGCGAGTGCATGGAGCCTTTGGCGGGAGGCGTCACATAGTCAGGGTTGGGCACTTTGTCCCAGAGGCGCTGCTGATAGGGGCGAGGGCGGTAACAGTCGAACATTTTAAGTCCCAATCCTCTCTTTTGCAGGTTTTTATGCGCTTTCACAAGTGCCTTTGCCGCTTCCGGGCGGAGCAAACAGCGCGGGCAATCGTAGATTTTTGACTGGGTAAAATTGTCGGCTGTCGCATAGCGAATATCCATGCCGATGCTTCGGTCGAGAGCGGCTACGTCGGCAAAGCCATTTTGGGCGATGGAAGCTTCGTCTTGATTGGGAGCGGCGCTATGTGGCACTGGTGCCGGGGCGTGCCTCGGTGCCACACCAGCGGGCGTCTTCGCGATGTTGTCCTTTATTTCGGGGAGCGCGATTGGCGAGCTGTCAACCGGAGGAGAGGTGGCTACGACGGAATCGCTCTTTTGTGGCAACGTCGTGTCAGTGTTTGAAGTGCTGGCCATCGGAGCGGAGAGGGGAGGGGCGCTGGGCGGCACGGGTTTTTCGTCGCCGCAGGAGGCTAATATCACGGACAAACTTAGCACCAATGGCAAGTAGTGGCGGATTCCCAGGTTTTTATTTTTCATAGAAAAAATGATTGCAGTGACGGACAATGTTTCAGCGGGCAAGTTGTAAAATTCTCACGGACTTTAACGATACTTACCGTCATTACAATCTACAAACTACAAACGCATCCTCTTTTGGACATGGCATGAACCCCGACAAAAGCGGTGGCCAAAAAAACCTTTCCGTCGGGGTTCATGCCATACCTGCGAATCTCCGTAGCTGGCCTACTGCTTCACTATTTTTTGCGCCACTTCCTGACCGGCTGCTTGAACGCGCAAGATGTAAACACCGGGAGGCCACCTGTCCAGTTCGATGGATTCGTTGTGCTCGCCAGCTACTTGCTCAACGGTTTGAGCAGTATAGACAACTTGCCCCGTAAGGCTGCGCACCTCAATAAAAACGGGGGTCGCTGATGGCAGCTCGAAGGTCACTTGCAGATGGTCAGAGGCGGGGTTGGGGAAACAGCGCAATTGCAAAGTTTGGGCAGGGGCGATGGCGGCTTTTTCCGCAGCATGACCGTTGCTGGAAGGCGCAAGGCCGTTGCCAGTCAGTGCGGACCAAGGCAGGCGGATAAATTTGGGGCGATAGGTGTCGGCGTTTCTGGTGTTGCCATAGAAACACTGCGACGGACAGTTTTTATACTTTGAGGTGTCGGAGTGGTCATTGACATTGTAGGAAATGAGCAATCCTTCCTTTCTATTCCAACTTGGGTGAACGTAGGCGTTGTAGGTCAAGAGATACCGGCCATTGTACTGGTCGGGCGCAACGTAGATGGTCTGCTTTGAAGTGAATGGCTCCCACGGAGCCGCGCCACCTTTGATAGAATATATTTCTCTGCCTGACCCGCATTGCAAGTAGCCATTTTGTTGGGTGATGAGGTAGAGGTCGCCGTCGCGCCTTAAGACGCTAAAGCCCGGAGACACGCCATGGGTGGAGATGGGGGCCGCTTGGGCTGGGTCGTTGCTCCAGCTGTTGGACGTGCGAAATTGCCACGGTCCCATTGGGTTGTTGATGGGTACTCGTGCCACATAAGGTTTCCAAACTTTCAAAGTACCGTTGCCGAAAGGCACATCGTGTATTTTGTTTCCATAAACAAAAATATAATTGCCATTCACCGGAACAAACACCCACCGGCCAAAAAAGATACCGTCCGTTGCTGGGAGCGCATAAATGCCCACCAATTCCAAATTTGGAAGAAGCATCTTGGCCAAATATGTGCCTACATGATTGATTTGCGATGAGCCTTGCGGAGTGTGGTATCGTTGCAGAAAAATATAGACCGTATCGCCGTGAACATAGCCATGCCCCGGCCAGAAGTAATAGTAGGGCAGCTCATTGTTCGATAATTTGAACAGCGTCCTGTTGATGCCTGACTGCGAGTAGTCCAGCAGCGTGGTCATTTGGTTGGGGTTGCTCTTCGTTTGCAACATGGCTGCATTGCGCACTTGAAACATACAAGGCAACGACGTGTCAGCCGGGTTGTAATTGTCAATGTAGCTGTCGCCAAAAAGCCACAGCACTTTGTTGTTTGGCAATGGGATGCTGAGGGTGGCATCGCCAGCCGTCCAGCCACTTTCCCGGCGAAAATAATTTGTGAAAGTGGTGTCGGGATAGGCGGCGTTTTGAGTGGAGGCGGGTTGCAAGCCAAGCAGCCACAGCGCTGCCAAAGGGAGATAGTGTTTCATCTTGACAAGTTGTTTGATTTGACGAAAAGGAAAAAATTCTGGCTTGTAAAAAGGTGGGACAAATGTCCGTTGACCTCAAAGTCACAGACAACCCGGCAAAACGTGAAGCCCAAAAAATCACCGAGCCGCCGAAAAGGGGTAACTTTCCGTCACATACAATCACGGACATCAGGCAGGAAACTCTCTTCTGATAGCATGGTCATCGCCCACCTATATTGCCGCTTGATAATACCTCCACCATATCTCAATGGCCATAGCGACATGACTTGCCAACAAGATGCCTAAAACAGAGCCAAATATGATTGTCCTGCTTTCCCCTAATCGAGCATGCGCAACTGCCAGCGCAACCACAGGTGCTATGGGCACAAAATAGCGCCCTTGAAAATTGGTCACCTCTGCCGCCCCAACTGGGCACCAAAGCACATACATGGTGAGCGCAAACAGCGCCACATAAAGCCCTGCGATGCCAACGGCCCCAAGCCGTTGCACGGGGCGCAACGGATTTTGCTCCGAGACACAAACAAGGATGATGGACAGCCACAGCAACACTATCCAAACCGGGTGCAAATAGTTTTTTTCCCAGCCAAACTTCCCCACGAAATGCGCGGCGGTGGAAGGAGCGGATAGGGCGAAGGATTTTGCTGCCACCGAGATGAAATGCAATGGGTGCTCCGCAATGTATGCTTTCTGACGCGCGGGGGAAACGCCCTCGTTCAGGGTTTGGGCATCTCGAAAACCCGGGTGATACGCATCGTAAGGAATGAACCATTGCTGCGCCAGATTGCCCCAAAGCAGGGCCGCCGCAAGGCCGATGGCCGCGATGGAGAGACCCGCTAAAACCCGCTTTCCCCATGAGCGAAACCAATAGAGCAGCACCAAAGGCCAAGCAATGAGCTTGTTCGCGCAAATGACAACCGTGGCCGCAAGGGCTGCGGGGAAACGCACACCCCTCACAAGCCAAGCCATCAAGCACCAGCTCATGCCGTTGGTGGTCACGTCCGCACTGGCGGAGGCAGCGACGACAATGGAGGCTGGCAACAGCGCCAGCACCAGCATCGCGCTTTTCAAAAATGGCGTGGCACGGATGGCAATCCACACTAACAATACCCACAGCAAGAGATTGCACAGCCGAGCGGCATAGAGCATTTGCAAAGGCGATGCCCCCGCCATGCGCGACAACGCAATGGCCGTTGATTGAGGCAAATAGGCCGTCGGGGCATAGATGGCGGTATTGGGGAAATCAAGGAAATCCCTCTGTTGAGCGTTGAGTGGAATAGAAAGGCTTTCCCATATCAGTCGTGGGTTTGTGCGGGCATTGTAATTCATTTTCAGCGACGAAAAAGAATCGCGCACCTGAGCCAGCGAGCGCGGAAGCGTGCCGCCGAGGCGTTGCTCGCGTATTTCTGGGAAAAACACCCCCTCGCTCACTTGGTAAGCCCGAAAAAAGTGGTTGGGTTCGTCGGGCGACTGAAAAGGCGGCACGAGCACTGCGAAGACAACGCCCAGCAAAAGCGATACGCGGAGAAAAAGCGCGTCCGCCGGCATAGACAATATGTTGCCAAACATATCAGGTCAGCGATTCACCACCAGCTTTTGTTGCCCCCACACCTTTCCGCCTGTTCGGGCAAAAACAACATAAACCCCCGGATTCAACATATTGACATCCAACGGCACACTGTGGGCAGCCGTGCCTTTGAACTGCTTTTGCCAAACAACCCGCCCAGAAAGGTCGGCAACGAACACCTCGGTCGTTTGCCCAGAGGGCAGGTGAGCCAAAGTCAAATTTGTCTGCACACTGCTCGGATTGGGGCGTGCCACCAGCGAAGGTTGATTTTTGCCAGCGGGAGCATTGGTCGAAACGTTTTCGCCGATTTGCAGCGAATCAAGCGGGAAAGTCATGATACTTCGGGCGTAGGTGCCAGCAATGAGCGTGCGCTCTATCGGGTTGAAGTCAAGGTCATATATTGGCACAAAGGGCATCCCCGCGCCCAAGCGCTCCCAATGCTGTCCGCCATCGAGGGTGCCATACACCCCACCGTCGGTGCCGACAAAAATGACGGAGTCCTGATGACCGGGTAGCACAATGACGGAGTTTATCGCCAAATTGGGCAAATCGCCCGCAATGGACACCCAAGTGTTGCCTTTATCGTCGGAGCGGTGCAAGCGTGGTGAAAAATCATTGGATTTGTAGCCGGTGTGTGCCACATAAACCCGCGTGGATACATTTGGCGAGGCCCGCACCCGCGCCACATAGCGGTCGGGCAAACCCGAAGTGATGTCCGTCCACGATTGGGTGGAGGGGTTGCCGCGCCACACATTGCCATCGGTAGTGCCCACATAAATCAAATCGGCATCAAGCGGGCTTTCATCCAAAGTGCTGATGGTGTGATAGCGTGCGCCAAAAATATTGCCATCGGTCAAGTCTTCGCTAACTGGATACCAAGAGGGCAAGTGGCCATAGCTTTGATAGACGCGCTGCGTGCCGGTGTACATGACCTCGTAGTCGTGTCGGCTCAACATATAAGGCATATCCCAGTGGCGGCGGTCGCCTGATTCGATGCCCGATGCCGCCCATTCAAAAAAGCCGCCCGCGCTCGTTTTGCCCCAAATGCCGCCGTTTTGGGTCTCCACATAACAGATATTGGGGTTTTCGGGATGAAAAACTGGCTGAAAACCATCACCGCCGAAAATGCGGGGCCAGTCAGTGGCAAAGCTCTCGTTGCCTCCCGAAGTGCCGTTGTCCTGCATACCGCCGTAGTACTGGTCGGGTGCAAAGGGATTGTAGGCCACCCGGTAGAATTGAGACGTGGGGATGTTCTCGATTTTGTCCCAAAAAAATCCTTTGTCGTTGCTCCGGTATAAGCCGCCGTCGGTGGCGAGCAAAAAAGTGTTGGCGTTGACAAAAGCCACGTCGTGCATATCTGCGTGCACCTCGTAAAGCCACCAGTCAGGAGTGGTCTGAAACCAATTCTGCCCACCGTCGGTGGAGCGCCAGAGCTCCACGCCGCACACAAATATGTCGTCGGGATTGAAGGGGTTGATAAAAATTTTGCCAAAATACCAACCAAAGCCTCCCATGAAACCGGGATTGAGGCCATTCAACGGGAGCGCCGACCAAGACGCGCCACCGTCGGTGGTTCTATATATGCCAAGTATATCCAACGAGGTGCCGACATACACCGCTACGAGGTGGTTAGGATTGTTGGCGGCTATGGAAAGCCCGATGCGGCTATTGGGGCCTTCCGGCAATCCCCCCGTGAGCACAACCCAGTTTTGCCCGCCGTCGGTGGTTTTCCAGATGCGAGCGTTCGGGCCGCTCACGAGGCTTTCCTGATTGTTGCGAATTCGGTCCCACGCAGCGGCGTACACCACGTCGGGGTTGTCGGGCGATACCGCGATGTCAATGATGCCCGTAGAATCGGATACGAACAAGACCTGTTGCCAAGTTTGTCCGCCGTTGGTGGTTTTGTAAAGGCCGCGTTGGTTGTTTCGCTCAAAAGGCAGCCCCATCGTCGCGGCATAGATGATGCTCGGATTGGCGGGGTGTATGGCTATTTTTGAAACAATGCGCTGATTTTCAAGCCCAATGTGTTGCCATGTCTGACCGCCGTTGGTGCTTTTCCAGATGCCGTCGCCGATGAAGGGATAGCCGCTGATGTTGGGGTCGCCCGTGCCGACAAACACCGTGTTGGGGTTCTGAGGGTCGAGTTCGATGTCGCCAATGGCGAGAAAAGATTGCTGGTCGAAGATGGGGTTCCACGTCTGGCCTCCATTGACCGTCTTCCACACGCCGCCCTGCGAGTAACCAATATAAATGATGTTGGGGTTGGTGGGATGCACCTTGATGGTGTTCACGCGAGCGCCGATGTTGGCGGGCCCTTGCACCTTCCACGGCGCTGAAAAGCCGGGATTGCCATTGCGCGACGCGACACCTTGCATCGCCGCACACAGGGCTTGCGAATAAACACCCACATCTGGACGAAAATCTGGATATTCGCGTACCGCAAAAAACCACTCGGCTGGGCGCAACCCATCCTTTTTGGCCTCTCGTTCTTCCTTTTGCTCAACAGGTGCGGGAGACTGTTGGGGTGCCTGTTTTTTGTTGAGTTCTTTTATCAAAAAATAAAGCAGCGCCAACACGGCAGCGGACAATATGAGAATATAACTGGCAGGAAATGCGCGGCGGGTTTGTCGTTGGAACATGGTTGCGGAGAAATGATTGAATATCTATGTGATTGAGTGTTGCTGTTTGACAATTGGTTCGGCCACTGGGCGCTGCCTTGTGGCCGAAAACTACGCAAGAAATCGGGGGCAGGGCGTGTTTTCTGATGAGGCCGTGTTTTCTTTGCCGTTCCATTCGGCTCGCGCCGACGCGCCCCGTGAACTGACAAACTTGCTCAAAAGTCGGGTTTGTCACACCATCAATCAAAACTTTTGAGATGGCCACAAAGGTGCAAAGAGTTGATTCATAAAATTTTGCGCCTTCGCCTCTTCGTGGCGAGATTCAAATTTTAACGACGGCAAAAATGCAAAACTGGCAAATCAAAGCTTCCCTATTCCTCAACTACTTCGTGTTCGCCATCCTGCTCAATAGTGTGGGCACGGTCATCCTCCAAGTGCAGAACAACTATGGCGTGACGGAGAGCGCGGCCTCCGTGCTCGAAGCGTTCAAGGACCTGAGCATTGCCGCTGTGTCGTTTTTGCTTTCCTCCTACATCACCCGCATCGGCTACAAAAACGCCATGCTCATCGCGTTGGGTTTGGTGACGGTTGCTTGTGTTGCCATGCCCATGCTGAATGGTTTTTGGGCTACGAAACTCCTGTTTGCGGCGGTCGGCTCCAGTTTTGCGCTCATAAAAATGTCAGTGTACAGCACCATTGGGCTTGTCACCCGCGACGAAAAGGAACACATCAGCCTGATGAACTTTATCGAGTCGTTTTTCATGGTCGGCATCCTGACGGGCTATTTCATCTTTAGTGCCTTCGTGGACGACGCCAATCCTCAGTCCACCGCTTGGCTTCGGGTGTACTACTTGTTGGGGGGCATTTCGCTGGCAGCCTTCCTGTTGTTGCTTACGGCAAAGCTCGATGAATCAGCCTCAAAGAGCCAAGAAAACATTTCGCTCGTGCAAGATTTTGGCAAAATGTTTCAGCTGATGGTCGTGCCACTCGTGCTGGTGTTCATCCTCTGTGCTTTTTTCTATGTATTGGTCGAACAAAGCATCATGAGTTGGTTGCCTACCTACAACAGCAAGGTGCTCAACCTGCCCACCGCCTTGAGCATCGAAATGGCGAGCATACTGGCCGGAGCCACCGCTTTGGGACGTTTTCTCGCGGGCATTGCGATGAAAAAACTCAAGTGGGACGTGGTGCTTGTAGGCTGCCTCATCTTGGCTGCGCTGTTGGTGCTGACAGCCGTACCATTGGCAAAAGGCATCGGCGAGCGCACGGTGACGGGATGGGGCGACGCGCCGTTGGCGGCGTTTGTGTTCCCGCTCATCGGCTTGTTTCTCGCGCCGATTTATCCGGCTATCAACTCGCTGATTTTAAGCAGCTTGCCCAAGCATAAGCACGGCCTGATGTCGGGTCTTATCATTATTTTCTCCGCCTTGGGCGGCACCACAGGCTCTATCATCACAGGCAATATCTTCCAGCATTTTGATGGGCAAACGGCATTCTACTTTTCGCTGGTGCCGATTGGGATATTGTTGGTAGGGCTGCTTTTTTTCAAAAAATTGCAGGGAAAGCCGCAGGCATGAGGGGAGAAAACACTCATGTTCCGGCCTTGTAGCGAATCACCTCGGCCTTCTCTATCGTAATCAACCCCCCTGAGCGCGTTTGCTCGAACAACTGCTCAACGGTCTCGACAAACACCCTGATTTTTTCCTCATCGTCCACGATTTCCACCACGATGGGCAAATCGGATGAAATTTCAAACAGCTTGGTCGTGCGCACCTGACTGTTGGCCCCGAAGCCCATGATGCCGCGCAGCACGGTAGCCCCCGAAAGCCCCAGTTTTTTGGCCTCGAAAACAATTGTTTCGTACAAAGGTCGTCCTCCGGCCCTGTCATTTTCGCCAATGAAAATGCGGAGCAGCTTGGCATTCGGATTATTTTCCATAGTCAAAGGATTTTGATAATAGTGAAACCGATGAAAGTAGCCAACAACCCCAACAGCACGCTCGCCACGACGTACGTCGCGGCATATCCATATTGGCCGTCGCGCAGGAGCGCGAGCGTCTCGTTGGAGAACGCCGAAAAAGTGGTGAAGCCGCCGCATAGGCCCGTAGCCAAAAAGAGCCGCCATTCCATCGGCAGGCTGCTCCGCTCGCTCAGCCCAAACACCAGCCCTATGGCAAGGCATCCGGCGATGTTCACCCCCAATGTGCCAAAAGGAAAAGCCGACAAGAACTTTCCCTGCACCCATTGAGCCGTCAAATAGCGCAACACGCCCCCGACGAAACTCCCGATTCCGATGAATAAAAGTAATCTCATTTCCGTCCGTTTTTTCATTTTTGGCGCACAAACATATTTACTGAAGCCCAATTATTATGCACCATTTCCACATTGAGTCTCTTTCACCGCTGTATGAAGCCGTGCAGACAAGCGGCATTTTCCCCGATTCCAAATTTTTCCCCGACTGCGCCCCCAAATCCGATGCGACCGCCATCCTATCAGCCTACGAGCAGGCTAAAAGCCAACCGGGTTTTGATTTGAAAAAATTCGTGGTGACACACTTCGAGCTTCCCCCCGAGCCTGCTCTCGCTCATTCTTTTGCCCAGCTCCCCATATTGCAACACCTTGAAAACCTGTGGGATGCGCTGCTCCGCCAACCCGACCAACTGCCGTCAGCCAGCAATCGCCCATCATCGCTCATAGCCCTGCCCCATCCCTATATCGTGCCCGGGGGGCGCTTCCGCGAAATCTATTATTGGGATAGCTACTTCACCATGCTCGGCCTGCAAGTGTCGGGGCGCGTGGACATCATTCAGCAGATGGTGGACAATTTTGCGTACCTGATTGACACCTTTGGGTTCATCCCAAACGGCAACCGGACGTACTATTTGGGCCGCTCGCAACCCCCGTTTTTCGCGCTCATGGTCAATCTGCTGGCCGAAACGAAGGGTGAGGCGACGCTGTTAAAATATCGTCATCAGCTAGAAAAAGAATATGCCTTCTGGATGGCTGGTGAAAACGACTTGTCGGCTGCACTGAGCGCATACCGTCGGGTCGTGCGCCTGCCCGACGGCAGCATCCTCAACCGTTATTGGGACGACCTCGACTCACCGCGCCCGGAGGCATACACAGAGGATGTCCATGTCGCTCAACAATCGGGCCGCGACCCTTCGACCGTCTATCGCCACATCCGCGCAGCCGCCGAGTCGGGTTGGGATTTCAGCAGCCGGTGGTTCGCCGACGGGCAACACATCAAGACCATTCAAACAACTGATATAGTGCCGATTGACCTCAATTGCCTGCTTTATTATTTGGAAAAAACACTCGTTCATGCCTACCGCCAATTGCCCGACCACACCCCCGTCGAAGTGATGAAAACCCGCGCTCGCTTGCGCAAGGCCGCCATTCAACAATACTGCTGGGACAAAGCGGCGGGTTTTTATTTTGATTACCATTTTTCAGCCAACAAACACACCGACGCATGGACGCTCGCGGCCACTTTCCCCCTGTTTTTCCACCTTGCGGAAAAAGAGCAGGCCACACAAGTGGCGCAGCACCTTCAAGCAAAATTCCTGCAACCCGGCGGCCTTGTCACCACCCTCGTCCGCAGCGGCCAACAATGGGACGCCCCCAACGGCTGGGCACCCTTGCAATGGATAGCCTTCAAAGGTTTGCGCCAATACGGGCTGGACGAAGTGGCATCGGCCAACCGGATGCGCTGGCTCGCGCTAAATGAAAAAACCTACGCCGACACTGGCAAAATGATGGAAAAATACGACGTGATGAACCCCGACGCAAAAGCGGGCGGTGGCGAATATCCCAATCAAGACGGTTTTGGGTGGACGAACGGCGTGTATCTGCGCATGAAGCAAGGGTAGGGCGTATGTTAATTTTTGGCACAAACCCTTCTTCCCGGTTTGATTCTGCGCCCCCTTGACTATCTTTGCCACAGCCTTAGTTATATGAGTTTTATGTGTTCTTTAGACCAGTACCACATATCCGACCGATAGGTGAGTGTACGAGTACCCTGACAATAATCCCCACAGATTATCCGCGCGTTTTTCGGTGTTCATCTTTTTTTCCAGCGACGAAGGCTACCTTTTTTATCGCGCCCGGCCGGGCCTCTAATCTGTTTTCCGTTAACAAGCCCTGCCCCCACAATGGGGAGCGTCCCTTGCTCACGCGCAAAGGACACGCCTGAAGGACGCTTGCCGCGACACGACGCGGCGGCGAGTGGCAGGCCAATCATCCCTTGAGCATCATGCAAACCGTTATTCATTCATTTTTCAAAAACCTTTTACCATGCTTGACAAAATTATCTTCCGAAAAAAACGGGGGGGGGGGGGCGAAACATTGAATCGTCCGGCGCCCCGTCTCAATCCCTTGCCCCTTTCGGCACGCTCACGGAAAACCCCGTCTCAAGAGCCGTGACACCCTGTTTGGCCGCGCACCGCCTGCTCAAGGCGGTTTTCCCGCTCCTCGGCTGGCTCGTTTTGGCATCAGGCCTGTCGGCACAGACAGGCCCTGCCATTCACCCGCCCTGCGGCTCCCTGCAAATAGAGATAGTGCCGTCGCCGTACGACGGGAGCGCCGACGACCAGCCCCTTTGTTTTCCCTGTTGCGGCCCCACCAACTGCCAGAGAATGCGATACGACGTTTTTTTGAGGGCCGTGCCGCCCGCGCCGGGCGCCTGGTCGAACGGCAACTTCAACATGGGCTACGCCCATTTGGTCGTGAAAGTCAGGCTCAACCTTGCGAAAGGCGCCATCACGTCCATCAACGAGCCGCTCACCGAGGCGGCGACTTGCCTCGCCGCGTTTTTGGGCAACGGCAACCCCGCCGTCACCTTCGACGCCAAGGAGGGCGAGGCCACCCTTTTGGTGACAAACATGACGGGCGAGGTCACGCCCCTCATCCCCTTTCAGCAATACCGGACCACCCAGCCGCTCTTTCAGGTCTTCGTGGACGGCTTTCCGGGGGAGGAGTTCGGGCTGGAGTGCGCCGAGCTGAGCTACGTCAACGATTTCCATATGTGCACGAGCCAGCCGGGCTGCATCGGGAACACCGTCTCGACGTTTCCGCCGCCCTCTGTCGCGTCCGCGGCCACCTTGTCCCTCGAGGCCAATTGTGTCAGCCCGCTCTTCATGCTCGTCCCCGTCACGGTGTCCATGCTTCCGCCAGACGTGAATTTCATGGATTTCGCGGTGGAAATCGCTTGCGCGGGCCCCAACGCGCCCCGGATGAACGCCCCCCCTCAAGCGACGGGCTTCAACGGCGGCATCCCGCTCCCGACGGTGCGGGTTTTGGAGGTGGAGGACAAGGTCAGGTACCTCTTGCACGCCAGGTACCCGTCGTTTTCGGCATCGGGGCTTCCGGGCGGCACGGTTCTTTTCACCATCCGCGTGCCGAGGCCCGAGGATGCCGGCGAGACGCACACCCTCACGGCCACCCTGAGGCCGGGGCGCGTCCGAAGCGGGCAGAGCATCGGCACCGGCCCCAGTTTTCAGTGCCACGCTTTTTCCCCCGACTCCGAAGGGTCGGTCGAGTGCGCCCACATGGGCGAGCCGCCCTGTCCCGACATGTGGCTGACGGTGGAGCCCTCGTCGGTGCCGCCCAGCGAGTGCGGGAACTTGGCGGCTTACGCGCGACTGAACTGGAACTTCGGCAATGAGCCCACCCGAGCATTCAAAATTTTCAAGGCGCTGCTCGAGTTCGACCTGCAGCCGGGCGTGACCATATCGGGTGCCTATCTGGAGAACATAACGTGCCCGACATCAGCCCCTTACGATTGCCCGGGCGGCTGTTTTTATGTGTCGGGCAACACCGTCAACCTGTGCATCAACGATGCCGACGGCATCACCCTCGATGCCAACACCCGCATCCGGATAGAGTTTAATGGCAGCGGCGGCTGCGTGATGAGCGGCAAGGCGCGGCGCGTGACCGTCAAGCGGATAATCCAGAACGTCTCGACCGACGAGTGCCGCCCCGCCATCCACAACATGGGCCTGCTTTGCCCCAAAAAAATCGAGGGCGACATCGCCACGAAGAACGGCTGCTTCGTGGATGCCGTGAGCGTGCACGTCGCGCCCGTGGGCGGGGGGTGCGCTCCCATCAATTTCGTCGCCAACCTGCCCAGCGCCTCGTCTTCCTGCGCGGTGCCATACTCAAAGTGCGTGTGCGAGGGCGTCAGCCAGTATCAGGTCACCCCCTCCAAAAACGACAACCCCCTCAACGGCGTGACCACCTTCGACCTCGTGCTCATCCAAAAGCACATACTTGGGCTGGAAGTCCTGGACAGCCCGTATAAGATGATTGCCGCCGACGCGAACAAGTCAAACAGCATCACGACGTTTGACATCGCTGAGCTGCGAAAGCTGATACTGGGCCTTGCCGACACGCTTCCCGGAAACAACACCTCGTGGCGTTTTGTGCCCAAGTCGTATGTGTTCCCCAATCCAAGCGACCCTTTCCAAACCACTTTTCCAGAAAATGGAACATATGCCCTTCCCACCGCCGAAGCCGACTTCGTGGCCATCAAGGTGGGCGACGTCAACCTGAGCGCCCTGACGGGCTGCTCCAACGACTGCGACGCTTTTCAAAAACCCGTCGGCGAGGCCGCGCTCGAAATCCCCGCGAGCCCCCTCAGGGCTGGCGAGCATTTCGCCCTGCCGGTGCGGGCCGCCACGGGTGTGCCCCTCGTCGCCTGGCAGATGGCCCTGCGCTTCGACCCCGACGCGCTGGAGCTCGTCGGCCCCGCGCAGGGCGACCTGGGGAGCCTCAACGAGGGCAACTTCGGCCTCACTCGGGCCGGGCAGGGCCTCGTCCGCGCCCTGTGGTTCGCCCAGCCCGGCGAGGAGGCGCCCCTGCAAGCAGGCCAAGCCCTGTTCCGCCTCGCCTTCCGGGCCAAGCGCGACATCCCCGACCCGGGCGGCCTTTTGCGCCTCGACGACGAGGCGCTTGCCGGGCTGGGCTGGGGCGAGGCGGGCCATGCCCACGCGCTCCGGCTGAGGGTCGCGCCGGAAACGGAAAGCCGCGAGCAAGCCGGCGACAACCCCCTGTCGGCGACCTGTCGCCCCAACCCCGCCGTCGCCGAGGTCGGTTTCGACCTGACGATGCCGCAAGCGGGCAATGCACGGCTGTCCATCTACGGCGCCTTCGGCACGAGGGTCTTTTTCCGCGAGTACGCATTGGAACAAGGCCCGCACGCGCTGACCGTGCCGCAAGCCGCCGAGTGGCCCGCCGGGGTCTATCACTGGGAGCTGCGGCACGGCAAGCAGCGGGCGAAGGGCACCTTCATCCGGCAATGACGGACGCGCCCGCTTCTCAAGAGGATGTCCCATAAGTGATGTTTGTTTGACAGGATTGACAAGATTCGCGCCCTTTTTCGGGTAAAAAAACCTGTAAATCTTGTTAATCCTGTCGAAATTTAAACTTGTGAGACGGCCTCTTTTCCGACGAATCGCTTTCAAACACAAACCAAACACACGACTTTTCTCATGAAAAACATCCTACTCCTCCATATACTCCTCCTCGGGGCGCTCGGCCCCGCCCTATCCCAAAAGCGCCTCCACGTCAACCACGCCGCCACCGGCCAGAACAACGGCTCCTCCTGGGCCGACGCATACGCCGACCTGCACGCCGCCCTCGCCGCCGCCCAGCCCGGCGACGAGGTGTGGGTGGCCGAGGGCGAGTACAGACCCACCACCGGCACCGCCCGGGACATTTATTTCGACCTCAAAAGCGGCGTGGCGCTCTACGGCGGCTTCGCCGGCACCGAGGCCGACCTCGCGCAGCGCGACTGGCAGGCCCACCCCACCGTGCTGAGCGGCGACATCGGCACGGCGGGCGACAGCACCGACAACTCCTACACCATCCTCTACATGGGGGAGCCGGACAGCCTGACGGTGGTGGACGGGCTGGTGTTCCGCTTCGGACAGGCCGACTATCCGGGCGTCGCGGCCGCCGACCTGCCGCGCATGGCGGGCGGCGCGCTGTTCGTCATGGCACGCGACGAGGAGGCCTACTGCACCGTCTCCAACTGCCGCTTCGAGCGCAACTACGCGCGGCTGCACGGCGGGGCGGTGTACGTGGACGGCAGCGGCACGGGGTCGGTGGCCCCGACCTTCCGCGACTGCGTGTTCGAGCGCAACCGCGCCGGGCAGGACGGCGGCGGGCTGTACCGCAACGGCTGCGCCTGGGTGGACAGGATGGACTTCGAGGGCTGCAGGTTCACAGGCAACCTCGCCGGTCGCAACGGCGGCGGGCTGTTCGTGCTAGATGCCGAGCGGACGGACGTGATTGACGTGTATCGGTGCGAGTTCGCGCAAAACGATGCCGTCATGGGCGGCGGAGGGGCCACGCTAAGGGTAGGGCGAAACGCCGGAGCAAAAGTAAGGGTGGAAGGATGCAGGTTTGTTCAGAATGAACGCTGTGGCTTAGTTTTAGATAACAGATTCTTTCTGTTCACCATGTGCGTATGGGTAGACAACTGCTATTTTTACAAGAATAGGGCGAGGGTTCCCGATGGCACCTTTTTTAGTGCATCTGATGTTGGTTTTAATTGTCTTGGCGAAGATGGTGAAAAAATAATTTCAAATAATTTTTTTGAAATAAACAATATGCCTTCCGCTACGAGAATGCAAGGTTCTCTTGGAGATGCAGGAACCGTGTTTATCGAAAAAAACACTTTTCTAAATTGTGTTGCCAATCCTTTTCTGCTTGGTCCTGCTGCCTTTATCGATAAGCTAAGAATTGAACAATCTCATTTTGGATCTATCTATTCAGGAGGAAATTGTGTGATACACAATATGGCAGTTTCATTTTCAAGCATTACCGAAGGAGTAACGGGTATGATTTTTTTTGATTCAAAAGTATCAAACTCTACTTTTTATGACTGTGCAATAGATAAGCTAGGCGCACCCAATAAAGACTCTAAAATTTATTTCCAAAATTCCGTCTTCAACTCCTGCACGTTTACTGAGTTTTTTGGCAACACCGACGGCAAATACTATCTCCAAAACTGCGTCTTCGACAGCATAGACTGCGCCCCACCCCTCTACCAAGTCTTCTGCGAAAACGTCCAAACCGGCCTCGACCCCATGTTCATCAACCCCGCCGCGGGCGACTTCCGCCTTCAGGGCTGCTCGCCCCTCGTCAACGCCGGCAACAACCTCCACGCCGCCACCATCCCCACCGACTTCGCCGGAAACCCCCGCGTCCAGGACGGCACGGTGGACATCGGCGCCTACGAAACCCCCGCCCTCGCCCTCGCCGCAGCGCCGGACGTCAAGGCCGCCTGCGCGGGCCTGCCCGACGGCGCCATCGCCCTGCCGCTCGTCGGCGAATGCCCGCCCCTCGCCTTCGAGTGGCAGTCCGGCC